>NZ_AUEX01000016.1:0-103729 GCF_000426205.1 Acidovorax sp. JHL-9
GCCGCGCCCAGCTTGTCGGCCAGCGGGGTCATGACTTCGTCGAACTTTTCCTTGCTGCCCAGCGCCCGGCCTCCGGAGACGATGATCTTGGCGGCGGTCAGTTCGGGCCGGTCGCTCTTGGCGATTTCGCTGCCCATGAACTTGCTCTTGCCGGCATCGTTGGTGGCTGCGGCGGTTTCGACGGCGGCGCAGCCTCCGCTGGCAGCGGCGGCGTCAAAGCCGGTGGTGCGCACGGTGATGATCTTGATGCTGTCTGCGCTTTGCACGGTGGCGATGGCGTTGCCGGCGTAGATGGGGCGCTCGAAGGTGTCGGCAGCGATCACTTTGGTGATGTCGCTGATCTGGGCGACGTCGAGCTTGGCGGCCACGCGCGGGGCGACGTTCTTGCCGCCTGCGGTGGCGGGGAACAGGATGTGGCTGTAGTTGCTGGCGATGGCCAGCACTTGCGCTGCGACGTTTTCGGCCAGGCCGTGGGCCAGGCCTTCTGCGTCGTCATGGATGACCTTGGCGACGCCGGCAATCTGGCTGGCGGCTTGTGCGGCGGCGCCTGCGTTGTGGCCGGCCACCAGGATGTGGATGTCGCCACCGCAGGCGGCTGCGGCGGTGACGGTGTTGAGGGTGGCGCCCTTGATGGTGGCGTTGTCGTGTTCGGCAATAACGAGGGTGGTCATTTCTTGTGCTCCTTAGATGACTTTGGCTTCGTTCTTGAGTTTGTCGACCAGGGCGGCGACGTCGGCCACCTTGATGCCGGCTCCGCGTTTGGCGGGTTCGGCGACTTTCAGGGTCTTCAGGCGCGGGGCGACATCGACGCCGAGGTCTTCGGGTTTGACGGTGTCGAGCTGCTTTTTCTTGGCCTTCATGATGTTGGGCAAGGTGACGTAGCGCGGCTCGTTCAGGCGCAGGTCGGTGGTGATGACGGCGGGGAGCGTCAGGGCCAGGGTTTCCAGGCCGCCGTCCACTTCGCGGGTGACGCTGACCTTGTCGGCCGCAAGGTCGACCTTGCTGGCAAACGTGGCCTGGGGCAGGTCGGCCAGGGCTGCGAGCATCTGGCCGGTCTGGTTGGCGTCGTCGTCGATGGCTTGTTTGCCCAGGATGATGAGGCCCGGTTGTTCCTTGTCCACCAGGGCCTTGAGGAGTTTGGCCACGGCCAGGGGCTGCAGTTCTTCGTTCGTCTCCACCAGGATGGCGCGGTCGGCACCAATGGCCATGGCGGTGCGCAGGGTTTCCTGGCATTGCGCCACGCCGCAGCTGACGGCAATGACTTCAGCAACCAGGCCTTTTTCCTTCAGGCGCACCGCCTCTTCAACGGCAATTTCGTCAAACGGGTTCATGCTCATCTTCACGTTGGCAATGTCTACGCCCGTGCCGTCCGATTTGACGCGGACTTTCACGTTGTAGTCCACCACGCGTTTGACTGGGACCAGGATTTTCATCAGAAGGTTTCCTTGTGGATTGGAGAAATAAATACGGATATGCGCGCCGGCATGGCGGCGTTACTCGGAGGCAATGCCCTTGTCGCGGATCAGCTGGCCCCAGCGGGTGTAGTCCTGCTGCACGCGCTGGCCCATTTGCGCCGGGTCCTGGAAATTGGCGATGGCGCCTGCGTGCAGCAGCTTGTCCTGGATTTCCTTGTCGGCCAGGATCTGCTTGACCTCACCCGCAATGCGCTCGACCACGGCCTTGGGCGTGCGCGCAGGCGCCAGCAGGCCGCCCCATGACACGGCGTCGTAGCCCTTGATGCCCTGCTCGGCAATGGTTTTCACATCGGGCAGCATGGCCACGCGCTGTGGCGAGCCCACGGCGATGGCGCGCAGCTTGCCCGCCTGGATATGCGGCAGTGCAGCCACCAGGTCGGCATACATGATGGGCACCTGGCCACCAATGGTGTCGGTGATGGCCGGCACGCCGCCCTTGTAGGGCACATGCTGCATGTCAAAACCCGCCATCTGCTTGAGCAGCTCCATGCTCAGGTGGCCAAAGCTGCCCGCGCCCGAGCTGGTGTAGTTGAGCGGCGTCTTTTGCGCCTTGGCGTTGGCGATAAGGCTCTTGAGGTCGGTCACATCGGGCAGCAGTTTGGGGTTGACCACCACCACGATGGGCAGGTCATACACCGTGGCCACCGGGGTGAAGTCTTTCACCGTGTCGTAGCCTGCCTTCTTGTACAGGTGCGGCGCCAGCAGCGTGGGCGTGGCCAGCATCATCAGCGTGTAGCCATCGGCAGCGCTTTTGCTGACCTGGGCGGCGGCAATCGACCCGGAGGCGCCCGCCTTGTTCTCGACGAGTACGGTCTGCTGGAGACGCTCGCCCAACTTCTGGCCGACGATGCGCGACGCCGTATCGGTAGGCCCGCCCGCCGGGAAGGGCACGATCAGCTTGATCATCTTGTCGGGCCAGGCGGCCTGCTGCGCCATGGCGCTGCCCAGCCACAGCGGGACGGTGGCCAGCGCCAAGGCGGCGCGGCGGGTGAAACGGGTCAACGATGGTGTGCGAGAAAAAGGCATGCGGCCTCCTTGTCAGTGGGTGGGAGGGAACGGGTCAGCCGAGGCGGACGCCAGCTACTTCAAAACAGGCTCTAGCCACTCCCTGGAAAGCGTCCGAAGCACTCATTCTTGAATCAATCCAGCGGTGGCAGCGTCAGCACGCCCTTGTCGCGCAGGGCCTGCAGTTCCCTCTCGGGCAGTTGCAGCAGCTGCTGCAGCACCTCGCGCGTGCCCTCGCCCAGCGTGGGCGGGGCGTTGCGGATGGGCAGGCGCTGGCCGTCCATGCGATAGGGCGGCGCAAACACCGGCGTGGTGCCCACCACCGGGTGGGGCATGTCCTGCACCAGCTGGCCGCGGCGCGTGCGCTCGCTGGTCAGGGCTTCGTGCAGGCCTGCCACCTTGCCGCAGGGGATGCCAGCGGCGGTGAGGCGCTGCAGCAGCACTTCGCGCGGGAAGCCGGCAATCAGCGCCTTGAGCTGGGGCCCCAGCTCCAGGCGGTTCTTGGCGCGCTCCACGTTGGTGGCAAAGCGCGGGTCTTCAACGATGTCAGGGCGCGCTATGACCTGGCGGCAGAACTTGTCGAACTGCGCGTTGTTGCCCACGGCGATGATCAGCGGGCCGTCGGCGGCCTCGTACATGCCGTAGGGCACGATGGACGGGTGGGCGTTGCCGTAACGCTCGGGGTCGCGGCCCAGCTTGAGCGCGTCCAGCCCGTAGTAGCCGGTCACCATCAGGCCGCAGTCGTACAGCGCCATCTCGATATGGCGGCCCAGGCCGGTGCGCGTGCGCTGGAACAGCGCGGCCAGCACAGCCTGGGCCGCGTACATGCCCGTCATCAAATCGACCACGGCCACGCCGAACTTCAACGGCGGCTGGTGGGCCTCGCCGTTGAGGGCCATCAGGCCCGCCTCGCCCTGGATCACCAGGTCGTAGCCGGGGCGCCTGGCCTCGGGGCCGGAGCTGTCGTAACCGGCCACCGAGCAGTAGATCAGGCCGGGCTGGAGGGCCTTGAGCTGCGCGTAGCCCAGGCCCAGCTTGTCGGCGCCGCCGGTCTTGAAGTTCTGGATGACCACGTCGCACTGGGGCAGCAGGTCATGGATGATTTTCACCCCCTCGGGCGTCTGCAGATCGACGGTGATGGACCGCTTGCTGCGGTTCATGCTGTTGTAGTAGGTGGTTTCGGTCTCGCCGATGCGCAGGCCCCAGTCGCGCGTGTCGTCGCCGCGGCCGGGGTGCTCCACCTTGATGACTTCTGCGCCAAAGTCGGCCAGCACCATGCCGCACATGGGGCCGGCAAAAACGCGCGACAAATCCAGCACACGCACGCCTTGCAGCGGCAGGTCTGGGGTCTGGGCTTCGGTCATGAAACGTCTCCTTGCAATGTGTCAGCGGGGTGTGCGCAGCCGCGCAAAGTCAGGCGCGCGCTTTTCCAGAAAGGCGCCTATGCCCTCGCGCGACTCCTCGGTTTCCTGCGACAGCGGCATGTACAGCGCCTCCAGATCGAGCTGCTGCTCCAGCGTGTTGCGCGGCGCCATGCGGCACAGGTGCTTGATGCGTGCGGTGGCCAGCTCGGGGCCGGCGGCAACCTGCTGCGCCAGGGCCAGCGCCGCCTGCAGCGCCTGGCCGGGCTCGGTCAGGCGGTTGACCACGCCCAGCTGGTGCATGCGCTCGCCGCTGACACGCTCACCCGTCAGGCACAGCTCGGTGAGCACCTGGCGCGACACAAACTCGGCCAGCAGCGCCGTGGCGCCGCCGTCGGGCGTCAGGCCCACCTTGACGTAGGCCACCGAGAACTGCGCATTCTTCGCCGCCACCAGCATGTCACCGGCCAGCGCCAGCGACAGGCCTGCACCTGCGGCGGCGCCCTCCACGGCCATGATCACGGGCTTGGGGCAGTCGCGCAGGGCGCGCACCAGGTTGTGCAAAAGCTCCAGGCGCTGGCGGCGCTCGGCAATGGGCAGCTCGCGCCGGTGGATGAGCTGGCGCAGGTCGCCGCCCGAGCAGAAATGCCCGCCCTCGCCGGTCAACACCACGGCGCCTATGGCAGGGTCACACGCCGCCGCGTGCAGCGCCTGCGTGAGTCCGGCATAGAAACCCGGCGTGAGCGCGTTGCGCGCGCCAGGGTTGTTGTTGGACAGCACGAGCACGGCACCATCGCGGCGGGTGAGCAGTGCGTTGTCCAGGGCGTTGTCGATCACGGGCATCTCCTATGCTATTTATTTTGTAGCTATTGCGCTTTCTGCGAAAGGGCTTTGTGCTATTTTTATCTTGAACCCCCTCTTCAGACAAAGAAGAGATTCAAGAGACCGGCCTCAGGCGGCCAGTGCCATCCAGCGCGCCAGGTGGTGGTCCATGTCGCCAAGCTGGTGGTCGATCATCACCAGGCGCTTGGCGTAGTGGGCCAGCGGCAGCTCCCAGGTCACGCCGATGCCGCCGTGCAGCTGGATCGCCTCCTCGGCAATCAGCGTGCCGATCTTGCCAACGCTGTACTTGGCGGCAGACAAGACCTTTTCCCGCGCCACACGGTCGGTGTCGTCCATGGCGGCGGCAGCGTTGATCACGGCCGAGCGTGCCTGCTCCACCTCCAGCAGCATGTCGGCCATGCGGTGCTGCAGGGCCTGGAAGCTGCCGATCGGCACGCCAAACTGCTTGCGCGTGCGCAGGTATTCCAGCGTGTCGCCCTTGGCCTTGTCCATGGCGCCCAGGCTCTCGGCCGCCAGCGCCAGCAGGCCAAAACCGGTGATGCGCTCCAGCAGCGCGTGGCCCGCGCCCTCTGCCCCCAGCAGCGCGTCTGCCCCCACCTGCACGCCGCCCAGGACCAGCTCGGCCGCGTGGCCGCCATCGATGCGGCCATAGCCGCGCGCCGTGATGCCCGGGGTGTTGCCCGGCACCAGGAACAGCGAGATGCCAGCCTCGTCGCCTACCGCGCCACTGGTGCGCGCGCTGACCAGCAGCAGCTGCGCCTGGTCGCCAAACAACACCACGGCCTTGGCGCCATCCAGCACCCAGCCATTGCCGTTCTTCCTGGCGGTGGTGGCCACGCGATTGAGCTCATAGTGGTTGGCGGGCTCGTCGTGCGCCAGCGCGGCCAGCGTGGAGCCACCGATGATGCCTTCGAGCTGCGCCTTTTGCGCCTCGCTGCCCGCCTCGGTCAAGGCACGGCCGACCAGCAGCGCGCCCAGCAGGGGCTCGGCCACCAGATGGTTGCCCAGGGCCTCGAACACCAGGGCGATGTCGGTGCCTTGCCCGCCAAAGCCGCCCTGCTCTTCCGTGAACAGCGCGCCGATGGCGCCGATCTCGGCCAGCTTGGCGTACGTCTCGGCGCTGTAGCCGGTGCGGCCATAGGCCGTGGTGTTGCGGTATTCGGCCGGGTATTGCTCGCTCAGGTAGCGGCCCAGGGCGTCCGCCAGCATGCGGCGGTCTTCGTTGTGTTCAAAGTTCATGGCGATTCCTTCACAGCCCCAGGAGCATCTTGGAGATGATGTTGCGCTGGATTTCGTTGGAGCCGCCGAAGATCGACAGCTTGCGGTAGTTGAAGTAGGCGGCGGCGGCGGTGGCGGCCTCCTTGGGGCCGACGGGCGCATCCTGGTACTCGGCAAACTGCGCCTCTTCGATGTAGGGCAGCGCGTACGGCCCCATGGCGCGGCGGATCAGCGACAGCAGCTCCTGGCGGATCACCGTGCCGCGGATCTTGAGCATGGAGCTCTCGGCCCCCGGCACGCCGCCGCCCTGCACCGCTGCGATCACACGCAGATTGGTCGTGGCCATGTTGTTCAGATCGATCTCGACCTGGGCCATGCGCGTGGCGAACTGCGGGTCCTGGTTCAAAGGCTTGCCATTGCGCTGCACGCGGCTGGCGATGGCCTTGAGCTTTTCCAGCGCAGCCATGGAAAAACCCACACCGGCGATGCCCGTGCGCTCGTAGGTCAGCAGGTACTTGGCGTAGGTCCAGCCCTTGTTCTCCTCGCCCACCAGGTTCTCCAGGGGCACCTTCACGTCGGTCAGGAATACTTCGTTGACCTCGGCATCGCCGTCCAGCGTGCGGATGGGGCGCACCTCCACGCCGGGCTGGTTCATGTCGATCAGCACAAAGCTGATGCCCGACTGGGCCTTGGCCTGCTTGTCGGTGCGCACCAGGCAGAACATCATGTTGGCATGCTGGCCCTGGGTGGTCCAGGTCTTCTGGCCGTTGACGATGTAATGGTCGCCCGCGCGCACCGCCGTGGTCTTGAGGCTGGCCAGGTCCGAGCCCGCGCCGGGCTCGGAATAGCCCTGGCACCACCAGTCATCGCCGTTCAGGATGCGCGGCAGCCAGTGCTTTTTCTGGGCCTCGTTGCCAAACTTGATCAGCACCGGACCCAGCATGGACAGCCCGAAGGGCACCAGGCGCGGTGCACCGGCCATGGCGCATTCATCGTCAAAGATGAACTTCTGGATGGCCGACCAGCCGGTGCCGCCATGCTCGGCAGGCCAGTGGTAGGCCAGCCAGCCCTTCTTGTTCAGGGTGGCGTGCCAGCCCTCCTGGTCGGCGCGCGTCAGGCGCTGGCCTGCCTTGACCTTGGTGGCCAATGCGGGCGGCAGGTGGTCTTGGAGAAACGAGCGCACCGCGACGCGGAACGCCTCTTCTTCGGGAGTGAATTGCAGATCCATTTCTTGCCTCTGGTCGGTGGGGGACAGCGCAAAAATTGCGGCGCATTTTTTGCGCTGTCCCGCAAGGTTTTAGAAAATCTCGAACAAACCGGCCGCGCCCATGCCGCCGCCGATGCACATGGTGACCACGCCCCACTTGACCTGCTCGCCGCGCGCCTTGCGGCGCTGGCCTTCCAGCAGGATGTGGCCTGCCAGGCGCGCGCCCGTCATGCCGAAGGGGTGGCCGATGGAGATGGCGCCGCCGTTGACGTTCAGGCGATCCATGGGAATGTCCAGCCTGCGCTGGCAGTACAGTGCCTGCGAGGCAAACGCCTCGTTCAGCTCCCACAGGTCGATGTCCTGCACCGTCAGGCCCGCGCGCTCCAGCAGGCGCGGCACGGCGAACACCGGGCCAATGCCCATCTCGTCGGGCTCGCAGCCCGCGATGGCAAAGCCACGGAAGGCGCCCAGTGGCTGCAGGCCGCGGCGCTCGGCCTCGGCGGCCTCCATCAGCACGCAGGCGGCCGCGCCATCCGACAGCTGCGAGGCGTTGCCCGCGGTGACGAACTTGCCCGCGCCCTTCACGGGCTCCAGCTTGGCCAGGCCAGCCAACGTGGTGCCCGGGCGGTTGCAGTTGTCCATCCTGGCGACCACCTCGCGGTGGGTCACCTCCCCGGTTTCCTTGTTCTTCTCGGCCATGGTGGTGGCGCAGGGCACGATCTCGTGATCGAACACGCCGCTCGCCTGGGCCGCCGCGGTGCGCTGCTGGCTTTGCAGCGAGAACGCGTCCTGGTCCTCGCGCGTGATGCCGTAGCGCCGGGCCACCACGTCGGCGGTATCGATCATTTCCATGAACAGCTCCGGCTTGTGCTCCACCAGCCAGGGGTCCAGGTGGGCGGCGCCGCTGCGGCCGGCAGGGTTCATGAGCGAGATGCTCTCCACACCGCCGGCGACCATGGCCGGAACACCCTCCAGCACGATGCGCCCCGCCGCCACGGCAATCGCCTGCAGGCCCGAGGAACAGAAGCGGTTGATCACCGTGCCACCCACCGTCACCGGCAGGCCCGCGCGCAGCGCGGTCTGGCGGCCGATGTTGCGGCCCGTGGTGCCCTCGGGGTAGCCGCAGCCCCAGATCAGGTCCTCGATCAGGCCGGGCTCGATGCCGGCGCGCTCGACCGCGGCGCGCACCGCGTAGGCGCCCAGCTGGGGGCCGGGGGTGGTGTTGAATTCGCCGCGGTGCGACTTGGCCAGCGGCGTGCGGGCAGTGGAGACGATGACGGCTTGGCGCATGGGATGCTCCTTGGGTGGGTTGTGTTTCTATTCAATCAATCGCCGCTTGCGCAGCGTGGACGGGCGCTGCGTGCCACTCTCCCCCTCTCCCGCCAGCGGGAGAGGGAGCGCGTGAAGTCAGCCGCGCTGGTTCAGGCTGGCGAAGTTGCGGCCCTCGGCCACCAGCTTCTTGAGCAAGGCGGCGGGTTGCCAGAACTGCGCATCTTCCTTGGCAAAGGCCTCGATGTCGGCCAGCACCTTGTCCAGGCCCTGCATGTCGGCCCATTGCATGGGGCCGCCGCGATAGCGCGGAAAGCCGTAGCCGGACAGGAAGGTCACGTCGATGTCGAGCGGGCGCAGGGCGATGCCCTCCTCCAGCACCTTGGCGCCTTCGTTGACCATGGCCGCCATGTAGCGGCGCATGATCTCCTCGTGCGAGAAGGTGCGCGGCGTGATGCCTTTCCTGGCGCGCTCGGCGTCCACGATGGCCAGCACTTCGGGGTCTTGCTGGCCCACGCGCGCGCCTTCGGGGTACAGGTACCAGCCGTGGCCGGTCTTCTGACCGTACCAGCCGCGCTCGGCGATGCGGTCGGCAATTTCCACATAGCGCGCCTTGGGGTCGCGCGTGGCGGCCTTGCGCTTGCGCGTGGCCCAGCCGATGTCACCGCCAGCCAGGTCCGACACCTGGAACGGACCCATGGGATAGCCGAATTCACGCACGGCAGCGTCGATCTCGTAGGGGCTGGCGCCGTCCTCCAGCACATGGTTGGCGGCGTCCCGGTACACCGCCAGGATGCGGTTGCCGATGAAGCCGTCGCACACACCGGCGCGCACCGGAACTTTTTTGAGCTTCTTGGCCAGCTCGAAGGCGGTGGCGACCACGTCGGCACTGACCTTGGCGGGCACCACGATTTCCAGCAGCTTCATGATGTTGGCCGGGCTGAAGAAGTGCAGGCCAATCACGTCCTGCGGGCGGCGGGTGGCAGCGGCGATGGCGTCGATGTCCAGGTACGACGTATTGGTGGCCAGCACAGCGCCGGGTTTGCACACGCGGTCCAGCGCCTGGAAAACGGCTTTTTTGACTTCGAGGTCTTCAAACACGGCCTCGATCACCAAGTCCACATTCGCCAGATCGTCGTAGGAGGTGCTGCCGGTATAGCGGGCCATGACAGCGGCCTTGGCCTCTTCGGTCATGCGGCCCTTGGCAACCAGGCCGGTGTACACCTTTTCCACATTGGCACGGCCCCGGGCGATGGAGTCGGCATCGCGCTCGACCATGGTCACGGGGTAGCCCGCATCCAGGGCCGAGACGGCAATGCCCGCGCCCATGGTGCCGCCGCCAATGATGCCAATGCGGGCGAACGCGCGCGGCGCGGCGGCCTGGGCCTCGGGCACCTTGACCACTTCGCGCTCGGCAAAAAAGGCATGGATCAGGCCGGCGCGCTGCGGGCTGTCCAGGCATTCCAGAAACAGGGCGCGCTCGCGGGCCATGCCTTCGTCAAACGGCAGCTGCACCGCCGCCTGCACGCATTCGATGATCTTGAGCGGCGAAAACAGGCCCCGGGTCTTTTTCGCCGTGTCGGCCTTCAGCGCCGCCAGCTCGGCCAGCGCGGCGGCCGGGTCGGCGATGGCGATATCGCGCGTGCGGCGCACGGGGGCGTTGTGCGCGAGCAGGCCGTTCAGGTAAGCCAGGCCGGCGGCCAGGGCGTCATCGCCCTCGGCCAGTTGATCGACCAGGCCCGCAGCCAGCGCGGCCTTGGCCGGCAGGTGCTGGCCGCTGAGCATCAGCTCGGTGGCGGCTTTCACGCCCATCAGGCGCGGCGCGCGCTGCGTGCCACCCGAACCGGGCAGCAGGCCCAGCGCCACTTCGGGCAGGCCCAGTTTGGCAGCGGGCAAGGCCAGGCGGTAGTGGGCCGACAGCGCCACTTCCAGGCCACCGCCCAGGGCCGCGCCATGCAGCACCGCGACCACCGGCTTGGTGCAGTCTTCGATGCTGCGGCACACCTCGGGCAGCGATGGCGGCATGGCGGGTTTGCCAAATTCACGGATGTCGGCGCCCGCGATGAAGGCCTTGCCCGCACCCACCAGCAGCACGCCGGCCACACCGCTGTCGGCCTGCGCGGCCGCCATGGCGGCAGCGAGGCCCTGGCGCACGGCCACGCCCAGCGCGTTGACCGGCGGATTGTTCACCGTCACGATCAGAATGGAACCCACGCGGGCGGTGGTGACAACGGAATCGGGGGTGGCTGCGCCCATGCGGGAGTCTCCTGGTGGTTGGGAAAGAGCCCGCTATTGTTGATGCGCAAAACAATCTTGACAATTACATTAACAGTTGACAGACTGTCAAACATTTTTTGACATAGACCGCTTTTTGAAGCCTTCCACCATGGAAATCACCTCCCTGACCGTGCTGGTGGACATTCTGGATGCGGGCAACCTCAGCCAGGCCGCGCGCAACCTGAAGATGTCGCGCGCCAATGTGAGCTACCACCTGAGCCAGCTCGAAAAATCGGTGGGCGTGCAGCTGGTGCGCCGCAGCACGCGCCGCGTCGAGCCCACCGAGGTGGGCCTGCGCCTGTACCAGCATGGCCGCGCCATCCAGAACGAGATGCTGGCCGCGCGCGAAACCATCGCCACGCTGGGCCAGGGTCTGCAGGGCCGCGTGGGCCTGAGCGTGCCCAGCGGCTACGGGCAGATGGTGATGTCGGACTGGCTGATCGACTTCAAGCGCCTGTACCCCGGCATCGTGCTCGATGTGCGCTTTGAAAATCGGGTGGACGACCTGATCCGCGACGAGGTGGACATCGCCATCCGCGTCATGCCCGAGCCCCCGCCCACGCTGGTGGCGCGCGACATGGGCACGGTGCGCTACCTCGCCTGCGCCTCGCGCGGCTACGCCCTGGCGCACGGCCTGCCCACGGGGCTGGAGGCGCTGCGCACCGCACCACTGATCACGGCCGGCGTCGTGGGGCGCCAGCTGCGCCTGCGCGCCTACCAGGGCGACCGGCGTGAAGAGGTGACGCTGGAGCCCATGCTGATTTCGGAGCACTTTCCGTTCCTGCGCCAGGGCATTCTGGCCGGGCTGGGCGTGGGGCTGGTGCCCGACTATGTGGTGGAGGACGCCGTGGCCAGCGGCGAGGTGCTGACCACCCTGGACGAGTGGCGCCTGAGCATCTTTGGCACGCAGATGTTCATGCTCTACATGCCCGACCGCCACCAGACGCGGGCGGTGCGCACCTGCATCGACTATCTGCTGGGCCGCGCCCTGCCGCCAGCCGATCCGCCAGCGCCGGGCCTGCCAGCGCCGTGACCCCACTGGGACGGGAAGCGCGAACAACGCCCATTTCAGGAGCGGTCATTCCCCTCAGAGCGTGTTTACGATCTCGCAGGGGATCGCGTTGTAGCGCCATCGGGATGAGTGGATGCTTCGGCTGCGCCGCATGGGCTCGTGCCCATGCCAGCAGCCGGGGCGTGCAATCGCCCGATTTCGCTCCAACCCTTGGGGCAGCGACCCCTGGGAGATCGTCAACAGGCTCTCAAATCCGCCCCTCCTGCACCGCATGGCAGGCAATGCGGATGCCGCCCAGGTCCAGCAACTGGGGCCGCTCGGCGCGGCAGCGCTCGTTGGCATGCGGGCAGCGCGGGTTGAACGCGCAGCCGGGCGGCGGATTGAGCGGGTTGGGCACTTCGCCCTGCACGGGGTTGCGCGCCTTGCCGGTGTCGTGCATCTTGGGGATGGCATCAAGCAGCATGCGCGTGTAGGGGTGGCGCGGCGTGTCAAACAGGGTGTGCTTGTCGGCCAGCTCCACCAGGCGGCCCAGGTACATCACGCCCACCTGGTCGCTCACATGGCGCACCACGGCCAGGTTGTGGCTGATGAACAGATAAGTCAGGTGGCGCTGGCGCTGCAGGTCCTTCATGATGTTGAGCACCTGCGCCTGCACCGACACATCGAGCGCGCTGGTGGGCTCGTCGCAGACCAGAAACTCGGGCTCGGTGGCCAGGGCCCGCGCAATCGAGATGCGCTGGCGCTGGCCGCCCGAGAACTGGTGCGGATACTTCACCATGTCGAGTGCCGACAGGCCCACCGATTGCAGCAGCTCGCCCACCCGCTGCTGGAGCTCGGCCTTGTCGGTGATGAGGCCATGCTCGCGCAGCGGCTCAGCCACGATGTCTTCCACCAGCCAGCGCGGGTTCAGGCTGGCATAGGGGTCCTGGAAGATCATCTGGATGCGCCGGCGCATGGGCTTGGCGTTGCCGCCCTTGAAGGCGGCATGCGCATCCTGCCCGTCAAAGTGGAGGCCACCGCGCGTGGGCTCGTACAGGCCCACGAGCAGGCGCGCCACGGTGCTCTTGCCGCAGCCCGATTCGCCCACCAGGGCCAGGGTCTTGCCCTTTTCGATTTCAAAGCTCACGCCGTCCACCGCGTGCAGCAGCGTGCGCGGCTTGCCTTCGAGCAGGCGGTTGAGCCACGGTGCCGAGACATCGAAGGTCTTGGCCAGGTCGTGCGCCTGCACCAGGGGCGCGCTGGCCGGTGTCGTTGCCTTCATGCGACCACCTCCGGGGCATGCAGCCAGCAGGCCGCTCGGGTGGCACCCGCGCTCAGCAGCTCGGGGCGCTCGGCGGTGCAACGGTCAAAGCGGCGCGGGCAGCGCGGGTTGAAGGCGCAGCCTGCAGGAATGGCGTTCAGGCGGGGCATGGCGCCGTCGATCTGGTTCAGGCGCTCGCGGTCCTGCGCCATGTCGGGAATGGAGGCCATGAGGCCGGCGGTATAGGGATGGGCGGGGTGGTTGATGACCTCGTGCACCGGGCCGATCTCGACCACGCGCCCGGCGTACAGCACCGCCACGCGGTCGCAGGTTTCGGCGATCACGCCCATGTCGTGGGTGATCAGCATCACGGCCGCGCCGCGCGAATGGCAGATGTTCTTGAGCAGCGTGATGATCTGCGCCTGGATGGACACATCAAGCGCCGTGGTGGGCTCGTCGGCCACGATGAGCTGGGGCTCGGCCGCCAGCGCCAGGGCAATCACCACGCGCTGGCGCATGCCGCCCGAGAACTGGTGCGGGTAATGGTCGATGCGCTGCTCGGCCGCCGGAATGCCGGTGTCCTGCAGCAGGGCAATGGCACGCCGCCGGGCTTCGGCCGCATTCACCGGCAGGTGCGCCTGGATGGTTTCGGTGAGCTGCCGGCCCACGGTGTACAGCGGGTTCAGCGAGGTCAGCGGGTCCTGGAAGATCGCGCCAATGCGCCGGCCCCGGATGGGGCGCATCTGCGCATCGCTGAGGTTGTCGATGCGCCGGCCCTCCAGCAAGATCTCGCCCGAGGCCACGCGCCCCGGCGCTTCGAGCAGGCCGATGATGGCGGCCCCCGTGAGCGACTTGCCCGCCCCCGACTCGCCCACCACGCCCAGGATCTCGCCGGGGGCGATGGAAAACGAAATGCCGTCCAGGGCGCGCAGCGTGCCGCGCCGGCCCGGGAACTCGACGACGAGGTTTTTGACTTCGAGAAGAGACATATCGGTGACTCACAGTTCTGTGCGCTGCACACAGTCGATGGAATAGGCACGGCGCAGGCCAGCGACCGCCGCGCAAGGGCCGCCCCGCCGCGCTGGCGGTGTCCCCCTTCCCGGCGAAGCCGAGAGAAGGGGGATGCGGCGCAAGCCGCTCAGGGGGTTGTTCTCCACTTCAGCGCAGCCGTGGATTGAGCGCGTCGCGCAGCCAGTCGCCCAGCAGGTTCACCGACAGCGCGATCAGCACCAGCATCAGCCCCGGAAACACGGTGATCCACCACTCGCCGGAAAAAAGGTAGTCGTTGCCCACGCGGATCAGCGTGCCCAGCGAGGGCGAGGTGGGCGGCGCTCCCACACCCAGAAACGACAGCGTGGCCTCGGTGATGATGGCCGTGGCCACCTGGATGGTGGCCAGCACCATCACCGGGCCCATCACATTGGGCAGCACATGCTTGCGCATGATGCGCAGCGGCGGCACGCCGGTCACGCGCGCGGCCTGCACATATTCCTTGTTGCGCTCGACCAGGGTGGAGCCGCGCACCGTGCGCGCATATTGCACCCAGCCCGTGAGCGAGATGGAGAAAATCAGCACCCCAAAAGCCAGCGACTCGTGCGCATTGGGAAACAGCGCCCGGCCCACCCCGGCGATCAGCAGGGCCACCAAAATGGCAGGAAACGACAGCATCACGTCGCACAGGCGCATCAGCGCCCCATCGACCCAGCCCCCCCGGAAACCCGCCAGCAGGCCCAGCGCCACGCCCACCACCACCGACAGCAGCACCGACGCCAGCCCCACCACCAGCGAGATGCGGGCACCATAGATCAGGGCCGAGAGAATGTCACGCCCCTGGTCGTCGGTGCCCAGCAGGTATTTGCTGGAGCCCTCGGCGCTCCAGGCCGGGGGCAGGCGCGCATCGCTGAGTTCGAGCGTGGACAAGTCAAACGGGTTGTGCGGCGCCACCCAGCCCGCAGCCAGCGCGCAGAACACGCACACCACGGCGATCGCCGCCGCCACCATGGCCATGGGCGAGGTGCGAAAGCTGTAGCCAACATCGCTGTCAAGCCAGCGCGCAAGGGTTTTTTTCATCGGAGGAAACCAGAAACAGGCGGCAAGGCCCGGCGCACTGTGCGGCCCGGCCTTGCCGCCCCTTGGGAAGGCGGTGGGTGGCAGCTCAGTTCTTGCTCATCCACTTGTAGAGCATGTAGTTGTCCGCCAGCTGCACGAGCTTGACCTTCTTGCTCACCCCCCAGGCCAGGGCCTGCTGGTGCAGTGGCAGGTGCCCCACGTCGGCCGCATGCAGCTCAAACGCCTCCTTGATCATGGCATTGCGCTGGGCCTTGTCGGTCTCGGCCTGGATCTTCTTGGTCAGCTCGTCCACCTTGGGGTTGCAATAGCCGCCCAGGTTGTACTGGCCCACGCCCTTGTCGTCCGCACAGGCCATCAGGGCATTGAGGGCGTTGTGTGCGTCGTAGGTCGCAGGCGTCCAGCCCAGCAGGTAAAAGCTGGTGTCACGGCGCAGGATCTTGGGGAAATAGGTGCCCTTGGTCTCGGCCTGCAGGTTGATCTTGACGTTGATGCGCGCCAGGTTGGCCGCCACCGCCTGGCAGATGCGGCCGTCGTTCACATAGCGATCGTTGGGGCAGCTCATGGCCACTTCAAAACCGTTGGGGTAGCCGGCCTCGACCATCAGCTTCTTGGCCGCTTCCACGTCGTAGGGCAGGCGCTTGGCATCGGGCTGGAAGCCATTGATGCCCGGGCCCACCATCAGTGCGGAGGGGTTGGAGGCGCCGCGCATCACGGTTTTCTTGATGCCCTCGATGTCGATGGCCTGGTAGAAAGCCTGGCGCACGCGCTTGTCCTTGAACGGGTTCTTGCCCTTCACGTTCGAATACAGCAGCTCGTCGCGCTTTTGGTCCATGCCCAGGAAGATGGTGCGCAGCTCGGGGCCGGTAATGGCGCGGGTGTTGGCACCGCTGTTCACGCGCTCGATGTCCTGCACCGGCACGGGCTCCATCACATCCACCTCGCCCGACAGCAGGGCTGCCACGCGGGTGGCGTCGTTGCCGATGGGGGTGAAGATGACTTCGGTCGCGTTGCCCTCGATCTTGCCCCAGTAGGAACCATTGCGCGTGAACACCGTGCGCACGTTGGGCTGGCGCTCGCGCAGGCGGAACGGACCCGTGCCGTTGGCGCGGAACGATGCGGCGTTCTCGATGCCCTTGCGGCGGTCCACCGGCGTCAGGGCCTGGTTGGTCTCGCACCATTTCTTGCTCATCATGGCCACTTGCGAGATCACGTCCGGAAGAATGGGGAAAGGCGTCTTGGTCTCGATCTCCACCAGAAAGTCGTTGATCTTGCGCACTTGCTTGAAGTCGTTGGTGTAGCTCTTCATGTCCGAGCCATCGGCCTGCGTGCGCGCAAAGCTGAACAGCACATCGTCGGCGTTGAACGGGGTACCGTCATGGAATTGCACCCCTTTGCGCAGCTCGAACTGCCACACCGTGGGCGATGTCTGCTTCCACGCCGTGGCCAGCGCGGGCGCCAGGCTCAGGTCCTTGTTGCGCCCCACCAGCGGCTCATAGATGTTGCTCGTGGTGCTCAGCTGCAGCGACTCATTGAGCGAATGCGGGTCCATCGAGAGCGCATCGCCCTGGTTGGCAATCCGGATCGTCTGGGCATTGGCGACCAAACTGGTGGCTGCCAGCGCAGACAGTACAAGTGCCAAGGCTGCTTTCTTCTGAAATTTCATGCAAATCTCCTGTGGATGGACGGGAACAAGAACTCAGGCGGTCAACCGGAACAAGGCAAAGAATCAGGGGGTCTGCAAGGGCATGGCCTGCTCGATCAGGCTGGCGTGCAGGGCCGACCCCAGCGGCAGAACCTCGTCGTTGAAGTCGTAGCGGCTGTTGTGCAGCGCGCTGCCGCTGGCGCCCGTGCCCTGCCCCAGGCGCAGGTAGGCGCCGGGTCTGGTCTGCAGCATGAACGAAAAATCTTCGGCGCCCATGCTGGGCTCGAGGTCGCGCACCACATGGTCGGCGCCCACCAGCGACTCGGCCACGTCGGCGGCAAAAATGGCCTCGCTTTCGGTATTGATGGTGGCGGGGTACATGCGCTCGTAATGCAGCGTGGCCGTGGCGCCAAACCCCAGGGCAATGGCGCTGCACAGCTCTTTGAGGCGCTGCTCCACCATCTCCTGCACCGCCGGATCGAAGGTGCGCACCGTTCCCACCAGCGTGGCGCTGCCCGGCAGCACGCTGAAAGCGCCCAGGTCGCCCGCCTGGATGGCGCACAGGCTGACCACGGCGCTGTCAATGGGCCGCACGTTGCGCGACACGATGCCCTGCGCCGCGGTGATGATGTGCGCCGCCACCAGCACCACGTCCACCGTCTGGTAGGCATGCGCGCCATGGCCGCCGCGGCCGGTGATCTCGATGGTGATGCGGTCGGCCGCCGCCATCATGGGTCCCGGATTGATGCCCACGGTGCCCGGTTTCATGGCCGGCCAGTTGTGCATGGCAAAAACGGACTGCACCGGAAACCGGTCGAACAGACCGTCCTCCATCATCACGCGGGCGCCGGCAAAGCCCTCTTCGCCGGGCTGGAAGATTAACACCGCGGTACCGTCAAAATTGCGGGTTTCGGCCAGGTAGCGGGCGGCGCCCACCAGCATGGCGGTATGGCCGTCATGGCCGCAGCCATGCATGAGGCCCTGCTTGCACGATTTCCAGGAAAAATCGTTGTGCTCGGTGATCGGCAGTGCATCCATGTCGGCACGCAGGCCCACCATGCTGCCGCTGGACTGGCTGCGGCCCCGCACCACGGCCACCAGGCCCGTGCGGCCAATGCCCTCGTGGATTTCATCCACGCCGCACAGCTGCAGCGCCTCTTTCACGCGCCGCCCCGTGTACACCTCTTCAAAACCCAGCTCGGGGTGGGCATGCAGGTCACGCCGTAGCGCGGTCAGTTCGGGGTGGAATTGGGCAATATGGGCAAAGGCGCGGCCGCCAACTTTCCAGCGGGGGTTGTGCATCAGTGTCCTCCGGCATGGCCCACGCGCAGGCGCGGGTCCACCACAAAATACAGCAGATCCACCACCAGGTTGATCACCACAAAAATCAGCGCAATCAGGCACAGATAGGCGGCCATCACCGGAATGTCGGCAAACGTCACGGCCTGGATGAACAGCAGCCCCATGCCAGGCCACTGGAACACCGTTTCGGTGATGATGGCAAAGGCAATCAACCCACCCAGCTGCAGCCCGGTGATCGTCATCACCGGCACCAGTGTGTTCTTGAGCGCATGGCCAAAATGGATGGCGCGGCTGGACAGGCCGCGCGCGCGGGCAAACTTGATGTAGTCGGTGCGCAGCACCTCCAGCATCTCGGCGCGCACCAGCCGCATGATGAGCGTGAGCTGGAAAATCGCCAGCGTGATGGCCGGCAGCGTGATGTGGTGCCAGCCCTTGGCCGTCAAAAGCCCCGAGGTCCACCACCCGATGTGCACCACCTCGCCGCGACCGAAGCTCGGAAACCAGCCCAGCGTCACCGCAAACACCAAAATCAATAGGATGCCAATCAGGAATGTGGGCAGCGACACGCCCAGCAACGACAAGGTCATGAACACCTGGCTGATGAATGTGCCACGCTTGAGCGCCGCATACACCCCCATGGGGACGCCCACCAGCAGGGCCAGCGCGGCGGCTACCAGGGCCAGCTCCAGCGTGGCCGGGAAGCGCTCGGCCATCAGGCGCGACACCTTGGCGCCCTGGCGCAGGCTCAGGCCAAACTCGCCCTGGGCGGCATTCACCAGAAAGTGCCAGAACTGCACAAAAAAGGGCTTGTCGAGCCCCAGGTCGGCGCGCAGGCTGCGGATCTGCTCAGGCGTGGCATCCTGGCCTAGCAGAAACACCACCGGATCGCCCACATACTGGAACAGCATGAAGGCGATGAAGGCCACGGTGACCATCACCATGACCGCCTGGATCAGGCGACGCAAAATAAAGGCAAGCATCAGTCAAACGAAAAATGATGGGCCATGCTAACAGGGAGTTTTCTCGCAACCACCCATGGTTTTCGATAGCTCCGCACCACAAAACGCCAGTGCATCCGTCGCCTCCACGCAGGAACCATGCCACCGCAACCCAGCAGCAGGAAACCGAAACCATGCACCCATTCGTGGGCTGACGACAAAAAGAAGAAAACCGGGTCACTCTGGCGAGCGACCCGGTTTTTCCCTGGAAACCAGCGCTGACCTGTCACCAGAGCAGCGCCCTTCTCCCACCAGTTGATTTAGAAGCGATGGCGCAGGCCTGCGGTGACGCCTGTGCGTGTACGGGCACCGTTGGCAGCCAGCGCCATGCCGTCACCGCCGCTGACGCGGGTATGGTCCACAGCGAAATAGGCATCCGTGCGCTTGGAGAAGGCGTAATCCACGGCAGCCACCAGGAAGTTGGCCTTGCCGTTGTAAACACCCGAAGCCGAGCCGGACTGCTTGGCATGGTAGTAATGCATGCCCCCATTGATCTGCGGCGTGATCTGGTAGCCAAAGCCCACCTTGAACATCTCACGCTTGTCGGCATGGTTGAGCAAACCCGCCACGGTGGCAGGCCGGCTCGGGTCTGCCGTGGCGCCTGGTACAAAGCCGCCACTCGAAGGGCTCATCCAGAAGGCACCGAGAACGGCGCTATCGACCACGCCCGCCACGCTCAGCGGATAGTTGCCCTTGCGCTTGTTCTCCGCGTAGCCCAGGTTCACATACAAGGGACCGGAACGGTACGAACCACCCAAGGTCCAGGCATCCACCTTGGTGCCGCCCGGCAATCTGGTGTTCAGGTAGCCCAGGCCGGCAGAAAGGCCATCGGCGGAATAACGCAGGTAACCGCCAGCCGTCCGGATGGCGCCGGTGCTGGCCGCGGCCGCGCCCATCTTGTCAACCGTGCTGCCTTCGTCGAAAGAATACTGGAGCGAGCCGCGGATCGCTCCGACCTCGGCCATGTACTTGATCATGTTGTTGGCACGCGAGCCCATGGACATGCCCAATTCGGGCTTGTATGCCTCCATGTACGGCGAATAGGGAAAGGATGCGTAGGTCGTGGTCACCAGGTCGAACAGCATGTTGTACTGGCGACCCACGGTCAGGCGGCCCAGGCTGCTGCTCTGCAGGCCCACCCAGGACTGCTGGAAATAATTGGCGGCGGCCACGGTGCCGCTGTCGGCGAGAAAGCGGTGCTCCAGATTGGCGATCGCCTTCAATCCGCCGCCCAGATCCTCGGTGACATTGATACCCAGGCGGCTTTGCGACATGCCGCCACCAATCATCTGGTCCAGCGACTGGCCCCGGTCGGTGGCCGGACCTTCGTTGGTGGTATGGCGATAGGCCACATCAACGATGCCGTACAGCTGCACGCTGCTCGCAGGGGCGCCGGCGGTCTGCGCGCAAGCAAAGCCCGAAGCCAGGGCAACGGCTCCGAAGGCGAACAGCTTCTGGATCTCGGTTTTTTTCATGGTCGCGTCTCTTTCCGTGGTTGAGTGGATGCCAATTGAGTGTAGTAAAGGCACGCCCGTTCGTAAGCGCTTGTGGCGTATTGCTTACACAGGCTTTCCCTAATAGAACGATCGTTCACTTATTAAAAATCAGGCATCACAACGCGCTTGCACAAAGGCAGGTGACTTTGCGGCTCCGCTTGCCGGGCCACTTGCAGAGAAGCGCAAGCCGGTCGCAAAAACCGGCTGGCAAAGGACAAAGCACAAGAAGGAAACATGCCCCCAATGAAAAAGCCACCCGTCTTGCGACGGGTGGCTCGGGTCATACCTCCATGAAAGCTGGCTCACGCCAGCCGTTCATCAGAAAGCGTGACGGATACCGACTTGCACGCCGGTCTGGCTTTCGCCAGCGCCGGGGCCGGCGGTGTTCAGGTTCTTGGCAGACAGGCCCATGTTGGAAGCATCCTTGTTGTCCATGAAGGCCACCGTGCCGTACACAGCCGTGCGCTTGGACAGGTTGTGGACATAGCCCAGGCTGATCTGGTGGGCCTTGGAGTCGATGGCCTTCTGGTCGTACAGAGCGTATTGCAGCTTGACTTCGCCAGCGCCCACAGGAGCCGACACGCCCAGGGCGTATGCGTTCACCTTGCGCTCGGCCAGGACACCACGGTCATCCTTGGTCTGCTGGAGGATGGCGATAGCCTTGGCAACGCCAAAGTTGTAAGAACCACCCAGGGTCAGCTTGTCGCGCTCAACGGTGCTGGTCAGGTTGGCACGGTCAAACGACAGGGCCACGCTCAGAGGACCGTTGTCATAGGCCACATTGCCGCCAATGTAGCGGCCAACCTTGCCCGAGGTCTGCTCGTCAAAAGCGTAGCTGATGCCACCGGTGAAGCCACTCATGTTGGGCGTGTAGTAGCTGATCATGTTGTTCTTACGGACACCGGCAGCATCAGTAGCCGTCTCACCCCAGGCGCTCCAGCCCATGAACTGGCCGATACCGGTCTGGCTGAACAGGTCGTAGCTGCTGGTCTTGCTGTAGCCAGCAAGCAGTTCGCGGCCCAGGCGAACTTCACCGAAGTTGCCCATCAGGCTGACGGTCGAACGGCGCTGGAAGTTGAAGCCAGCAGCATTGCCGTTGTCGCCGAAGATTTCGCCTTCGAGCCAGAAACCAGCCTTCAGGCCACCGCCCAGGTCTTCCACACCGCGGAAGCCGAGGCGGCTGGTGAGGTTACCGCTGGTGCTCAGGCCATACACGCTTTTGTCGACTGCGCCAGTTGCGCCGGAGTGGTCCACATAGCCGACGGCCGTGTCGACGATACCGAACAGGGTCACGGAAGATTGGGCCATTGCGGCGCCGGAAGCAGCCAGCACAGCCAGGGCAATCAGGGATTTTTTCATTGCGAATTACTCCAAGGTTAAACATGGGCACCGGTTCGGAGGTCTGGGGCGCAGCGCCAGCACAGTCCCACCGGTTCCCCGGGCCAACCTCCTGGTGGGGAAGTTGGTGTTATTGCACCAGACGGGGCGCGGTTGCGCAAAGAAAATCACCGCGCAGGGTCAATTTCGTTGCGGCATTGCAACAAGACCCCCTTATCGCAGAAGCCCTGCGCAACAGGGCACCATGCCAATATCCCCTGGTGCGGCAAAAAATGCGTCACACAGCACCTCATTGGCGGCGGCCAGCGCAGAAGCGATCGCAAACTACCTCAAGACAACCACTTCTGTCTGTAACAACTGTCGCATTCTCCTCGGGCATCCTTGCCACACACCCGGAACGTTGCAACACTTCGTCGCATTGTCCCCCTGTGCGCTGCCGGGAAGTGGGTTGTCAAAACATATTCCGCTCCCACCACCGCCCATTTTTCTTCCAAGAGATTCGCCATGGATCCATTCCTTTGCGCCGCAGACACCGCGCTGCGCACCCTGTTTGCCCAACCCCATGCCGTGGAGGCCTCCCCCGCCGAGCCCTTTGCCGAAGCCGCACTGAATCCCGCACAAAAGCGCCTGGCTGGCGCGCTGATGCGGGTGAACCATGTGGGCGAGGTGTGCGCCCAGGCCCTTTACACGGCGCAGGCAGCGGTCACGCGCGATGCCCGGCTGCGCAGCCACCTGCTCGAATCGGCCCGCGAAGAAACCGACCACCTGGCCTGGACGCAGCAGCGGCTCGACGCCCTGGGCACCAGGCCCAGCCTGCTCAACCCGCTGTGGTTTGCGGGCGCCTTCGCGCTGGGCCTGGTGGCCGCCAAGGTGAGCGACCGCGTGAGCCTGGGTTTTGTGGTGGAAACTGAAAACCAGGTGGCAGAACACCTGCAAAGCCATCTGCAAAGACTTCCCGCGGAAGATCTGGCCTCGCGGGCCGTGGTCAGCCGCATGAAGGACGACGAAGAGCGCCACGCCGCCCATGCGCACGATACCGGGGCTGTGGCCCTGCCAGCGCCCGCCCGCCTGATGATGAAAATGGCCGCCAAGGTGATGACGACCACGGCGCACTACGTCTGAACCGGCGCGGCCACAGAGCCCGCTTACGATCTCAGGCCTCGACGATCTCGAACCCGGTGGTGATGCGTGCCGTCTTGCCCAGCATGATGCTGGCAGAGCAGTATTTTTCGTGGCTCATGGCAATGGCGCGCTCCACCACGGCGGGTGCGAGCCCCTTGCCCGTCACGGTGAACTGCATGTGGATGGCGGTGAACACCTTGGGGTCCACCTCGGCCCGTTGCGACGTGAGCCTGACGCTGCAACCGCGTACATCGTGGCGGCCGCGCTTGAGGATCAGCACCACGTCGTAGGCGGTGCAGCCGCCGGTGCCCGCCAGCAGGGTTTCCATGGGCCGGGGCGCCAGGTTGAGCCCGCCATTGGCCGGGTTCGCCGCATCGGGGGCGCCATCCATGGCCAGGATGTGGCCACTGCCCGTTTCGGCCACAAAGCCCATTCCCGATCGCGTTCCGGCGCCGCCGGTCCAGCTGACTGTGCATTCCATGTCTGTCACTCCTTGTTGGTGCGTGGCTTTTTTGGCGAAATGGGCCCGCCACTGCAAAAAATACGGTAATTTTTGCTGCATTGCAGCACCCGACGCGCTAGAATAGCGCCATGCGTTGCCCTTTCGGGAAGAAAGGGTTGGTAGCCCAAGGCCACCAACAGCCGCAATGCGCTGATTGTCTCCTCCATCTCCTCAAAGGATGGATTCAGCCCTGGGCCTTACCGCCTGGGGCTTTTTTTTGCCTGTGCGGCGCTCAGCACTGTGCGGGCAGCCCCCGCCCCTGTCGGGCCGTCAGGCGTTGCGCCTATGATGGCTGCCCCGCCACCTGCGCTGTGGCGGCGCACACCCTGCCATCCCATGACCCAGCCTCTCACACCCCTCGATTACCTGAAGAAGATCCTGACCGCGCGCGTCTATGACGTGGCCGTCGAGTCGGCCCTGGAGCCTGCCAGAAACCTGAGCCGCCGCCTGCACAACAAGGTGCTTTTGAAGCGTGAGGACCAGCAGCCGGTGTTCAGCTTCAAGCTGCGCGGTGCCTACAACAAGATGGCCCACCTGGCGCCCGAGCAGTTGCAAAAGGGCGTGATCTGCGCCTCGGCCGGCAACCACGCGCAGGGCGTGGCCATGAGCGCACGCAAGCTGGGCACGCGCGCCGTGGTGGTGATGCCCACCACCACACCTCAGCTCAAGGTGGACGCTGTGCAGGCGCTGGGCGGCGAGGTGGTGCTGGCGGGCGACAGCTATTCCGATGCCTACGACCACGCGGTGCGGCTGCAGCAGGAGCAGGGGTTGACCTTTGTCCACCCCTTTGACGACCCCGACGTGATCGCCGGCCAGGGCACGATTGCCATGGAAATCCTGCGCCAGCTGCAAAAGCTGGGCAGCAACCAGCTCGATGCCGTGTTCGTGGCGATTGGCGGCGGCGGCCTGGTGGCGGGCGTGGCCAACTACATCAAGGCGGTGCGGCCCGACATCCGGGTGATTGGTGTGCAGATGAACGACTCGGACGCCATGCTCCAGTCGGTCAACGCGCACGAACGCGTCACGCTGGCCGATGTGGGCCTGTTTTCCGACGGCACGGCCGTCAAGCTGGTGGGCGAGGAAACCTTTCGCATCGCCCAGGGCCTGGTGGATGAATTCGTCACCGTGGACACCGACGCGGTCTGCGCCGCCATCAAGGATGTGTTCGTGGACACGCGCAGCATCGTCGAGCCCGCCGGGGCCCTCGCCGTGGCGGCCATCAAGCAGTACGTGGCCAAGAACAAAACCAAGGGCGAAACCTACGCCGCCATCTTGTGCGGCGCCAACATGAACTTCGACCGCCTGCGCTTCGTGGCCGAGCGCGCCGAGGTGGGCGAGGAACGCGAGGCCCTGCTGGCCGTCACCATCCCCGAAGAGCGCGGCAGCTTCCGCCGCTTTTGCGAGGTGGTGGGCGGCCTGCCCGGCGGCCCGCGCAACGTGACCGAGTTCAACTACCGCATCAGCGACGCCCAGCGCGCCCATGTGTTCGTGGGCCTGGCCACGCATGGCAAGGGCGAGTCGGAAAAGATCACCCGGAACTTCGAGCGCCACGGTTTCGAGTCGCTCGACCTGACGCACGACGAGCTGGCCAAGGAGCACCTGCGCCACCTGGTGGGCGGCCACTCGGCGCTGGCGCAGGACGAGCGCCTGCTGCGTTTCGTGTTCCCCGAGCGGCCCGGCGCGCTGCTCAAGTTCCTGAGCCTGATGCAGCCCACCTGGAACATCAGCCTGTTCCACTACCGCAACCAGGGCGCCGACTACGGCCGCATCCTGGTGGGCCTGCAGGTGCCGCCCGAAGACGCTGCGGCGTTTGATGCCTTCCTGGCCACGCTGGGCTACCCATCTGTGGAAGAAACGCTGAACCCGGCCTACCGGCTGTTTTTGCGCTCCAAGTAAGCAGAATATTGCGCAAAATGACTGCGGAAGCTTATCCATCCGGCGCTGGCAGCTATCCGATTTGAAACTCCCACGGCCCCGCACCATGCAAGCCCTGCGCCACTACCTGCTGGCCGTGCAGTTTTTCACCCGCATCCCCGTCACCGGGCGGCTGGCCGGCTGGGTGGGCTACAGCCCGGCCATGCTGCGCGCCAGTGCAGCGCATTTTCCGGGCATCGGCTGGCTGGCGGCGGCGCTGGCGGCGGGCGTGTATGCCGCGCTGCATTGGGCCCTGGCGCCCAACCCGCTGGCGCCGGCCGTGGCGGCGGTGTTCTGCACCATCGCCACGGTGCTGATGACCGGCGGTTTCCATGAAGACGGCCTGGCCGACGTAGCCGACGGCCTGGGCGGCAGCTACGAGCGCGAACGCGCGCTCGACATCATGAAGGACTCGCGCATCGGCGCCTTCGGGGCCATGGCCCTGGTGCTGGCGCTGCTGGCCAAGGTCGGCCTGCTGGCGCTGCTGGGCGCGCACAGCCTGCTGGCGGCCGTGGCTGCGCTGGTGGGCGGCCATGTGCTGTCGCGCCTGTGGCCGCTGTTCATCGTGCGCGGGCTGCCGCATGTGGGCGACACGACCCGGTCCAAAAGCAAGCCGCTGGCCGACCAGATCACCGGCGCCGCACTGGTTGCTGCCGTTTTGTGGTGTTTTATACCTCTAACGCTTGTCTGGCAATCGCAGTCAGCTATTTATTTAGGAGTATCTGCTTCCTGCAGTGCACTGGCCGCTGCCTGGATGGGCCGCTGGGTCGCGCGGCGCCTGCAGGGTTTCACGGGCGACTGCCTGGGCGCCACGCAGCAGGTCAGCGAGATCGGCTTTTACCTGGGCGCGGCGCTGGCCCTGCGATGGATGTGAGCCCGCCCGCTGGCACCCGCCTGTGGCTGGTGCGCCATGCACAACCCCTGGTGGCACCGGGCACCTGCTACGGTGCGCTCGATGTGCCAGCCGACGCCACAGCCACCCGCGTGGCGGCGCAACGCCTGGCAGACGCCCTGCCACCGAAGGCGCGGGTCTTTCATTCAACGCTGCAAAGATGTGCGCTGCTGGCGCATGACCTGCAAGCGCTCAGGCCCGATTTGGCCTCCAATCCCGACACCCGCCTGCGTGAAATGGACTTTGGCCACTGGGAAGGGCGGGCCTGGGAACACATTGGCAAAACGGCCATCGACGCGTGGACGGCCGCCTTCGCCACCCACGCACCCGGCGGCGGTGAGAGCCTGAGCGCCATGCTGGCCCGCGTCTCGCTGGCCTTGCGCGCCACGCAGCCCCAGCACACGGAGCCAGCGGCGCAGGATGTGGTGTGGATCACCCACGCCGGGGTAGCGCGCTGCGTGGCCTGGCTGCAGACGCATGGCGACGGCGTCTGGCCCCGGCCAGAGCAGTGGCCGGCGGCAGCGCCCGCGTGGGGCGAATGGGAAATCCGGAACCTGGACCGGTTCAGTTCTTGAGCGGCATGTCCAGCGTCAGCGTGGCGGGGCCATCGACGCTGGCGCCCAGCCGGGCCTGGCGCGGGTCCAGCGACTGCAGCACCAGCCCCTCGTCCACCGCAGCGCCCACGCGGAACGGCTTGGCCGGCTTGCCGTCCACCGCAATCAGCGCCGCACCGCCGCCGCTGCTGCGGCCCGCCAGCACGCCGATCAGGGCAAAGCGGCTGGCCAGCGAGGCCGCGGGCGCCCGGCCCGCCACCGCATCGGTCGCTGCCGGCACACCCAGCAGGCGCGCCATGGCCTGCGCATCGGGCGCCACGGGCGCGGGGGCCACGGCCGGCACCGCCAGCCCCACGGGCCGGGCCGACAGGCGCAGCCCCCAATAGGCCACGCTGGCGCCCGCCAGGGCCCAGAGCGCCAGAGTCCCCAGGCGCACGCCCCATCTGCTGTGTGTATTGGTCACCATGCGGGGATTATGATTCACACGATCCGACCCTCCCGAGACCGCCTGCAGTGAACAAATCCTCCGCCCCCCCCCTGCGCACCGCCCGCAGCCGCCTGGCCACGCACCTTGCGCGGGGCTTCACCCTGATCGAGCTGATGGTGGTGCTGGTCATCATCGGCGTGCTGGCCGCGCTGATCGTGCCCAACGTGCTCGACCGCGCCGACGATGCGCGCAGCACCGCCGCCCGCACCGACGTCGCCAACGTGATGCAGGCGCTCAAGCTGTACCGCCTGGACAACCAACGCTACCCCACGGCCGAACAGGGCCTGCAGGCGCTGGTCGCCAAGCCCACGGCCGGCCCCATCCCCGGCAACTGGAAACCCTACCTCGACAAGCTGCCCAACGACCCCTGGGGTCGCCCTTACCAGTACCTGAACCCCGGCATCAAGGGCGAGATCGACGTGATGTCGTTCGGAGCCGATGGCCAGTCGGGCGGCGAGGGCAAGAACGCGGATATCGGCAGCTGGCAGTGACCGGTCTTCTTTCCCCACGCATCCCAGGCCCATGAAACTGGCGCGCCCCCGGCCAGGGACGCCGTGGAACTGGCGCTGCCAGGTCACTGGCGTCGTCCCCCTCCCCGCGCGCGGCGCGAGAGCGGAGGGAAGCCGCGCAGCGGCCCAGGGGGGTTTTACCCTGCTGGAATTGCTGGTGGTCATCAGCATCATGGCGCTGGCCACGGCGGGCGTCAGCCTGGCGCTGCGCGACGGCGGGCAGACACAGCTGGAGCGCGAAGCAGCACGGCTGGCGGCCCTGCTGGAATCGGGCCGGGCCCAATCGCGCGGCACGGGCGTGCCGGTACGCTGGCGCGCCGATGCGCAGGGTTTCCGGTTCGAGGGCCTGCCCGCCGGCACGCTGCCCACCCAGTGGCTGGATGCCGGCACCACGGTGCGCGGCCCCGCCACCCTGCAACTGGGACCCGAGCCGCTGATCGGGCCGCAGCAGGTGCTGCTGACCCACCAGGCCCACCCCGAACGCACGCTGCGCGTGGCCACCGACGGCCTGCGGCCTTTCGCGGTGGAGCCACTGCCATGAAAACGCCAGAACAGGGCTTTACCCTGGTCGAGGTGCTGGTGGCGCTGGCCATTGTGGCCATTGCCCTTCTGGCGGGCCTGCAGGCCACCACGGCGCTGACGCGCAATGCACTGCGGCAATCGGACATCGTGCTGGCCCAGCTCTGCGCCGAGAACGAACTGGTCAAGGCCCGCCTGTCACGCCAGATGCCGGGGGTGGGCGACAGCACCCAGCCCTGCGAGCAGGCGGGGCGGCGCTTCGATGTGGCCGTGATCGTGCGGCCCACGCCCAACCCGAGTTTTCGGCGCGTGGATGCGCAGGTGTTCGATGGCGAAAACTCCGTGCTGCGCCTGTCCACCATCGTGGGCAGATATTGATATGCGAATGGCTGGCATGACGCACTGGGGCGCGCGCCGCGCACGCTCTCCAAACGGTTTCACCCTGATCGAGCTGCTGGTGGCCATTGCCATCATGGCGCTGATGGCCATCCTGGGGTGGCGCGGGCTGGACGGCATGGCGCGGGCACAGGAGACGACGCGCCAGCGGGCCGATGAACTGCTGGTGGTGCAGGCCGCGCTCGCGCAGTGGGGCGCGGATCTGGACGCCATCGTGTCCGTGCCCTACACCACGCCGCTGAACTGGGACGGCCAGGTGCTGCGCATGACGCGGCGCAGCAGCGCCCGGCCCGACGAAGGTGCCCTGGTGGTGGCCTGGACCCGGCGCGACCTGCAGGGCACCAGCCGCTGGCTGCGCTGGCAATCGCCCCCGGTGCGCACCCATGCTGACTGGCAGCAGGCCTGGCAGCAGGCGGCCCAGTGGGCCGGCAACCCCGGCGAAGCCGAGCGGCGCAGGGAAGTGGTGCTGCTGCCACTGGACCACTGGCAAATCTATTTTTACCGCGGCGGTGCCTGGTCGAACCCGCAGTCCAGCAGCAACACGACGCCCGGTGAGGCCAACGCCGCACTGCCCGATGGCGTGCGCCTGCAGATCACCCTCAGCCCGGGCCAGGCGCTGGCCGGGCAGATCACGCGCGACTGGGTCAACCCGGTGCTGGGTGGCGGTAAGTCATGAGGCACGGCACTACCTCGTTTCCAAACGCCTCGGGCCCGGCCCGCCAGCGCGGCGCGGCCCTGCTGGCGGCCATGCTCACGGTGACGCTGGTGGCCACCTTTGCCGCCGCCGCCCTGTGGCAGCAGTGGCGCGCGATTGAGGTCGAAACGGCCGAGCGTGCCCGGCTGCAGTCGGCCTGGATTCTGGTGGGCGCGCTCGACTGGTCGCGCCTGATCCTGCGCGAGGACGGCATCACCGGCGGTGCCGACCACCTGGCCGAACCCTGGGCCGTGCCGCTGCAGGAGGCGCGCCTGTCCACCTTTCTGGCCGCCGACCGCAACATGACCCAGGTGGACGACGCCAGCACCGACACCACCGACGCCTTTCTGTCCGGCCAGATCACCGACCTGCAGGGGCGGCTGAACCTGAGCAACCTGATCGATGGCGACAAGGTCAACGCAGGCGCCTTGCGCCAGTTTTCTCGCCTGTTCGAGCGCCTGGGCCTGCCCCTGCAGCAACTGGGCCTGCTCGTGCAGGGCCTGCGCGAAGCCAAGGCCAGCCAGGGTGCCAGCAGCAGCGCTCCCCTGCTGCCGCCCACCCTGGCCCAGCTGGGCTGGCTGGGCCTGCCGCCCGCCACGCTCGCCGTGCTGGCGCCGCATGTCACGCTGTTGCCGGTGCGCACCCCGGTGAACCTGAACACCGCCGACGTGGATGTGCTGTTGGCCGCGATCGACGGGCTGGACATGGCGGGCGCGCAAAAGCTGGTGCAGGCCCGGCAGGCGCGCCATTTCCGGGCGTTGACCGATGCCTCCGACCAGCTGGGCGCCAGCATTGCGCTGAACGCCGACGACCATGCCATCGCCTCGCGCTACTTCGAGGTGCGCGGACGCCTGCGCCTGGGCTCCAGCGTGGTGGAAGAACGCTCGCTGGTGATGCGCCAGGGCACCACCCTCACCACGCTGTGGCGCGAACGCGGCGCTTTTGACAGCGCAGGCGCGACCGCTGCGCCTCCAGCGGCGCGCTGAGCGCCCTTGCCGCGGCACTGTCAACTCTGCCCCCTAAAATGGCCCGCAAATCCCGCCCATGAGCACCCTGATCCTTTTTCTGCCCCTGGCACCTTCCGGGTCCGCCACCGCCTACAGCTACACGCTGACCGCCGACGGCCACACCGCACTTCGCCACGCCAGCGCCCCGGCGCCGCTGCTGCCCGAGCCTGCCCGGCCGGGCGGCGAGGTGGTGGCAGTGGTGCCGGCAGCGGCGCTTTCATGGCAGCGCGTGCAATTGCCCCAGGGTGTGCCGCTGGGGGGGAACCAGCAGACGCCGCGCCTGCGCTCGGTGCTCGAAGGCCTGCTGGAAGACCAGCTGCTCGACGAACCTTCCCAGCTGCACTTTGCCCTGCAACCGGGTGCCAGCGCTGGCGAGCCGGTGTGGGTGGCCGTGTGCGACCGCGCCTGGCTGCGCGAAGCGCTGCAGACACTGGAGGCCGCAGGCCGGCGCGTCGCGCGCGTGGTGCCCGAATTTGCGCCGGGCCCCACCGCCAGCGGCGGGCCCGAGCTGTTTGCGCTGGGCAGCCCCGAGGATGCCCAGCTCGTGGTTTGTGGCCACGGACCCGATCAGGGCGTGGCCGTGCTACCCCTGTCCGCTGCGGCACTGGGCCTGATCGGCCCGGCCACCCGCCCCGGAGACCCCGACGAAGCGATGCCGCCGGTGCGCGCCGAGCCCGCCGTGGCGGCACTGGCCGAGCGCACGCTGGGCCGGTCGGTGGTGCTGCACACCACCAGCCAGCGCGCACTCGATGCGGCGCGCAGCGACTGGGACCTGGCGCAGTTCGACCTGGCCAGCACCGGGCGCACCCGTGCCCTGCGCAAGGCTGGCAGCGCCGCCAGCGCCTTGCTGCATGCGCCGCAGTGGCGCGCGGCACGCTGGGGCGCAGGCCTGCTGGCCGCCGCCCATCTGGTGGGCCTGAACGCGTGGGCCTGGCAGGAGCGCGGTGCGCTCGCCGCCAAGCAGGCGGGTGTGCGCAATGCACTCACCCAGACCTTTCCCAAGGTGCAGGTGGTGGTGGATGCCCCCGTGCAGATGGAACGCGAACTGGCCACGCTGCGCCAGGCCGCCGGCAGCGTGTCGCCGCGCGACCTGGAGCCCCTGCTCGCGGCGGCAGGCGCTGCCCTGCCCGCAGGCCAGCTGCCCAATGCACTCGAATACACCGCGGGCGAGCTGCGCCTGCGCGGCGTGACGCTGACGGCCGAAGCGCAGGCGGCCCTGGCCGCGCGGCTGCAAGCGGCCGGCTACAGCGCCCGCCTGGGCGACGGCAGCCTGTTGCTGCGCCCGGAGACCACACCATGAGCGCCCCCCTCCACACCGTCTTGCAGGACCGCTGGAAGGCCCTGGCCCCGCGCGAGCAGAACCTGCTGCTGGCCGCGGGCGCCGTGGTGGCCCTGGCGCTGCTGTGGTGGGTGGCCCTGGCGCCGGCCCTGGCCACGCTGCGCACGGCCCCCGCGCGCCATGCGGCCCTGGATACCCAGCTGCAGCGCATGCAAAGCCTGCAGGCCGAAGCCCTGCAACTGCAGGCTGCACCCCGTAGCGCCCCCAGCGATGCCGTGGCCAGCCTGCGCAGCACGCTGACCGAGCGCCTGGGCGCCACGGCCCAGCTCAGCCTGGCGGGCGACCGCGCCACCATCACGCTCAAGGGGGCGCCCGCCGACGCCCTGGCCCCATGGCTGGCCCAGGCGCGCAGCAATGCGCTGGCGGTGCCGGTCGAGGCCCGCCTCGCACGCAGCGCGCCAGCAGCCAGCCCCACGGCCCCCACCCCCCTCGGCAATGGGCCCGCTGCAGCCGCACCACGCTGGGATGGCAGCCTGGTGCTGGCCCTGCCAGCCCGCTGACCGGCTGCCCCTTCCGTGTTCCGCAACGTGTCCCTTCCCCAGCGTTCCCGGCCCCGGCGTACCACCAAGGCGGCCCCGCGCGCGCCCTGGGGCTGGGCTGCGGCCGGCGTGCTCGCGGGTGTGCTGCCAGCATTGGTGGTTTTTGCGCCGGCGCAGTGGCTGGCCCGGGCGGTGGACCGCGCCAGCCAGGGGCAAGTGCTGCTGGCCCAGGCGCGTGGCACCGTGTGGACCGGGTCGGCCCAGCTGGTCCTGACCGGCGGTGGTGCCAGCCAGGACCGCACCGCCCTGCCCGGGCGCCTGGAGTGGCGCTTGCGCCCCCGCTGGACCGGCCTGCACGCCCAGGTGCACGCCGCCTGCTGCATGGCCGCCCCCCTGCAGGCCCGCGTGGACGCGCGCTGGGGCGGCGCGCGCCTGGCCATCGCCGATGGCCAGAGCCAGTTCCCCGCCGGCCTGCTGACCGGCCTGGGCACACCCTGGAACACCCTGCAACCCCAGGGCCAGCTGGCCCTGCAGACCCAGGGCCTCGAAGCCCTGTGGACCGCGGGCCGCCTGGCACTGGCGGGCACAGCACAACTGGACGCGCGGGCCATGTCCTCGCGCCTGTCCACCCTGCGCCCCATGGGCAGCTACCGGCTCGTGCTGCAGGGCGGCGAAGTGCCCACGCTCACCCTGAACACACTCGATGGCGACCTGCAGCTGAACGGCCGCGGCCAATGGGTGGGCCAGCGCCTGCACTTTACCGGCGAGGCCAGCGCCACGCCCGAGCGCGAGGCGGCCCTGGCCAATCTTCTGAACATCATCGGACGGCGCAACGGCGCACGCTCCATCATTACCGTGGGTTGACCCTATGACTTCCAAGATCTCGCCACGACTGCAGTTCGCTCTCAATACAATAGCTGCTTGCGCCTTATTGGCAAGCGCTAGCGGCCAGATTCATGCCCAGACAGCCATCGACACCGGCACCAGCAGCGTGCGCCCGGGCGAACCCGTCACGCTGAACTTCGCCAACGCCGAGATCGAGGCCGTAGCCCGCACCATGGCCACCATCACCGGCCGCAACGTGGTGGTGGACCCCCGCGTGAAAGGCCAGCTCACGCTGATCACCGAGCGGGCCGTGACGCCTGCGGCGGCCTTCCACCAATTTCTGGCGGCACTGCGGCTGCAAGGCTTCACGGTGGTCGAGTCCGCCGGCCTGTACAAGGTGGTGCCCGAGGCCGATGCCAAGCTGCAGGGCGGCAGCGTGAGCGTGTCGCGGGGCGGCGCGGCGGGCCCCGGCGGCGGACAGATCGTCACGCAGATCTTCAAGCTCAACTATGAGAACGCGGCCAACCTGGTGCCGGTGCTGCGCCCGCTGATCAGCCCCAACAACACCATCAACGTGAACCCCGGCAACAACTCGCTGGTGATCACCGATTACGCCGACAACCTGCAGCGCCTGGCCCGCATCGTGGCGGCCATGGATGTGTCGAACGCCAGCGATGTCGAGGTGATCCCGCTCAAGAATGCCGTGGCCGCCGACCTGGCGCCGCTGGTGGCACGGCTCATCGATGGTGGCAGCGCAGTCGGCCCGGCCGCGGCCCAGGGCCAGACCGACACCTCGTTCAAGACCACGCTGCTGCCCGAGGCGCGCAGCAACTCGCTGATCCTGCGCGCCGCCAACCCGGCCCGCGTGGCCCAGGTGCGCGCGCTGGTGGACAAGCTCGACCAGCCGCCCGTGCCCGGCAGCAGCGCGGCCAGCGGCAACATCCATGTGGTCTACCTCAAGAATGCCGATGCCACCAAGCTGGCGACCACGCTGCGCGCAGCCATGTCGGTCACGGGGGGGGGCAACACCGCGTTGTCGGGCTCTGCGGGGACGAGCGGCCTGTCCACCACGGTGGCGTCCTCCGGCACGGCCGGCACCAGCAGCGCCAGCAACAGCGCCGGGCTGGGCGCCGGCAGCGGCGGCCTGGGAATGGGTGCAGGCGGGGGCTCCAGCAGCAGTGCCAGCGGCAACCAGCCCTCCACCGGCGGGCAGATCCAGGCCGACCCCACAACCAACTCGCTCATCATCACCGCACCCGAGCCCCAGTACCGGCAGCTGCGCGCCGTGATCGACAAGCTCGACGGCCGCCGCGCGCAGGTGCTGGTGGAAAGCCTGATCGTGGAAGTCACGGCCAGCAAGCTGGCCGAGTTCGGCATCCAGTGGCAGAGCGTGCTGGGCAGCAAGGGCGACGGCGTGGTGGGCGCCATCGGCACCAACTCGTCGGTGTCGGGCGGCAACATCCTGGGCCTGGCCGCCGGCATTGCCACCGGCAGCGCCACGGCCCTGGCATCGCTGGGCGGGGGCCTGAACATTGCACTGGCGCCGCGCGTCAACGGCCAGTACTACCTGGGCGCGCTGGCCAACTTCCTGCAAAACAGCGGCGATGCCAATGTGCTCTCCACCCCCAACCTGATGACGCTGGACAACGAAGAGGCCCGCATCGTCATCGGCAACAACGTGCCCTTCGTCACGGGCTCGTACGCCAATACCACCGGCAACAACTCGGTCAACCCCTTCACCACCGTGGAACGCAAGGACGTGGGCCTGATGCTGCGCGTGCGCCCCCAGATCAACGAGAACGGCACCGTCAAGATGGCCATCTACCAGGAGGTCTCCAAAATCGACGGCAACACCCTCAAGGACGTGAACGGCCCCACTACCAGCAAGCGCTCCATCGAATCGAACGTGCTGGTCGAGGACGGCAGCATCATCGTGCTCGGCGGCCTGCTGGAAGACAGCTACCAGCAGGCCGAGGACAAGGTGCCCCTGATGGGCGACATCCCCGTGCTGGGCAACCTGTTCCGCAGCGAGAACCGCTCGCGCAAGAAGACCAACCTGATGGTGTTCTTGCGCCCCGTGGTGGTGCGCGATGCGGCCGCCAGCGACGCCCTGATGCTCGACCGCTACGAAGCCATCCGTGCGCTGCAGCAGGTCGCGCAACCCGCGCCCAGCGCCGTGATGGGCTCGGTCTCGGCGGCCCCGGTACTGCCCGCGCTGCGCCCAGCAGCCACACCGCCCGCACCCACGCCCGCGTCGTACGAACCCGCGCCCGTCAGCGCACCCTGAGGCGGCACCACCATGCGCCACCCCCTGCCCTACGCCTTTGCGCGCACCGCCCAGCTGCTGCTGGAGGACGACGGCCAGCAGCTGGTGCTGTGGCACGGCCCCCAGCCCAATGCCAGCGCGCTGTCGGAGGTGCTGCGCAAGCACCCCGTGCAGCAGTTGCTGCCGCTCGACGCCCATGGCCTGGCCCAGCGCATCAGCGCCGCCTATGCGCAGGGTGAATCGAGCGCCGCCACGGTGGTGAGCGAGGTCGAAGAAGGCGCCGACCTCTCGCGCATGATGCAGGAGCTGCCCGCCGTCGAAGACCTGCTGGAAACGGCCGACGACGCACCCATCATCCGCATGCTCAACGCCCTGCTCACGCAGGCCGCGCGCGATGGCGCCAGCGACATCCACATCGAGCCCTACGAGCGCCACAGCAGCGTGCGCTTTCGCGTGGACGGCAGCCTGCGCGAGGTGGTGCAGCCCAACCGCGCGCTGCACGCAGCGCTGATCTCGCGCCTGAAGATCATGGCCGACCTCGACATTTCCGAAAAGCGCCTGCCGCAGGACGGCCGCATCAGCCTGCGCCTGGGTACCCGCGCCATCGACGTGCGCGTGTCCACCCTGCCCAGCGCGCATGGCGAGCGCGCCGTGCTGCGCCTGCTGGACAAGAGCGAAAGCAAGATCAGCCTCGAAGCCGTGGGCATGCAGGGCGACACCTTGCAGCGCTTCACCAGCCTGATCGCCCAGCCCCACGGCATCGTGCTGGTGACCGGCCCCACGGGATCGGGCAAGACCACCACGCTGTATGCCGCGCTGAGCCGGCTCGACGCCACGCGCAACAACATCATGACGGTGGAAGACCCCATCGAGTACGAACTGCCCGGCGTGGGCCAGACGCAGGTCAACAGCAAGATCGACCTGACGTTTGCCAAGGCGCTGCGCGCCATCCTGCGCCAGGACCCGGACATCATCATGATCGGCGAGATCCGCGATTTCGAAACCGCGCAGATCGCCATCCAGGCCTCGCTCACCGGCCACCTGGTGCTGGCCACGCTGCACACCAACGATGCCGCCAGCGCCGTCACGCGCCTGACCGACATGGGCGTGGAACCGTTCCTGCTGAGTTCTTCCCTGCTGGGCGTGCTGGCCCAGCGCCTGGTGCGCAAGATCTGCCCCCACTGCACCGGCCAGGGCTGCGATGCCTGCGGCCAGACCGGCTACGCGGGCCGCACGGGGGTGTTCGAGATGCTGGTGACCAATGACACCATCCGCGCGCAGATCCACAGCCAGGCCTCCGAGGCCGACATCCGCGCCGCGGCACTGGCCAACGGCATGGCGCTGATGCGCGACGACGGGGAGCGCCTGATCGCCGCCGGCATCACCAGCCGCGAAGAAGTGGTGCGGGTGACGAGGGACTGATCGCCAGGTGCGCGCCGGTGGCTGGCGCCGTTGCACCCCGGTACCGCCACGGGAAGTTCGGGCTGCAATATGACATGTTCAAGAGCTGCAAGCGCCTACTGCATAAGCGCCATTCGCCCAAAAGCGCTTCCAGCGCCCATGCAGAAAGCACCAGAAGCTCTTTTTTAGTAGCGACCGTCAGACTGGCTGGATCGGCACATACAGGCTGCCACCGCCGCGCTGGAACTCCTCGGCCTTGGTCTCCATGCCCGCCGCCAGCGCCTCGGCCTCGGCCACACCCTTTTGCGCAGCGAAGTCGCGCACTTCCTGCGTGATCTTCATCGAGCAGAACTTGGGGCCGCACATGGAGCAGAAATGGGCCACCTTGGCCGAGTCCTTGGGCAGGGTTTCGTCGTGGTATTCCTTGGCCGTCTCGGGGTCCAGTCCCAGGTTGAACTGGTCCTGCCAGCGGAAGTCGAAGCGCGCCTGGGAGAGCGCATCGTCGCGCGAGCGCGCGCCGGGGTGGCCCTTGGCCACGTCGGCCGCGTGGGCCGCGATCTTGTAGGCGATGATGCCCTGCTTCACGTCATCACGGTCGGGCAGGCCCAGGTGCTCCTTGGGCGTCACGTAGCACAGCATGGCCGTACCCATCCAGCCGATCATGGCCGCACCGATGGCCGAGGCAATGTGGTCGTAGCCGGGCGCGATGTCGATGGTCAGCGGGCCCAGGGTGTAGAACGGCGCCTCGTGGCAGGTCTTGAGCTGCTCGGTCATGTTGGCCTGGATCATGTGCATGGGCACATGGCCGGGGCCTTCGATCATGGTCTGCACGTCGTGCTTCCAGGCGATCTGGGTCAGTTCGCCCAGCGTGTGCAGCTCGGCGAACTGCGCTTCGTCATTCGCGTCCGATGCGCAGCCGGGGCGCAGGCCGTCTCCCAAGCTGAACGACACGTCGTACGCCTTCATGATGTCACAGATGTCCTCGAAGTGCTCGTACAGGAAGCTCTCGCGGTGGTGCGCCATGCACCACTTGGCCATGATGGAGCCGCCGCGCGAAACAATGCCCGTGCGCCGCTGGGCCGTGAGGTGGATGTAGGCCAGGCGCACGCCGGCGTGGATGGTGAAGTAGTCCACGCCCTGCTCGGCCTGCTCGATCAGCGTGTCACGGAAGATTTCCCAGGTCAGGTCTTCGGCGATGCCGCCCACCTTTTCCAGCGCCTGGTAGATCGGCACGGTGCCAATCGGCACGGGCGAGTTGCGCACGATCCAGTCGCGCGTGGTGTGGATGTTCTTGCCGGTGGACAGGTCCATCACGTTGTCGGCGCCCCAGCGGATCGCCCAGACCAGCTTTTCCACCTCTTCTTCAATGCTCGACGTGACGGCCGAGTTGCCGATGTTGGCGTTGATCTTGACCAGGAAGTTGCGCCCAATCGCCATCGGCTCCACCTCGGGGTGGTTGATGTTGGCCGGGATGATGGCGCGGCCCCGGGCCACTTCGTCGCGCACGAACTCGGGCGTGATGATGCGCGGGATGCTTGCGCCCAGGGGGTTGCCCATCAGGCGCTTTTCACGACCCGCATCGGCCATGTACTGCTGCATCCACTCGCGCTTGCCGTTTTCGCGGATGGCCACGTATTCCATCTCGGGCGTGATGATGCCCTTCTTGGCGTAATGCATCTGCGTGACGTTGGCACCGCTCTTGGCGCGCAGGGGCTTGCGCTGCAGGGCAGCGGCCTCGGCGCGCAGCTGGGCCAGGCGGGTGGCGTCTTCGCTCTTTTGGCCGTCGTCCAGCGCCACGGGGGCGCGGCCTTCGTAGTGCTCCACGTCACCACGGCCGCTGATCCAGCCACCGCGCACGCTGGCCAGGCCTTGGCGCACGTCGATCACCGCGCTCGGGTCGGTGTAGGGGCCCGAGGTGTCGTACACGCTGACCAATTCGCCGTTGGTCAGCGCGATGTCGCGCACGGGCACGCGCAGGTCGGCGTGCAGGTGACCGGGGATATAGGCCTTGCGCGAGGCAGGGAATGGTTCGCGGGTGAGGGCGAGCAGTTCGGCGAATTTCTCGCGGGCGACAGGTTCGGGGGCATTCATGGGGCAGTCTCCTGGTTCCGGTGGCGGGGCTGCTCCGGAATGGACCTGCTCCCCCGCAGCTGCACGGGACAACTGGGGCATGGCGCCCGCGCCAGGCAGCTGGCATGGGGCATGGAGGGATCGGCTCTTCTTCCGCCGGAATGAACCGGATCAAGTTCGTCGGGTTCGCGTCTGGGCCCGCATGTCAGGCCTCCGCATCTCAGTGCATCAGCACACCCCGGAGCAGGCGCGAGTATAGGCCAGCGCGGCGGCGGCTGCTGCCGTGCCGGTTTTCAGGCCAGGCGCCCGATGAACAGCACGGCAAAGAAAAAGACCGCCGCGATGAGGGTCCACTTCAGCACCACCAGGCCAAAGCGCCTGTAGCGCGCCTGGCCCGTGCCGGCATAGAACGCCAAAGAAACCGCTGCCGCCAGCAGCAGTGCCATGGCCAGCCAGCGAAACAGCAGCATTTCAACGACTCCCTGCGCGGCGAAAACTTGCACAGCGCTGGCCAGGGACGCCAGGCAAGGGCCTCCCCGCAGCGAGGGCGTCGTCCCCCTGGGGGCTGAGGGCCGCGACTCCAAGCCTGCCTGCGCAGGCTTGGACGTGCCTGAAGAGCTGCCGCCTCTGGCGGCGGCACCGAGGCGCGAAACGGCTCGGGGGGGACTTCATATTCACCAGGCCCGCGCGGGTTGCAGGAACCCGCGGGGCGCCTGGCGCTCGTCCTCGAACGTCACTTCCTCCCAGGCGTCGCGCTGCGCCAGCAGCTCGCGCAGCAGCAGGTTGTTCATGGCGTGGCCCGAACGGAAGGCACTGTAGGCCGCCAGCAGGGGCTTGCCCACCAGGTACAGGTCACCCATGGCGTCGAGAATCTTGTGTTTGACGAACTCGTCGTCGTAGCGCAAGCCGTCGCTGTTGAGCACCTTGTAGTCGTCCATCACGATGGCGTTGTCCAGCCCGCCGCCCAGCGCCAGGCCGCTGGAGCGCATCATTTCCACGTCGCGCGTGAAGCCAAAGGTGCGCGCGCGCGCGATGTCGCGGCTGTAGTTGCCAGAGCCCAGGTCGAACTCGACCCGCTGGCCCGTGGAGTCGACCGCCGGGTGGTCGAAATCGATCTCGAAACTGAGCTTGTAGCCATGGTAGGGCGTGAGCCTTGCCCACTTGGCCGCGGCCCCCTCGCCCTGGCGCACCTCGACCGGCCGGGTCACGCGAATGAAGCGGCGCGGCGCGTTCTGCAACGCGATGCCTGCGCTTTGCAGCAGAAAGACAAACGATGCCGAGGAACCATCGAGGATGGGGACCTCTTCCGCCGTGATGTCCACATACAGGTTGTCGATGCCGAGGCCGGCGCAGGCCGACATCAGGTGCTCCACGGTGTGCACCTTGGCATTGCCCGTGCCAATGGTCGATGCCAGGCGGGTATCGGTCACCGCCGTCGCGCAGATGGGAATGTCCACGGGCTGGGGCAGATCCACGCGGCGAAACACGATGCCCGTGTCGGGCTGTGCCGGCCGCAGGGTCAACTCGACCCGCTGGCCGCTGTGCAGCCCCACGCCGACAGCGCGGGTGATCGTCTTGAGGGTGCGTTGCTGAAGCATGGGTAGATTTTAGTGGGCCGACCCGTTGATCACGGCACCGTCTCAACTATGGCATTGATAGAAAACGGAGCGATCGAGACTGGCACGACCCGTGCCAGGGATGCCGAGCAAGGGCCGCCCCACAGCGAGGGCATCGTCCCCCTTCCCGGAGCGCGTAGCGCTCAGAGAGAAGGGGGAAGCGGCGCAGCCGCTCAGGGGGATGGACCGGATCAATCCGCCTGCTTGCGCAGGAAAGCCGGGATCTCCAGATCGTCCATGCCACCCGACGAGAGCGCATCCACGCGGGCGGCCGCCTGTGTGCGGTTGGTGCGCCAGACGCTGGGCACCGACATGCCGCCGTAATCGGCCTGGGAACCACCGACCATGCCACCGGCCACCCCGACGGCACCGCCCATGCCACCGCTGACAGTCATGGGCATCTGGTAGGCCATGTTGTCCGTGCCGGTGCGCAGGCCGCCCTGCACCACCGAAATGGGCTGGCGGCGTGCGTTGGGGCGCGACAGGCCCGTGGCCACCACGGTGACGCGGATCTCGTCGCCCAGGCTGTCGTCGTAGGCGGCGCCGTAGATGACATGCGCATCAGGCGATGCGTAGGCATTGATGGTGCTCATGGCCAGGCGCGACTCGGACAGTTTCAGGCTGCCCTTGGCGGCGGTCACCAGCACCAGCACGCCCTTGGCGCCCGACAGGTCGATGCCTTCGAGCAGCGGGCAGGCCACGGCCTGCTCGGCAGCGATGCGGGCGCGATCGGGGCCGCTGGCGGTGGCCGTGCCCATCATGGCCTTGCCGGGCTCGCCCATCACGGTGCGCACGTCCTCGAAGTCGACGTTCACATGGCCGTATTCGTTGATGATTTCGGCAATGCCACCCACGGCGTTTTTCAGCACGTCGTTGGCATGCGCAAACGCTTCGTCCTGGGTGATGTCATCGCCCAGCACTTCGAGCAGCTTCTCGTTGAGCACCACGATCAGCGAATCGACATTGGCTTCGAGTTCGGCCAGGCCGTTGTCGGCATTGGTCATGCGGCGACCGCCTTCCCAGTCGAAGGGCTTGGTGACCACGCCCACGGTGAGAATGCCCATTTCCTTGGCCACGCGCGCGATCACGGGCGCGGCGCCGGTGCCCGTGCCGCCACCCATGCCGGCGGTGATGAACAGCATGTGGGCGCCCTGGATGGCGGCACGGATGTCGTCCACCGCCGCCTCGGCAGCGTCCCGCCCCTTGTCGGGCTTGCTGCCTGCACCCAGGCCGCTCTGGCCCAGCTGGATGGTGCGATGGGCCGAGCTGCGGGTGAGCGCCTGCGCGTCGGTGTTGGCGCTGACGAACTCCACGCCTTGCACGCTGCGGGCAATCATGTGTTCGACGGCGTTGCTGCCGCCGCCGCCCACACCGATCACCTTGATCTGGGTGCCCTGGTTGAATTCTTCGGCTTCGATCATTTCGATGGTCATGTTGGAGCTCCTGGTTCTAGATTCGTATGCAATTGCCAAATGGAAAAAGGGGATTGGGTGGGAGAGCATGGCGGTCCAGTACATCGCCATCGCTCGCGCGGTATTCGGTGAGGGCTCCCACGCGCTAGCCAGAGTGGATATTTCATGTCATTGATCCCCCGTGCGGCACGCCGCCCACAGCCCATGAAACTGGCGCAGCCCGGACGAGGGCCACCGCGCAAGGACCGCCCCGCCGCGCTGGCGGCGTCTCCCTTCCCGCGCGCAGCGCGAGAGAAGAGGGAAGCGACGAAGTCGCTCAGGGGGTTGTCGCTGCATTTCAGAAATTCCCCACGATGAAATCCTTGAAGCGCCCGAACGCGGTCTTCATCGACCCGCTCTTTTGCGCCACCTTGAAGCCGCGCAGCCGTGCCAGCCGGGCTTCTTCGAGCAAGCCCATGACCGTGGCGGCACGCGGCTGGGCCACCATGTCCGACAGGGCGCTGGAATACTTGGGGATGCCGCGGCGCACGGGCTTCAGGAAAATGTCTTCACCCAGTTCGATCATTCCGGGCATCACCGAGCTGCCGCCTGTGAGCACGATGCCAGAGGACAGCACTTCTTCGTAACCCGATTCGCGCACCACCTGCTGCACCAGCGAGAAGATCTCCTCGACACGCGGCTCGATCACCCCCGCCAGCGCCTGCTTGGACAACATGCGCGGGCTGCGGTCGCCCAGGCCGGGCACTTCCACCTGCGCCTCGGGGTCGGCCAGCAATTGCTTGGCGTAGCCGCTCTCGACCTTGATGTCCTCGGCGTCCTTCGTGGGCGTGCGCAGCGCCATGGCGATGTCGCTGGTGATCAGGTCGCCGGCGATCGGGATCACGGCGGTGTGGCGGATGGCACCGCCGGTGAAGATGGCCACGTCGGTGGTGCCGGCGCCGATGTCCACCAGCACCACGCCGAGTTCGCGCTCGTCGTCGGTCAGCACGGCCTGGCTGCTGGCCAGCGGGTTGAGCATGAGCTGCTCGACTTCCAGGCCGCAGCGGCGCACGCACTTGATGATGTTCTCGGCCGCGCTCTGCGCACCGGTCACGATATGGATCTTGGCCTCCAGGCGGATGCCGCTCATGCCGATGGGCTCTTTCACGTCCTGCCCGTCGATCACGAATTCCTGCGGCTCCACCAGCAGCAGGCGCTGATCGCTGCTGATGTTGATGGCCTTGGCCGTCTCGACCACGCGGGCCACGTCGGCAGCGGTGACTTCCTTGTCCTTCACGGCCACCATGCCGCTGGAATTGAGCCCCCGGATATGGCTGCCCGTGATGCCGGTATAGACACGCTGGATCTTGCAATCGGCCATCAGCTCGGCCTCTTTCAGCGCCTGCTGGATGCTCTGCACCGTGGCATCGATGTTCACCACCACGCCGCGCTTGAGGCCATTGCTCGGCGCCACGCCCAGGCCGGCCAGCTTGAGTTCGCCATTGGGCAGCACCTCGGCCACCACGGCCATGACCTTGGCCGTGCCGATGTCCAGCCCCACCACCACGTCTTTGTATTCTCTTGCCATATCAGTGTCTGCCCTTCGTTGTCCTGTCCAGTCGCGGCCGCTCCCCGCGGCTATTTCTTCGTCTTTGCTGCCGCTTCCGCGGTCACGGTCGTCACCCCGCGCAGGCGCAGTGCGTAGCCCCCGGCATGGCGCAGGTCGGCCGACTCCAGCGCATCGGCGCGGCGCCGGTATTGCGCCGCCACCTGTGTCAGCGTGCGGGTGAAGCGCTGCGTGCGCTCCACCACCTCCTGCGGCGTGCCGCCCCCCAGCTCCAGCACGGCGTTGCTGTCGAGCGTCGCGCGCCAGCCGCCGCGTCCCGTCAGCTCCAGCGCCTCCACCGCCATGCCCAGCGGCTCGAACACCGGCTGCAGCAGGCCATGCATCCGCAGCACTTCGGCCGAGCTGCCCTGGGGGCCCATCAGGCGGGGCAAGCCTTCTTGCTCCACATCGCCCACGTTGGCCTCGAACACCTCGCCCTCGCGGTTGACCAGTGCCGCGCCCGTTTCGGGCCCCCAGTAGGCGACGGCATCGTGTTCCTGCAGCACCACCCGCAGGCCGCGCGGAAATTCGCGCCGCACCAGGGCCTTGCGCACCCAGGGTGCCTGCTCGAAGGCCGCGCGCGCCGCCCGCAGGTCGATGGTGAAAAAGTTGCCCACCAGCTGCGGCGCCACATTGGCCCGCAAGGTCACGGCGTTGTTGTGCACCAGCTCCCCCTGGACCACGATGCGAGCCACCGAAAAACCGGGGTAGAGCAACATCCAGCGCGTCCCCGCTGCCAGCAGCAGCAGGACGCAGCACAGGAACAGGACCGATGCGGTCCGGTTCATGAGCTTGACGTCCAGCGGTGCGGGCAGCGACTGGTTCATGGCGCGGTGGTCTCCTGCGGTTGGCCTTGCGCGGGGCTGAGCGTGGCGCCCGGCGGCGTGTCCAGCGTGGCCGTGGCGAGCACGCCCACGCACAGGTTTTCGTAGCTGATGCCCAGGGCGCGGGCCGACATGGGCACCAGCGAATGCCCGGTCATGCCCGGCGAGGTGTTGATTTCCAGCAAAAAGGGCTTGCGGTCGCTGGCGCGGATCATGATGTCGGCCCGCGCCCAGCCACGGCAACCCAGCGAACGGAAGGCCTGCACCACCAGGCGCTGGATCTCGCGCTCTTCGGCTTCGGGCAGGCCGCTCGGGCAGTGGTATTGCGTGTCGTCGGTGAAATACTTGTTCTGGTAGTCGTAGTTGCCCTCGGGGGCGACGATGCGGATCACCGGCAGGGCATGGGCACCGGCGCCTTCGCCCAGCACCGGGCAGGTGGTTTCGTCGCCCTCGATGAACTGCTCGCACAGCACCTCGGGGTCGTAGCGCGACGCCAGCGCATAGGCCTGCGCACACGCCTCGGGCGTGGAGACCTTGGTCAGCCCGAGGGTCGAGCCCTCGCGCGCCGGCTTGACGATCATGGGCGTGCCCAGCGCCTGCAGGGCCTGCGCGGTTTCTTCGGCGCTGGCCACGAGGCGCCAGTCGGGTGTGGGCAACCCTTCGGCGCGCCAGATGCGCTTGGTCATGATCTTGTCCATCGACATGCTGGACGCCATCACGCCAGGGCCGGTGTACGGAATGCCCAGCAATTCCAGCGCACCCTGCACCGTGCCGTCCTCGCCATGGCGCCCGTGCAGCGCAATGAAGCAACGGTCATAGCCGCCGCGCTGGAGTTCGCCCAGATCGCTGTGCGCGGGGTCGAACGCGTGGGCATCCACGCCGCGCGAGCGCAGCGCCTCCAGCACGCCGCGGCCGGACATCAGCGACACATCGCGCTCGGCCGACGCGCCGCCCATCAGCACCGCCACCTTGCCCAGTGCACGCACATCAATATTGGAACCAAATGTATTCATTGCGCTTTCCCTGTCTGCGACAGTAGCTCATTATTTTGTAGCATTTCAACGATTTTTCCGGGCACGGCACCGATGGTCCCCGCGCCCATGCACATCACCACGTCGCCGTCTTTGGCGTTGTCGGCAATGACCTGGGGCATGTCGGTCACGCTGTCGACAAAAAGTGGCTCCACCCGGCCCGCCACACGCAGCGCGCGCGCCAGCGAGCGGCCGTCGGCGGCCACCACGGGGGCTTCGCCGGCGGCGTACACCTCGGTGAGCAGCACGGCGTCGGCCGAACCGATGACCTTGACGAAATCCTCGAAGCAGTCGCGCGTGCGGCTGTAGCGGTGCGGCTGGAAGGCCAGCACCAGGCGCCGTCCGGGGAAGGCACCGCGCGCCGCCGCCAGCGTGGCGGCCATCTCGACGGGGTGGTGGCCGTAGTCGTCGATCACGGTGAACTGGCCACCGCCCTTGGCGGGCAGGTCGCCATAGCGCTGAAAGCGCCGCCCCACGCCCTTGAAGCCGGCCAGCGCGCGCTGCACGGCGTCGTCGGGGATGTTCAGCTCCACGGCCACCGCAATGGCCGACAGGGCGTTGAGCACGTTGTGCTCGCCCGCCAGGTTGAGCACCACCTCCATGTCGGGCAGCGTGACGCCGTTGCGCCGCTGCACCGTGAAGCGCATCTGGCCGGCATCGGCCCGCACGTTGATGGCGCGCACCTGGGCATCCTCGGAGAAGCCGTAGCTGGTGACAGGGCAGGTCACGCTGGGCAGGATGTCGCGCACCGCCGGACTGTCCACGCACAGGATGGCGGTGCCATAGAAAGGCATGCGGTGCAGGAAATCGACGAACGCCTTCTTGAGCCGGCCGAAATCGTGCCCGTAGGTCTCCATGTGGTCGGCGTCGATGTTGGTCACCACCGCCATCACGGGCAGCAGGTTGAGGAAGGACGCATCGGACTCGTCGGCCTCGACCACGATGTAGTCGCCGCTGCCCAGCTTGGCATTGGCACCCGCGCTGTTCAGGCGCCCGCCGATCACGAAGGTGGGATCGAGCCCCGCCTCGGCCAGCACGCTGGTCACCAGGCTGGTGGTGGTGGTCTTGCCGTGCGTGCCGGCAATGGCGATGCCCTGCTTGAGGCGCATGAGTTCGGCCAGCATGAGCGCGCGGGGCACCACGGGAATCTTCTTCTCGCGCGCAGCCAGCACCTCGGGGTTGTCGGCCGTGACGGCAGTGGAGGTGACCACGGCGTCCGCGCCTTCGATGTGGGCCGCCGCATGGCCCAGGCAGGTCTGGATGCCCAGCGCCTGCAAACGGCGCAGCGTGGCGCTGTCGGCCAGGTCGGAGCCCGAGATGCGGTAGCCCAGGTTGAACAGCACCTCGGCGATGCCGCTCATGCCGGCGCCGCCCAGGCCGACGAAATGGATGTGGCGAATCGCGTGTTTCATGATCCGGCGAGCTCCTCGCAGGCTGTCACCACTTCGCGCGTGGCGTTGATTTTTTGCATTTTTTTGGCCTTGAGCGCCACATCCGCAAGCATGGATCGCTCTAATTTCAATAGCATTTCAGACAACCCCTGGGGCGTCAGGTCGCGCTGCTGCACCAGCCAGCCGCCACCCGCGTTCACGAGGAACTGCGCATTGGTGGTCTGGTGGTCGTCCACGGCCGACGGGAAGGGCACGAAGATGGACGCCGCCCCCACGGCAGCGATCTCGGTGACCGTGCTGGCACCCGCGCGGCAGACGATGATGTCGGCCGCCGCAAACGCGCTGGCGGTGTCGTCGATGAAAGGCGTCAGTTCCGCCTCCACCCCCGCCGCAGCGTAGTTGGCGCGCAGCGCATCGATCTGCGTCGCCCCGCTCTGGTGGAGCACGGCGGGGCGTTGTGCAGCAGGCATGAGCGCAATGGCCTGCGGCACGATTTCGTTGAGCGCGCGCGCGCCCAGACTGCCCCCCACCACCAGCAGGCGCAGGGGGCCGGTGCGCCCGGCAAACCGCTCGGCCGGGCCGGGTTGCTGCGTGAAGGCCGCGCGCAGCGGGTTGCCCACCCACTGCCCCTTCCTGAACACGTCGGGGAATGCGGTGAACACCCGGTCGGCCACGCCGGCCAGCACCTTGTTGGCCATGCCGGCCACCGAGTTCTGCTCGTGCAGCACCAGCGGCTTGCCCGCCAGCACGCCCATCATGCCGCCCGGGAAGGTGATGTAGCCGCCCAGGCCCACCACCACGTCGGGCTTCACACGCCGCACCACCTGCAGGGCTTGCCAGAAGGCACGCAGCAGGCGCAACGGCAGCAAGGCCAGCGTGACCAGACCCTTGCCGCGCACGCCCGAGAAATCGATGAGTTCCAGCGCAAAACCATGGGTTGGCACGATGCGCGACTCCATGCTGCCCGGTGCGCCCAGCCAGTGCACGCGCCAGCCGCGCGCACGCAATTCTTCGGCCACGGCGAGGCCCGGGAAGATGTGGCCGCCGGTGCCGCCGGCCATGATGAGAGCGGTTTTCTGACTCATACGCGGCCTCCCCTCATGAGGAGCTTGTTCTCATAATCCACCCTCAGCACCACGGCCAATGCCACCAGATTCATCAGGATTGCCGAGCCGCCAAAGCTCATCAGCGGCAGCGTGAGCCCCTTGGTGGGCAGCGCGCCCAGGTTCACCCCCATGTTGATGAAGGCCTGAAAGCCGATCCAGATGGCCACGCCCTGTGCCACCAGGCCGGCGAACACGCGATCGAGCGCGATGGCCTGGCGGCCGATGTGCATGATGCGGCGCGTCATCCAGACAAACAGCAGGATCAGCGTGAGCACGCCCACCAGGCCGAATTCCTCGCCGATCACGGCCAGCAGGAAGTCGGTGTGGGCTTCGGGCAGCCAATGCAGCTTTTCCACGCTGCCACCCAGCCCGACGCCAAAGATCTCGCCGCGCCCGATGGCAATGAGCGAATGCGAGAGCTGGTAGCCCTTGCCCAGTGCATGCTGCTCGCTGAAGGGATCGAGGTAGGCAAACACGCGTTCGCGGCGCCAGGGCGAGGTGGCGATCATGAGGCCGAAGGCCGCCACCAGCACGCCCGCGATCAGGAAGAACATGCGGGCATTGACGCCGCCCAGGAACAGGATGCCCATGGCGATCACGGCCACCACCATGAAGGCCCCCATGTCCGGCTCGGCCAGCAGCAGCACGCCCACGATGGCCACGGCCGCGCCCATGGGCAGCACCGCGCGAAAGAAGCGCTCTTTCACCTCCATCTTGCGCACCATGTAGTCGGACGCATATACCAGCACGGCAAACTTCGCCAGTTCCGAGGGCTGGAAGTTCATGATGCCCAGGGACAGCCAGCGCCGCGCGCCATTGACCACCGTGCCCACATGCGGAATCAGCACCGCCACCAGCAGCACGATGGACACCACGAACAGCCAGGGCGCCACGCGCTCCCAGGTGGCCATGGACACCTGGAACGCCAGCAGCGCCACCACGAAGCCGACGACCAGGGCAAACACATGGCGCGTCAGGAAATGGGTGGGTGCGATCTTGCCGAAACGGGGGTTGTCCGGCATGGCGATGGACGCCGAATACACCATCACCAACCCCCAGGCCAGCAGCGCCACCACCACCCACAGCAGGGCCTGGTCAAAGCCCAGCACCGTGGCGGGCGTGCTGTGGGTCTGGCGGTAGTCGGTGCCGCCCACGCGCACCGGCAGCACATCGGCGGCCTTGCCCGACAGCCCTTTCAGCCAGGCTGTGACGCGCGACCATGCACCGGTGGCGGCGCTCATTGCATGCCCCCCAGTTCCTGCCCGGCGTCGTGTGCCAGTTCGCGCACCGCGTCGCAAAACACCTGGGCGCGGTGTGCGTAGTCGCGGAACATATCCAAGCTGGCGCAGGCGGGCGACATCAGCACCGCATCGCCTGCGTGGGCGCGCTGCGCAGCCAGCTGCACGGCCTGCGGCAGAGTCTGCGCATCGACCAGTGGCACACCCGCGCCTTCCAGGGCCGCATGGATCAACGGTGCATCGCGCCCCATCAGCACCACGGCGCGCGCATACCGCGCCACCGGCGCTGCCAGCGGCGAAAAATCCTGCCCCTTGCCATCACCTCCCAGGATGACCACGAGGCGCCGGTCAGCGCCCAGCCCGGCCAGGGCCGCCACCGTGGCCCCCACATTCGTGCCTTTGCTGTCGTCGAAATATTCCACGCCCGACACCATGCCGATGGGCTCCACGCGGTGCGGCTCGCCGCGGTATTCGCGCAGGCCATACAGCATGGGCGACAGCACGCAGCCGGCCTCACAGGCCAGCGCCAGGGCGGCCAGGGCATTGATGGCGTTGTGGCGCCCCCGGATACGCAGCGCATCGGCCGGCATCAGGCGCTGGATGTGCAGCTCTGGCTCTTCGCCACGCCCGCGCTTGCGGGTTTCGTCCGATGCGTGGGCACGCACCAGCCAGGCCATTCCACTGACCATCTCGATGCCGAAATCGCCCGGGCGCCTGGGCATGTCGCCGCCAAAGGTGGTGTGCGCACGCTGCTGCGGCTTTTGCAGCTTCACACGCACCGGCTCCGGCAGCATGGCCATCACGGCGGGATCTTCACGGTTGAGCACCATCACGCCGTGCTGCCCGAAGATGCGGGCCTTGGCCCCGGCATAGGCCTGCATGTCGCCATGCCAGTCCAGGTGGTCCTGCGTGATGTTGAGCACCGCAGCGGCCGTGGGCTCGAAACCCGCCACGCCGTCGAGCTGGAAGCTCGACAGCTCCAGCACCCACACCTGGGGCAGCGTGCCCCCGTCGATGCGGGCCGCCAGCGTATCGAGCAGCGTCGGGCCGATATTGCCCGCCACGGCCACCGTCTTGCCTGCGCGCTCGACCAGCTGGCCCGTGAGCGAGGTGACCGTGGTCTTGCCATTGGTGCCGGTGATGGCCAGCACCGCCGGCGCATAGCCGTGCGCGGTGCGCAGCGTGTCCAGCGCCATGGCATAGAGACTCAGTTCGCCTCCAGTGCTGATGCCCATGGCATCGGCAGCTGCAAATACAGCCGCAATCGATGCAGGACTCAGGCCCGGCGAACGGTACACCGCGTGCAGGCCCTGCCCCTCGACCAGATGGGCACCGAGCTCGCCCGCCACGAAACGCACCTGCGGCAGCTCCTGCTGCAAGGCGGCCAGCTGGGGCGGTGCTTGCCGCGTATCGGCCACGGTGACCTGCGCGCCGCAGCGCACGCACCAGCGCGCCATCGCCAGGCCCGAAGCGCCCAGGCCGAGGATGAGGATGTTCCGGCCCTGCAGCGGCACCATGCCTTCGCCAGGCCGGCCCAGCGGCTCGGCGGCTTCGTCGGCAGGCACCTTGTCGGTGGCATCCACGGCCTGCGGGACCGGGGCGGACACGGCCTCGGGCGCGGTCACGTCCGCAAAAATCTGCGCTACAAAATCGGCAGCCGCCTGGGCAGCAGAGACCGCAGGCGGCACTTCGGGATCCCAGGCGGGCGCGGCCGCGCGCCTGCCCGCGGCTGGCAGGCCTGTGCCGGCCCCCACCTCGGGCGGTGTGACCGCCGGTGACTCGGCGGCTGCGGGGATGAGGGGATCGTCCGGGTTCATCGCAGTTTCAGCGTGGACAGGCCGACGAGGCACAGCAGCATGGTGATGATCCAGAAGCGCACGACCACCTGCGTTTCCTTCCAGCCGCTCTTTTCGAAATGGTGGTGCAACGGTGCCATCTTCAGCAGGCGCCGGCCTTCACCGTAGCGGCGCTTGGTGACCTTGAACCAGGTCACCTGGAGCATGACCGACAGGGCTTCGACCACGAAGATGCCGCCCATGATGGCCAGCACGATCTCCTGGCGCACGATGACGGCGATGGTGCCCAGTGCCGCGCCCAGGGCCAGCGCGCCCACATCGCCCATGAACACCTGGGCCGGGTGCGCGTTGAACCACAGGAAGGCCAGGCCCGCGCCCGCCATGGCGGCGCAGAAGATCAGCAGCTCGCCCGAGCCGGGAATGTGCGGAAAGAACAGGTATTTGGAATACACCGAGCTGCCGGTGACGTAGGCAAACACCCCCAGCGCCGAGCCCACCATCACCACCGGCATGATGGCCAGGCCATCGAGGCCGTCGGTCAGGTTGACAGCATTGCTGGAGCCCACGATCACGAGGTAGGTCAGGATGACGAAACCCAGCACTCCCAGTGGGTAGCTCACTTCCTTGAAGAACGGCAGTTGCAGACCGGCCTTGGGCGGCAGATCGAGCGAGAAACCCGACTGCACCCAGCTGATGAACAGCTCCAGCACCCGGGCGTTGGAACTCTCGGAGATGCTGAACACCAGGTACAGCGCAGCCACCAGGCCGATCACCGATTGCCAGAAATATTTCTCGCGCGAGCGCATGCCTTCGGGATCCTTGTTGACCACCTTGCGCCAGTCGTCCACCCAGCCGATGGCTCCAAAGCCCAGCGTGACCAGCAGCACGATCCAGACGAAGCGGTTCGACAGGTCGAACCACAGCAGTGTCGAGATCGCGATCGACAGCAGGATGAGCACGCCGCCCATGGTGGGCGTGCCGCTCTTGGACAGGTGCGACTGCATCGCATAGCCCCGGATCGGCTGGCCGATCTTGAGCGAAGTGAGCATGCGGATCACGCGCGGCCCCGCCACCAGGCCGATGAGCAGCGCCGTCAGGGCCGCCATCACCGCACGGAACGTGAGGTACTGGAACACCCGAAAGAAGCCGAACTCGGGCGACAGGCCCTGCAGCCATTGCGACAGCATCAGCAGCATGCGGCACCTCCGTGCGGTGGGCGGCGGGCATCAATGGCTTGCATCAGGGTGTCCCTCCGGGTGAACGCTTGGCTTTGCTTGTTGTTCTGCGGTGGCAACCATCGCCTCCACCACCTGTTCCATCTTCATGAACCGCGATCCCTTCACCAGCACGCTGCCCACCCGGGGCAGCATCTCCAGCACCGCCGCCTGCAGCGATGCCATGTTGTCAAAATGCCGCGCAACCCCGAAGGCGCGGGCCGCGTTGGCCGACTGCGCACCCAGCGCATACAGGTGCGAAATGCCCGCAGCGTGCGCGTGTTCGCCGGCCTCGGCGTGGAACTGCGGGCCCTGGTCGCCCACCTCGCCCATGTCGCCCATCACCAGCAGCTGCGGTGCGGGCAGCGCGGCCAGCACGTCGATGGCGGCGCGCATGGAGTCGGGGTTGGCGTTGTATGTGTCGTCCACCACGGTGATCTCGCGGCCCGCCAGTTGCAGGCGCAGGGCGCGCGAGCGTCCCTTGACAGGGACGAATGCGCTCAGCCCGCGGGCCATCGCGTCCAGCGGAGCCCCTGCCGCCAGGGCGCAGGCCGCAGCCGCCAGGGCGTTGGTGACGTTGTGCTGACCGGCGATCTGCAGGGTGCACGACAGCGCGCCCGCGGGCGTGGCCATCTCCACCGCCCAGGCACCCTGCTGCCAGCGGGCGTGCGCGCAGTGCACATCGCCGCCCTCTCCGAACGTGATGCAGCGGCGCGGCGCCGCCAGACCGCTCCACAGCGCGGTGTAGGCATCGCCTGCGGGAAACACGGCCACGCCACTGGCCGGCAGCGCCGCGAAGACCGAACCGTTTTCTTCGGCCACGGCCTGCACGGTGTGCATGAATTCGAGGTGCTCGCGCTGGGCGTTGTTGACCAGCGCCACCGTGGGTTGTGCGATGGCCGCCAGGGTGGCGATTTCGCCGGGATGGTTCATGCCCATCTCGATCACCGCGGCGGCATGCCCGGCGCGCAGGCGCAACAGCGTCAGCGGTACGCCGATGTCGTTGTTGAAATTGCCCTGCGTCGCGAAAGCGGCCTCGCCCTTCCAGGCGCGAAGGATGGACGCCACCATCTGCGTCACCGTCGTCTTGCCATTGCTGCCCGTGATGCCGATCAGCGGCAGGCCGAACTGGGCGCGCCACCCGGCCGCCAGCGCGCCCAGCGCCGCCAGGCTGTCGGGCACCTCGATACCGGGCAAACCTGCGGCTTCCAGCCCGCCATGGGCGATGGCGGCCACGGCACCGCCTGCACGGGCATCGGCCAGGAAGGCGTTGGCATCGAAGCGCTCGCCCTTGAGCGCCACGAACAGGTCGCCCGCCTGCAGCGTGCGGGTGTCCGTGTGCACCCGTGCCAGCGGCGTTGCCCCATCGCCCACCAGGCGCGCCTGGGGAATGCCGGGGCGAATCCAGTCGAGTGCCTGCTGCAGATTCATCATGCCCATGTGCTGGCTCCCCGGGCAGCCAGCGCTGCCTGCGCCTGCGCCATGTCATCAAACGGCCGGCGCACGCCGGCGGTTTCCTGGTAGTCCTCGTGGCCCTTGCCGGCAATCAGCACCACATCGGCAGCATCGGCCTCGCCGATGGCCAGCGCAATGGCGGCCGCCCGATCCGGTTCGGCGCGGACGGTTTCTCCGGCAATCGTGCCCTGCAGGATCTGGTGCAGGATGGCCACCGGCGCTTCGCTGCGCGGGTTGTCGCTGGTCACCACCACCCAATCGGCATGCTGCTGGGCCACGGCACCCATCAACGGGCGTTTGCCGGCATCGCGGTCGCCGCCGCAGCCGAACACGCACCAGAGCTGGCCGCCACGCTCGGCCGCCAGCGGGCGCAGCGCCTGCAAGGCCTTGTCCAGCGCGTCGGGGGTGTGGGCGTAATCCACCGCCACCAGCGGCTGCCCCGGCGCCACCAGCCGCTGCATGCGGCCGGGCACGGGTTGCAGGCTGGAGCAGGCATGCACGGCATCCAGCAGCGGCACGCCCTGGCTGCGCAGCGTGGCCAGCACGCCCAGCAGGTTCAGCACGTTGTAGTGGCCAATCACGCGGGTCTGCAGCGGCAGCCGCTGCGCCCCCTCCACCACCGTGAAACGCAGGCCCTGGTCACCCAGGGCAATGTCCTGCGCCACCAGCCGAGCCGAGCCCTGGGCGGAAATGCTCCACAGATCGAGCGCACCACCCGAGAGTTCGGCATGCAGTTGCGCACCGGCGGGGTCGTCCACGTTGATGACGGCGGCCTGCAAACCGGGCCAGCCGAACAGGGCCCGCTTGGCCAGCCAGTAGTCGGCCATGCTGCCGTGGTAATCGAGGTGGTCCTGGGTGAAATTGGTGAAGACGGCCACGCGGATCGGCGTGCCATCCAGGCGCGCCTCGGCCAGTCCGATGGAAGAAGCCTCGATGGCGCAAGCGCCCAGCCCCTGGTCGGCATACCGGCGAAACGCGCGCTGCAGGCGCACGGGGTCAGGGGTGGTCATGCCCGTGGCCTCGAGCCCAGGCGGAACACCCATGCCCAAAGTGCCCACCAGCGCACACCCGGCACGCAGATGCGGCGTTTGATTCGATAGCGCATTCCAGGCGCCCGCCAGCCACCAGGCGGTGCTGGTCTTGCCATTGGTGCCCGTCACGGCCAGCACGGCCAGCTGCTGCGCGGGGTGGCCGAACCACTGCGCGGCGATCGGCCCCGTGGCGGCCTTGAGGCCATGCAATGCGGCCATGTGGTCGCCCGTGAACCCGAACGCCTCCACACCCGCCTGTTCCACGAGGCAGGCCGTGGCGCCCCGCACCATGGCGTCGGCCACATGGGCGCGCCCGTCGGTCGCGGCTCCGGGCCAGGCAATGAAGCCATCGCCCGGTGCCACCAGGCGGCTGTCGGTCTGCAAGGTGCCGGTGACGCGCGCGCGCAGCCATTGCACGGCCTCATGGGCAGAGGTCAGCACATGCATCACAGCGACTCCTCCGCCCCGTTGGTGACGATCTGCGGCTTGACGGCCATGTCCGGCTGCACGCCCATCATGCGCAGCGTTTGCTGCACCACCTCGCTGAACACCGGCGCGGCCACGAGGCCGCCGTACACCTGGCCATTGCTGGGCTCGTCGATCATCACGGCCACGATGATGCGCGGCTTGTCGATGGGCGCCATGCCGGTGAACCAGGCGCGGTACTTGCCGGCGGCGTAGTTTTTGCCGACCTGCTTGCGCGCCGTGCCCGACTTGCCACCCACCGAGTAGCCCACGGTCTGCGCTTTCTGCCCCGTGCCGCCCGGGCCTGCGGCCATCTGCAGCATCTTGCGCACCTGGTCGGCCGTGCGCTCGGAGAACACGGGCACTCCCACCGGAGGCTCGCTGGACTTGAGCATGGTGGCGGGAATGACGCGCCCGCTGTTGGCAAACACGGTGTACGAGCGCGCCATCTGGAACAGGCTGGCCGACAGACCGTAACCATAGGACATGGTGGCCTGCTCGATGGGGCGCCAGGTCTTGTAGGGCCGCAAGCGCCCGCTCACCGCGCCCGGAAAGGCAATCTGCGGCTTCTGGCCAAAGCCAACGGCCGAGAAGGTTTCCCACATCTCGCGCGCGGGAAGCTGCATGGCGATCTTGGTGGTGCCCACGTTGCTCGATTTCTGGATCACGCCCTCGACCGTCAGCGCGCCATAGCTGTGCGTGTCGCTGATGGTGGAGCCCGTGATCGTGAGGCGCCCGGGGGAGGTGTCGATCACGGTCTCGGGCCTGACACGGCCGCTTTCGAGCGCAATGCCCACCGTGATGGGCTTGATGGTCGAGCCCGGCTCGAACACATCGGTGAGCGCACGGTTGCGCAGCTGCTCGCCGGTGAGGTTCTGGCGTTTGTCGGGCACGTAGCTGGGGTAGTTGGCCAGGGCCAGCAATTCGCCCGTGTGCGCATCGAGCACCACCACGCTGCCCGCCTTGGCCTTATGGGCTGCGACCTGGTCACGCAGCTTCTGGTAGGCGAAAAACTGCACCTTGCTGTCGATGGACAGCTGCATGTCGCGGCCATCGACCGGTGGCACGGTCTCGCCCACGCCCTCGACCACGCGGCCCAGGCGGTCCTTGATCACGCGGCGCGAGCCGGCACGCCCGGCCAGCTCGCTGTTGAAGGCCAGCTCCATGCCCTCCTGGCCCTTGTCTTCCACGTTGGTAAAACCTACCACATGCGCGGCCGATTCGCCTTCGGGGTATTGGCGCTTGTATTCCTTGCGCTGGTAGATGCCTTTGATGTCGAGGGCGGCAATCTGCTGGCCCAGCTCCCAGTCCAGCTGGCGCTTGATCCAGACGAAAGTCTTGTCTTCGTCGGCCAGCTTGGCATGCAACTCTGATGCGGGCATGTCGAGCAGCCGCGCCAGCTGCTTGAGCTTGGCACGCACCTCGGGCTTGTCCTGCTCCACATCTTCGGGGATGGCCCAGATGCTGGCCGCTGGCACGCTGGAGGCCAGGATGAGCCCATTGCGATCGAGAATCTTGCCCCGGTTGGCGGGCAATTCGAGGGTGCGCGCAAAGCGCACTTCGCCCTGGCGCTGAAAGAAATCGTTGCCGAATACCTGCACATAGGCCGCACGCGCGCCCAGCCCCACGAATCCCAGCGCAATCATCGCCACGATGAACTTGCTGCGCCAAACGGGTGTCTTGCTGGCCAGCAGCGGGCTGGAGGTGTAGAGAACGCTGCGGCTCACGGCTGTGCCTCCGGTGCGGCAGCCGAGGCCCTGGCTCCGGCAGGGTCGGCCACATACTGGGTGATGGCCGGCGTGGCCGTGCGCATCTGCAACTGCGCCCGTGCGATTTTCTCCACCCGCAGGGGGGTGGCCTGCGCGCGTTTTTCCACCTGCAGGCGCTGGTGCTCGGTCTCCAGCCGGCGCGACTCGGAAACGGCACGGTCCAGCTGGGTGAACAGGCGGCGCGACTCATACTGCGTGTGCACCAAATACAGCGCACTGGCCATCACCGCCACCAGCAGGACGAGGCTGAGCCGGGTCATGCGGGCGCCTCCGTGCGCTCGGCCACCCGCATGATGGCGCTGCGCGAACGGGGATTGGCTGCCACTTCGGCGGCGCTGGGCTTGATGCGGTCGAGCGCGACCAGCTTCATGACCTTGGGCGGTGCAAACGGCGCGCGACGGTCGTACACCTCCTTGGAATGCTGCGCGATGAACTGCTTGACGATGCGATCTTCGAGCGAATGAAAGCTGATCACCACCAGCCGCCCGCCCGGCTGGAGCACCGACAGGCTGGCTTCTAGCGCCTGCTGCAGCTCTTCAAGTTCAGCGTTGATGAAAATCCGTAAAGCCTGAAATGTGCGCGTTGCAGGGTTCTGGCCCGACTCGCGGGTTTTGACCGCACCAGCCACGAGATCGGCCAGTTCGGCGGTGGTTGCAAGAGGCCCCCGTTCCTCGCGCCGAGCAACAATCGCCTTTGCAATGGGGCCAGCAAACCGTTCTTCACCGTAGTCACGTATCACCTCCGCAATCTGTTGCACCTCGGCAGTGGCCAGCCACTGGGCCACACTGGTCCCCCGCGTGGTGTCCATGCGCATGTCCAGCGGGCCATCGAAACGGAAACTGAAACCACGCTCGGGACTGTCGATCTGGGGCGAACTCACCCCCAGGTCCATCAACACTCCGGCCGCACTGCCCGGCGGCAAATCCGCCAGATGGCGAAAACCTTCATGCCGAATGGAAAAACGCGCATCAGTGATGCGCGTTGCCTCCTGGATGGCTTGCGGGTCCTTGTCGAACGCCACAAGACGCCCTTGCGGCCCGAGCCGCAGCAGGATGTGCCGCGAGTGCCCCCCGCGACCAAAGGTGGCGTCCACCCAGGTGCCGGCAGGCTCGGGGCCCGCACCGCCCAGCAGCGCGTCCACCGCCTCATCGAGCAGGACCGTGGTGTGTTGCAGATCAGGGGTCACCACGGGCCTTAGAAAGAGAAATCCTTGAACACATCGGGCATTTCGCCCTGCATGGCCTGCGCTTCCTGCGCGTCGTAGGTGGCCTTGTCCCACAGTTCGAAATGGTTGCCCATGCCCAGCAGGATGGCGTCCTTGGCGATACCAGCCGCCTCGCGCAATTCGGGCGACACCAGCACCCGGCCGGTGGCATCCATTTCCACGTCCATCGCATTGCCCAGGAAGATGCGCTTCCACCACTGGGCAGACATCGGCAGCTGGCCGATGCGCTCGCGGAACTTCTCCCATTCGGGACGGGGAAACACCATGAGGCAGCCGTGGGGGTGCTTGGTGATCGTGAGTTGGCCGGCCGCGGTCGCGCTCAGGACGTCACGATGCCGGGTCGGCACGGACAGCCGACCTTTCGCATCGAGACTCAGCGACGAGGCACCTTGAAACACGGAACGCTTCCCCTGGCAGGACGATGAACCCTTGAACCCAGAACTGGAGTTTCAAGGCACTTTTCACCACTTAATTGCACTTTTTTGCACTGTAGCAGGAAAAGCATTCCATGCAAGGGCGCTTGCAACAAACTTTTGCAATGGAATCAAGGACTTAGAAGCGTTTTCGAAGGATTCAAAACCCTAAAACCCGTTGCTCAGCAAGCACTTAGAACTGCCTATGCAAGTGATACCTGAAGGCAAAACGGGCGCACATCCCGTTTGGCCCCGCCAGCGAGAACAGGGCGCGGCCACGCCGTTCTCGCTAGGCGCGCGAACCGCCTCATACGGTTTGGCATGCCGGCGGATAACCTGGAGGGAGCAGAAGACAGTGCTGTCGCACGGCGAGGCGACCCAACGACGTGATACGTTGGAAGGCGAAACCGTATCAGAGCCTGTTTACGATCTCGCAGGGGATCGCAAACAGGCCCTCAGAGGATGTAGCGCGACAGGTCTTCATCCTGGCTGAGGGTTTGCAGCCGCGTGTCGACATAGGCCGCGTCCACGGTGACCTTCTGGCCGGCCAGGCGCGCCGCGTCGAAGCTCACATCGTCCAGCAGCCGCTCCATCACGGTGGACAGGCGGCGCGCACCGATGTTTTCCGTGCGCTCGTTCACCTCAAAGGCAATGTGCGCCAGGCGCGTGATGCCCTCGGGCTGAAAGTCGAGCGCCACCCCTTCGGTGGCCAGCAGCGCCTGGTATTGCTTGACCAGCGAGGCGTGGGTTTGCGTGAGGATGGCTTCAAAGTCCTGCACCGACAGGGATTCCAGCTCGACACGGATCGGAAAGCGCCCCTGCAGCTCGGGAATCAGGTCGCTGGGCTTGGACAGGTGGAATGCACCGGAGGCGATGAACAGGATGTGGTCGGTCTTGACCATGCCGTATTTGGTGGACACCGTGGTGCCTTCCACCAGCGGCAGCAGATCGCGCTGCACGCCCTGGCGCGACACATCGGCGCCGCTGCTCTCCTGGCGCGCGGCGACCTTGTCGATCTCGTCGATGAAGACGATGCCGTTCTGCTCGGCGTTCTGGATGGCGCGGGCGCGGATCTCTTCCTCGTTCACCAGCTTGCCCGCCTCTTCTTCGGTGAGCAGCTTGAGCGCTTCGGCAATCCGGAGCTTGCGGGTGTGGCGCTTGCCCTGCCCCATCTGGCTGAACATGCCACGCAGCTGCTCGGTCATTTCCTCCATGCCGGCCGGCCCCATGAGCTCCACCTGGGGGCGGCTCTCGGCCAGGTCGATCTCGATCTCCTTGTCGTCCAGGCTGCCTTCGCGCAGCTTCTTGCGAAACACCTGGCGCGCCGTGCTGTCCACAGCCGGCTCGGCGCCCGTCGCGGCACGGGCCGGCGGAATCAGCACATCCAGGATGCGCTCTTCGGCCACGTCCTCGGCGCGGGCGCGCACCTTCTTCGTTTCAGACTCGCGCGTCTGCTTGACCGCCATCTCGGCCAGGTCGCGGATGATGGCGTCCACATCCTTGCCCACATAGCCCACCTCGGTGAACTTGGTGGCCTCGACCTTGATGAAAGGCGCATCGGCCAGGCGCGCCAGGCGCCGCGCGATCTCGGTCTTGCCCACGCCGGTGGGGCCGATCATGAGGATGTTCTTGGGCGTGATCTCGTGGCGCAGGCTGCCTTCGACCTGCTGGCGGCGCCAGCGGTTGCGCAGCGCAATGGCCACGGCGCGCTTGGCGCTGGCCTGGCCGACGATGTGGCGGTCGAGTTCAGAGACGATTTCCTGGGGGGTCATGGACGACATAGGGCTAATCCACCGTCAAAAATGGTTGCAACGCTTATCCAAAAAGCGCAAGCAGCTACAAATAAAATAGCAACACACACCTGCCGTCACAGCGTCTCGATGGTGTGATTCATGTTGGTGTAGATGCACAGCTCGCCGGCGATTTCCAGCGACCGCTTCACGATGTCCTGGGCCGACAGGTCGGTGTGGTTCAGCAATGCCTTGGCCGCCGAATGTGCATACGCACCGCCCGAACCGATCGCCACGATGCCCTGCTCGGGCTCCAGCACATCGCCATTGCCCGTGATGATGAGCGAGGCACTCGCATCGGCCACGGCCAGCATGGCCTCCAGGCGGCGCAGCACACGGTCGGTGCGCCAGTCCTTGGTGAGTTCGATGGCAGCGCGGGTGAGGTGGCCCTGGTGCTTTTCCAGCTTGGCCTCGAAACGCTCGAACAGCGTGAAGGCATCTGCCGTGGCGCCGGCGAAACCCGCCAGCACCTTGCCGTGGTAGAGCTTGCGCACCTTGCGCGCCGTGCCCTTGACAACGATATTGCCCAAAGTCACCTGGCCGTCGCCGCCAATGGCAACCTGTACGCCCTGGGGCGTCTGGCGGCGCACGCTCAGGATGGTGGTGCCGTGAAAAACAGGGTTTTGACTCGATGAATCCATAGCCGTCCCAGCTGGGGGCGATGCGGTATTTTGCAAGCCACCGCCCCGGCCACTATCGCCCTTGCGCCGGTTCAGTTCTTGCGCGGGACGACCCAGGCGTGCTCGTTGACGCCAATCACATTGAAGAAAATCGCCACCAGGCGGTGCAGATTGTGGAACTGCACCACATGGCCGCGGGACTGCTGTTCGGCAGCCCAGTTGAGCACCGATCCGGCAGCGCCAAAATCGATGCGGATCAGACGGTCGCAGGCGATGACCAGGGGTTCTCCAGGCTGTATCAGCGCCTGGAAAGGTTCCAGCTGTGGCGTGGCATCGCCGTCGATGTGGCCACTCAGCGTCGCCGTGGGCGCCGATTCGAGCGCCGCAGGCACGGCGGCCGCAGGGGCCAGCAGATCCTGGCCGGCGGCCTCCGCAACATGCGCCGCTGCGTTTTCGCTGTCCGCGTAGCTGCAGCGCGGTACCGTCCACGAAGGGGGCGACACCTCATAGGTCACGCAGTAATCCAGTGCGACCAGTTCGAACTCATCGGGGCTGGCCATGAGTCGCAGGGCCGCCATGCGCAGGCGCCACCACTCGGGGCTGCTGGACCGGTCGCCCGATTGGGTCTTGCTCTCCAGCAGCGCGTTGAGCGCAGACACGCCGGAGAATACAAACTGCCCGCTGCGCTCCGCCCACTGCGTGAACTGGTCGGCCAGCAGCGGCACGGCCGCATCGTCGATGGCCGCCAGCCGCCCCCAGGCCAGGGCCCAGGGTGAGGCGGCACGCCCCAGCGCGGCCTGCAACGCAGCCACGGACGACACCGCCATGGTCGAAGGCGCCGTCCAGCTGAAATCGCGCCGTGCGACCACCGGCGCCTCGGCAGGCGCCACAGAAGATGCCAGCCCCAGCTGCTCGGGTATCGAGAACCACAGAGGGGCCGAGCGGTTGAAGCGCGCGGCAAAATCAATCGCCAGCGTGTCAAAACGGTCCTGCGAACCTGTCGCGCGGTACAGGTCAAACAGCGTCATCCAGATTTCCAGCTGCTGCTGCGGGTCGTCCTGCTGGTGTTGTGCGAGCACCTCCCGCAAACCTGACTCGGCGCCGGCATGGTCGCCATTGGCAAACCGGATGGCGGCTTCTTCTAGATCGGGTTCGTGCACGAATTCCTCCGGTTCGGCAGCATATTCAGGTCCGGCGGCAGGCGCCGCAGGGCTGAAGGACGCCGCAGGTGCATGGGCCCGCGGGGAGGCATCCGTGCCACCAGCGCCAGCAATGGCCATGCTGTCATCTGCAAACAAGGGCGCTACCGAGGGCTTGGCCTCCAGCGGTACCTGCAAAGTGCCCGGCCTGGTGGGTGCATACGCACGCGCGGCGGCGTTTTCATTCCCCTGGGGCTGCATATCGACAGGCTGGGTGGGCGCATCTGCATGCTGCTTGCCTTTCCACCACTGCTGCGACATCTGCGCTTCGATCTCGTCGATTTTCTTGAGCGTGACCGCACGCTCGCCGGGCGAAGTCATGCTGCTCTGGAAGAAAGACGGACGACCCGCAGGGTCTTCGGCGCCATGGCCCTGCAGCACCTCGCGCTGGCGCAGTTTGCGCAGCTGATCGAACTCGCGGCGACGAACGAAGTCGTTGCGCCGCTTGCGCTCGATCATCTCCTTGAGCATCTGCTTGCTGTACTGGCTCTCCCGATCGGCCTGGATCGAGTCGAGCTCTGTCCAGTTGACCGTGGGGTTGCGCACAAACCGCACCACCTTGGACAGCAGACCGCCGAGTGTGGTGTCTTGCTTGCTCATAGGCAGTCAGGTCGGGTGCGCATAAAGAGTTCAGGCCCGCTCGCCTTCAGTCGCCAAACATCTTTTGCTTGAGTTCACGGCGTTGCTGCGCTTCCAGCGACAGCGTGGCGGTGGGACGGGCGATCAGGCGGCCCACCCCGATGGGTTCGCCGGTTTCATCGCAATACCCGTAGTCACCCGAGTCGATGCGGGCAATGGATTGCTCGATTTTCTTGAGCAGCTTGCGTTCGCGATCGCGGGTACGCAACTCCAGCGCATGCTCTTCTTCAATGGTGGCGCGGTCGGCAGGATCGGGCACCACCACGGTGTCCTCGCGCAGGTGCTCGGTGGTTTCACCGGCACTGTTGTGGATGTCCTGCTTGAGCTGGACGAGCTTGCGGCGGAAAAACGCCATCTGCTTGTCGTTCATGTACTCGCTGTCGGGCATCGCCATCACTTCGGCGTCGGTCAGCTCTTCGGCGGCCTTGTCTTTCCAATTGTTCGCCAGTTTGGGGTCTTTCTTGGCAGCCGTGTAAACAGGCTGCGCTTGCGCGGTCGTGGGCATGGTGTGTAGATAACTGGCTTTGGCAGCGGTGGAAGCCACTGCCTGGGCCATGGATGGTACGGTCAATTGGACCAGCCGGGAAGAAGGCCGGGTGCTGCGCACGGGTACTTGGCTGCCGGCCCGCAACGCCTGCTCGGAGGCCTCTGCAACGGCAGGGCTGGCGGCTTTGGGGGCGGCCTGGGCAGTAGCCTTTGCAGCAGCCTTGCTTGCCGCTGGGGCGGCGGCAGTTTTTGCCGCGGTTGGGGCCGCTTTGGCGGCCGCCTTGGGTTTGCTGGTTTCGGCTTTCACTGACAGAACTCCTCGCGTAACGGGCTGGCCCGGGCTGCGCAGGCAGCCAAGGGCGGGTGGCAAGCCTTCCGGGGTTTTGCCGGGGCGCGATTGTATCGACCTGCGCGGGTGCAAACGGGAACGTTGCAGATACGACACAAAAGGATGTGGGGCCATCCCTGCCCGTTCCGGTACAAACCGTTCAAACGAGACTCTGCTCCAGCCCCTGCAGAAAGATATCCTTGGGCAGGTCGATGCCGATGAAGACCATCTTGCTGGTGCGCGCCTCCCCTTCGGCCCACTGGGGGCCCAGGTCGCTGCCCATGAGCTGGTGCACGCCCTGGAAGATCACCTTGCGATCGGTGCCCTGCATGTTCAGCACGCCCTTGTAGCGCAGCATGCGCGGGCCATAGATGTTGACGATGGCACCCAGGAAATCCTCCAGCTTGGCCGGATCGAACGGCCGATCCGAACGGTAGACGAAGCTCTTGACATCGTCGTCATGGTGGTGATGGTGCCCATGGCCCTCGTGTCCGTGCTGGTGCGAAGGGTGGTTGCAGTGCTCACCGTGCGCATGGTCGTGGTGCCCATGGCCGTGGTGGTCGTGCTCCTCCTCTTCCTTGAGAAAGTCGGGGTCGATATCCAGCTTGGCATTGAGGTTGAAACCCCGCAGGTCCAGCACCTCCTTGAGCGGCACCTCGCCAAAGTGCACGGCCTTGATGGGCGCGCGCGGGTTCATGTGCTTCAAGCGGTGGATCAGCGCCTCGGTGTCCTCGGCGCTCACGAGGTCGGTCTTGGACAGGAAGATCTGGTCTGCAAAGCCCACCTGGCGGCGTGCCTCCTGGCGGTCGTTGAGCTGCTGGGCCGCGTGCTTGGCATCGACCAGCGTGATGATGGAGTCGATCAGGTAGGTTTCGGCGATCTCCTCGTCCATGAAGAAGGTTTGCGCCACGGGGCCGGGGTCGGCCACGCCGGTGGTCTCGATCACGATGCGGTCGAACGCCAGCAGATTCTTGCGCCGTTTGGCAGCCAGCAACTGCAGGGTTTCGCGCAGGTCTTCGCGGATGGTGCAGCAGATGCAGCCATTGCTCATCTGCACGATCTGCTCCTTGGAGTCGGTCACCAGGATGTCGTTGTCGATGTTCTCTTCGCCAAATTCGTTCTCGATCACGGCGATCTTCTGGCCATGGGCCTCGCTCAGCAGGCGCTTGAGCAGCGTGGTTTTTCCGGAACCCAGAAAGCCGGTGAGGATGGTGACAGGAATGAGGGACATGGGGAGTAGCCTTGGGAGATGCAATGGGCCATGCAGCCCGCCGGACGGGGCGCCAGACCGCGAAGGGGGTGAGTTTAGCGGGGGACAAAAGCCCACGCCGGACGCGGCGAAACGAGGCCACCAGCGGACAAGGCAGTCGCCTATGCCGCCGGCTCCAGGTCCATCGCGCGCAGCATGCGCAGGCCGTTGAACACCACGATCAGGCTGGCCCCCATGTCGGCAAACACCGCCATCCACATCGAGGCGCCGTTGAACAGCGCCAGCCACAGAAATACCAGCTTGATGCCCAGCGCCAGCGCAATGTTCTGCCACAGCACGGCACGCGTGCGGCGCGACAGCTGCATGAGCTCTGGAATGCGCCGCAGATCGTCGTTCATGATGACCACATCGGCCGCCTCCATGGCCGTGTCGGTGCCTGCCGCCCCCATGGCGATGCCGATGTCCGCGCGGGCCAGCGCGGGGGCATCGTTGATGCCGTCTCCCACCATGGCGGTGAGGCCGTGGCGCGCCTGCAGGGCTTCGATGGCCGCCAGCTTGTCTTGTGGCAGCAGGTTGCCCCGCACCTCCGCCACGCCCGCCTGGGCGGCGATGGTGCCAGCCGTCACCTGGTTGTCGCCTGTCAGCATAACCGGGGCCACGCCCATGGCACGCAACGCGGCCAGCGCCTGGCGGGAGCTGTCCTTGATCGTGTCGGCCACCGCAAAAATGGCCAGCACGGCGGTATCGGTGGCCAGCAGCGTCACGGTGCGACCCTGGGCCTCGTGGGCAGCCAGCCGCGCCTCGATGCCGGCATGGCACAAGCCGCGCTCCTCGATCAGGCGATGGTTGCCCAGCACCAGTGCCTGCCCGGCGATGCGGGCCTGCACGCCGCGCCCGGGCAGGGCCGTGAAGGCCTCCAGCGCCGCGCCCGTTGGCGCCCCCTGGGCCGCATCCAGCCCCTGCGCAATGGCCCGCGACACCGGGTGGTCGGAATACCCTGCCAGGCCGGCCGCCCAGCGCAGCACCTGCGCCGGCGCCACCGGGGTCCGCCCCTCGGGCAGCGGCAGAACCTCGGTCGCCACCAGCCGGGGCCGGCCTTCGGTGATGGTGCCGGTCTTGTCGAGCGCTATCGCCTGGATCTGGTGGGCGGTCTCCAGATAGACCCCGCCCTTGATGAGAATGCCGCGCCGCGCAGCGGCGGCCAGCCCGCTCACCACCGTGACCGGCGTGGCAATGACCAACGCGCAAGGGCAGGCGATCACGAGCAGCACCAGGGCCTTGTACAGCGCCTGCGTCCAGGCCACATCCATCAGCCAGGGCATGAGCAGCGCCACCGCCACGGCCAGCGCGAACACCACCGGCGTGTAGATGGCGGCAAACCGGTCCACCAACTGCTGCGTGGGCGCGCGGCTGCCCTGCGCCTGCTCCACCGCATGGATGATGCGGGCCAGCGTGGTATGGCTGGCCGTGGCCGTCACCCGCATTTCCAGGGTGCCGGTGTCGTTGATGGTGCCGGCGAACAGGGTGTCGCCCGCAGCCTTGTCCACGGGCAGGCTTTCACCCGTCACCGAGGTTTGGTTGACCGCGCTGGTGCCCGCGATGACCACGCCATCGAGCGGTACGCGCGCGCCCGGCCGGATGCGCACCACCGCGTCCAGCGCCACAGCGGCCGCGGCGACTGGCCGCCAGGCACCGTCGGGCTGGCGCACCTCGGCCGTATCGGGCGCCAGGTCGAGCAGGCTTTGGATGGCGTTGCGGGCACGGTCCACCGAGCGTGCCTCGATCAGCTCGGCAATGCCATACAGCGCCATCACCATGGCGGCCTCGGGCCACTGGCCGATGGCAAACGCGCCGGTCACGGCCACGGTCATCAGCGCATTGATGTTGAGCCGCCCGCGCCCCAGCGCAGCCAGGCCCTTGCGGTAGGTGGAAAAACCGGCCAGCCCGATGGCGGCGGCGGCCAACGCCATGCCGGCCACCTGCAACACCCGCGTGTCTGGCGCCAGAAAGGCCAGCAGCTCGGCCGCCATGGCCAGCCCCAGCGCCCACCCCAGACGCCACAGCCCCTGCGCGCCCGGCAGGTGGGCATATGCCTGCGCCACAGGCTGCGGATCAAACCCCGCCTGCCGGATGGCCGCCAGGATTTGCGGCATCGCCGCGGGCGCCGCATCAATGGCCAGCGTGCGGGCCGCCAGCTGGAAGCGCAGGCCGTGCAGGCCAGAAATGCCCGCCAGGGCCTGGCGGATCTCGCTTTCCTCGGCCGCGCAGTCCATGCTGGCGATGCGGAAAACCGCCCCGTGGGCGGCCCCGCGCGCGACGCCTTCGGCGCCCTGCACGGCGGCGGGCTCAAGGGCCGGCGCGCAGGAACAATGGCCGCAGGCATCCGCCGGGGCGGGAGAAGTGTGGGGGGGGGTGCTCATGCTGGCTTTCCTTGCTTGACCCTATTGGAAACCCTGATGCCACTTCAGAGTCAAGCACGCACACGGCGTACCATGGCCACACACCCCACGAGCAGCGCACCCCATGAAAATCGGCGAGCTGGCCACCCTGGCCCACACCCCGGTCGAGACTATCCGGTATTACGAACGCGAAGGCCTGTTGCCCGAGGCCGCCCGCACCGGGAGCAACTACCGCATCTACGACGAAGCCCAGGCCACGCGCCTGTCGTTCATACGGCACTGCCGGGGCCTGGACATGACGCTGGACGAAATCCGCACCCTGCTGCGCTTCAAGGACGCGCCCACGCGCAGCTGCGGCGATGTCAACGCCCTGCTGGACGCGCACATCGGCCACGTCGCGGCGCGCATCCGCGAACTGCGCCAGCTCGAAAAGCAGCTCAAGAACCTGCGCGAGCAGTGCCACGAGGCCCAGGATGCCGCCCACTGCGGCATCCTCAATGGGTTGACCGACATCGCCAGCCGACCGGGCCGCCCGCATGCGGGCCATGTGCACGGCACGCACGTCCGAACGGCCACACCCCAGGCCACGCGGACACCGCGAAAGCCCGGCGATTAGCCAGCCCTGCGCCTGTGCACTCGCCCAGTGAAATTTTTAATAAAGCCAACGATAGTGCTCATGGATATTGCGAAAACAGCTATCAAAAACAAGCACTCATGCACCCTCGCTTGCGCGCATGGCCGCGGCATGGACGGCGGGTTGATGAGCCGGCCGTAGCGGCTTAGGGCGCTACTTGCGCCGTGCGCGCGGGTGCGCCGCGTCGTACACCTTGGCCAGGTGCTGGAAATCCAGCCGCGTATAGACCTGCGTGGTGGTGATGTTGGCGTGGCCCAGCAGCTCCTGCACGGCGCGCAGGTCGCCGCTGCTTTGCAGCAGGTGGCTGGCAAACGAATGGCGCAGCATGTGCGGGTGCACCGGCGTGGTCAGCCCCGCCTGCTGGCTGCGCAGGCGCAGGCGCAGCCAGACCGACTGGGCCGTGAGCCGCGCTCCGCGCTGGCCCACGAACAGCGCCGCATCGAGCCGCGCCGAGCCCTCGCCACCCAACGGCCCGGCGCGCAGCGCCAGCCAGGCCTGCAGTGCGGCCACGGCGGCAGCGCCCACGGGCACGCTGCGGCGCTTGCTGCCCTTGCCGAACACATGGGCCTCGCCGGCCTGCAGGTCGATCCAGCCACGGCCCTGGCGCTGCGTGTCGGGGCCGGGCACGGCATCCAGCCCCACCAGCTCGCCCACGCGCAGGCCGCAGCCATACAGCAGCTCGACCATGGCCGCGTCGCGCGCCTCCAGCCAGGGGTCGGCGCCCGCATGGTCGAACTCGGCCAGGCGCACGGCGTCGTCCACGCCCAGCGCCTTGGGCAAGGGTTTGGGGGCCTTGGGTGCGCGCACGTCCTGCACGGGGTTGTGCCCCATCAGGCCCTGCCGCCCGGCCCAGGTGAAAAAACCGCGCCAGCCCGACAGGATGAGCGCAATGCCCCGCCCGCTGCGCCCCGCACTGTGCATCTGGGCCACAAAACGGCGGATGTGCGCGCTCTCGAGTTGCAGCAGGGGCCGGTTCACGCCCGCCGCCAGCTGCGCCAGCTTTTCCAGGTCCAGGGTGTAGAGCGTGAGCGTGCGCGCGGCCAGCCGCTTTTCGACCCGCACATGTTCCAAATAGCGAAGGACTTGCGGATCGCTGGACAGCCGTGTGGCCTTCGCATCGGACATGGATTCAACCGCCAGTGAGGATTGCTGCCGGGCAGTCGGCACATGCGGCAAGGCCAGGCCGCCGCCACTGGCGCTGCCCAGGCGCGGGACGCCGAGCAAGGGCCGCCCCGCAGCGAGGGCGTCGTCCCCCTGCCCGCGCAGCGCAGCGCAGCGAGAGCGGGGGGAAGGCGCGCAGCGCCTCAGGGGGGTGACTCATCTCAAGCGCATCAGCGCCGCGCTGGCCAGTTCGGCCATGCGCGCCAGGAATTCGGTGCCCAGGGTGGCGTCAAAGCGCTGCGGGTCGTGCGAGCCCAGCACCAGCAGGCCGAATGCCGGCGTTGCGCTGTCGATGGCGCCTTCGCGCAGCGGCAGCAGCGCCAGGGACTGGGGTGCCTCGCCCGCCTCGCTGGCCAGCCAGGCGGCGGGCTCGAACCCCAGGTTGGGGCCGCAGAACGGCATGGTCAGCGAGGAGGCGAAGGCCTGGGCGTCCTCGCTCGCGCCCTGGGTGAAGTCGGCGTCGATATAAGGCCCCGCCACACCCCACACGCGCACGGCAGCCTGCGGCACATCGAACAGCGTGCGCAGCCCGTCCACCACGGCCTGGGGCAGGTCCATGGGGTCGCGCACCTGCAGCAGGGCGCTGGTCCAGTGGTCCACCTTGGCGGAGATGGCGGCGTTCTCATGGCTGTGGCGCACCATTTCCATGATGCGCTGCTCCAGGCCCTTGATCTTCTCGCGCAGCATCTCGGCCTGGCGCTCTTGCAGGCTCACGGCGCGGGTGCCATGCGGGCTGGTGATCTGCACGCTGGCCAGCACCTCGGCATGGCGCTCGAAAAAACCGGGTGTCTGGGTGAGGAACTGGGCGATGTCGTCTTCGGTGATCGGAGGAATGTGGGCGCTGGTGGTCATGGCGTGTCAGGGAGTTCTATCTGGCCGTCAAAAACTGAGGTGGCCGGGCCGGTCATGAAAACGGAGTCGGCCTCCTGGCCGCTCCAGGCAATGGTGAGCAGGCCGCCGCGGGTCTGCACATCCACCTGGGCGTCGAGCAGCCCCAGCCGGATGCCCGCTGCCACGGCGGCGCAGGCGCCGGTGCCGCAGGCCAGGGTTTCGCCCGCGCCGCGCTCGAACACGCGCAGGCGCACATGGCCGCGGTCCACGATCTGCAGGTAGCCCGCGTTCACCCGCCGGGGAAAGCGCGGGTGCGATTCGATCAGCGGGCCGGTCTCGGCCACGGGCGCGGCGTCCACATCCTCCACCAGTTGCACGGCGTGCGGGTTGCCCATGGACACCACCGCTACCAGGACAGAAGCATCTTGCGCAGACCCAGAGAGCACCAGAGGCCATCTTTGACCCAAACCCTGGGCCACGGGCGTGAGGCCGGACGCGTCAAAGGGCACCAGCGCCGCGTCAAACACCGGGCGCCCCATGTCCACCGTCACGCGGCCATCCGGATTGAGCCGGGGGGCAATCACGCCGGCCAGCGTCTGCACGCGGATGGTGTCCTGCGTGGTCAGGCCCTTGTCGCGCACATAACGCGCAAAGCAGCGCGCACCGTTGCCGCACTGCTCCACTTCGCCGCCGTCGGCATTGTGGATCACGTATTCGAAATCGATGCCCTCGCCCGGCGAGGGCCGCACGGTGAGGATCTGGTCGGCACCCACGCCAAAGTGGCGGTCGGCCAGCCAGCGGTAGTGCGCCGGCGTCAACCCCAGGCGGCCCCGCGTTTCGTCGAGCACCACGAAATCGTTGCCCGCGCCCTGCATTTTGGTGAAGCGAATCTTCATGGGCCGGATTATCGTCGGTGGACTCAATTCACCCACAAAATCCCCGACACTCCCTTCCCCCATGGCCCGATTGGCAAGCTTTTTTCGAGTCGGCGCCATCCGGGGATATGTACGGCCGAAAAGCAACCCGCGCCCTGCCCATAATTCAAGCATGCCCCGCACCACCCAACAACTGCATCCCCACCGCGAACCCGCTGCCACCCGCCCTGCTGCCACCGTGCTGTTGCTGCGCGATGCACCGGACAACGGCGGGCTCGAAATCCTCATGACCCGGCGCTCGGGCACGGCCAGCTTTGCGCCTGGCGCCTATGTGTTTCCGGGCGGGGGTATCGATGCACTCGACGCGCAATCGCACGGTGCTGCCGACCGCCGCCCCGCGCAAGACGACCCACACCTCACGCAGGCCATTGCGGCCATCCGCGAAAGCTTTGAAGAGCTGGGTGTGCTGCTCGCGCGCCATGCCGATGGCCCCCGCAAAGGTTGGATGGCCGATGCCCACGACATCGCCGCCATCGACCGCCACCAGCCCTTTGCCGCGCAGTGCCAGGCCCGCGGCCTGCGCCTGGCGGCCGACAGCGTGTACCTGCTGGCCCACTGGACCGGCGACCGCGACCTGCCCCGGCGCTTTGACGTGCCGTTTCTCGTGGCCCGCATGCCCGAAGGCCAGGAGCCCGTGGCCGACGAGACCGAGCAGTTCGAGCCCGTGTGGGTGCGCCCTGCCGATGCCCTGGCGCGGCACGAGGCCGGGCAGTTCTTCATGATCTTCCCGACCATCCGCACGCTGCAGCGGCTGGCCCAGTTCGCCAACACCCAGGCGGTGCTCGACGCCGTGGCACACGAGCAGCCGCTGTGGGTGAGCTGCCCGCGCGCCGGCATCCTGGCGGGCAAGGAAGCGCGCTACATGGAAGACGAAGCGCCGTTTGGCGAACTGGCCCTGGTCTGCCCCGACGGGCAGATCGTGCACCCGCTCGACTGGCAGGCCGAGCGCCCCGTGCCGCTGCTGCGCAACGTGATGCGCCTCACGGCCCCCAACCCCGGCGTGATGACCGGCCCCGGCACCAACAGCTACCTGGTGGGCGACCCGGCCACGGGCTTCATCGCCATCGACCCCGGCCCGGCCGATGCCGAGCACCTGGACAAGCTCTGGCGCGCCGCCGGGGGCGATATCCGCATGATCGTGTGCACCCACTCGCATGCCGACCACTCGCCCGGCGCCGCTCCGCTGCAGGCGCTGTGCGTGCAGGCGGGCCAGGCCAGGCCGCCCATCCTGGGCCTGCCATCGGCGCCCACGGCCCGTGCCGCCAGCCAGTTCACGCCCGATCGTTCGCTACAAAACAATGAGCTGCTCGCGCTGACCGGACAGACGCCAGAGGGAAAAACAACCCACACACTGCAGGTCATCCATACCCCCGGCCATGCCGCCAACCACCTGTGCCTGCTGCTGCAGGAAGACGGCCTGCTGTTCAGCGGCGACCACATCCTCAACGGCAGCACCACGGTGATCGATCCGCCCGACGGCAACATGGCCGACTACCTCGACTCGCTCGACCGGCTGGATGCGGCGTGCGCCGAACACGGCGTGGAATTCATCCTGCCCGCCCACGGCTACGTGCTGGGTGGCCCGATCCATGGGGCGCGCAGCGCGATTGCCCGGCTCAAGGCCCACCGCCTGGCGCGCGAGGCCAAGGTGCTGGCCGCCATGCAGGCGCTGCCCGATGGCAGCATGGAAGAATGGGTGCAGCACGCCTACGACGACGTGCCGCCGCGCCTGTGGCCCGTGGCCCAGCGCTCGCTGCTGGCGCATGTGGAACGCATCCGGTCACTGCACCCAGGCAACAACTGAACCACAAGAACACCTCGCGCCATTCATTCAATGACCGATAGAAACCCCGACCCCAGCCACATCCGCCTGGCCAAACGCGTGGCCGAACAACTGAACTGCTCGCGCAGCACGGCCGAGCAGTTCATCGAGGGCGGCTTTGTGCGCGTGGACGGCCAGGTGGTGGAAGCCCCTGGTGCCCGCGTGCGCCCCGACCAGGCCGTGGTGGTGGCGCCAGACGCCAGCCTGCTGGAGCTGACCCCGGTGACGCTGCTGCTGCACAAGCCGGCGGGGTTTGAAGCGGGCCTGGGACTTCCGGCCGGGCCAGCCGCCCACACCAGCCGCCGCCAGGGCGCGCCACAGGCCGCCACGCTGCTCGGGGCGGCCTCGCACCTGCCCGAGGACGCCTCGGGCATCCGCGTGCTGCAGCGCCATTTCCGGCAGCTCGAATGCTTCACGCCGCTGCCCACCGAAGCCAGCGGCCTGGTGGTCTATACACAGGACAAGCGCATCGCGCGCAAGCTGGCGGAAGACATCGAGGTGCTGGAGCAGGAATGCATCGTCGAGGTGAAAGGCGAGATCGCCACCAATGGCCTGCAGCGCCTGTGCCACGGCCTCACGTTCAACGGCCGCCCGCTGCCGCCCATCAAGGTGAGCTGGCAAAGCGAAACCAAGTTGCGCTTTGCGCTCAAGGGCATCCGCCCCGGGCAGATCCCGGCGATGTGCGCGGCCGTGGGCCTGGCGGTGGTGGGCTTGAAGCGCATCCGCATCGGCCGCGTGCCGCTGGCCAAGGTGCCCGAGGGGCAGTGGCGCTACCTGCAGCCGTGGGAACGGTTCTAACCCACGACGCGGCGGCGCACCGCCCGGAGAGAGACATCAAAAAATGATAGCTGCCAGCGCTTTCCAATCAAGCGCTGGCAGCTATTTTTATCAATGTGTGAAGCGCGCCGATAAGCCGGATTCTGTGCACTGCCGGCCCTCTTGCGAAGACCCGCAGCGTGACCGCCATTACTCTGGGCCGGGTGTCGCCACCACGGCTCGATGCTACCTACCCGCCAGCTCTGCGGAACCACATCAACGCTGGCCTACTTGGTATTGCTGCGCGTAGAGATTGCCCGTTTCACCCCGAGCGGGCTTGCCCGCTCGGGGTGGCTGTTCGGACCCGGCTTTCGCCGGGTTCGGACAGCTCTCGCTGTCCTCTCGCCAGCTTGCGCTGGCGCCTCACAGAACACTCCGTGGCAGGTAGTTTCCACCCGGACTCGTCTCTGTTGCTCTGATCCTCACCTCACGGTGGGCAGCCGTTAGCTGCTACGCTGTCCTGTGCAGTCCGGACGTTCCTCCAGTGCCTGGTTTCCCAGATTGCACCAGCGGCGGTCTGGCGCGCTTCACGGGGGTGATTATCGCCCCGATCGGCATATCCATATGCTGCACACCCACGATGAACTGGGCCAGAATGCATGGGCAACCCCTCTTTTCCCAGGAGACCTCCCATGAAAACCGACAACATCCTGCAAGCCATTGGCAACACCCCGCATGTACGCATCCACCGCCTGTTTGGCGCAGGCGCCAACGTGTGGATCAAGTCCGAGCGCAGCAACCCTGGCGGCTCCATCAAGGATCGCATCGCGCTGGCCATGGTGGAAGACGCGGAGAAGTCGGGGGCGCTGAAGCCCGGCGGCACCATCATCGAGCCCACCAGTGGCAACACCGGCGTGGGCCTGGCCATGGTGGCGGCCGTCAAGGGCTACAAGCTGATTCTGGTGATGCCCGACAGCATGAGCATCGAGCGCCGCCGCCTGATGCTGGCCTATGGCGCCAGCTTTGACCTGACGCCGCGCGAAAAGGGCATGAAGGGCGCCATCGCCCGCGCCGAAGAACTGCGCCAACAGACGCCCGGCGCCTGGATCCCGCAGCAGTTCGAGAACCCGGCCAACATCGAGGTGCATGTGCGCACCACGGCGCAGGAGATCCTGGCCGACTTCCCCGAAGGGCTGGATGCGCTCATCACCGGTGTGGGCACAGGCGGTCACCTCACCGGCGTGGCGCGCGTGCTGAAAGCCAAGTTTCCCCAGCTCAAGGTGTTCGCAGTGGAGCCCACGCAGTCGCCCGTCATCAGCGGCGGTCAGCCCTCGCCCCACCCCATCCAGGGCATCGGCGCAGGGTTCATCCCCAAGAACCTGGACACCAGCCTGCTCGACGGCGTGATCCAGGTCGATGCCGAACCAGCCCGCGAATACGCGCGCCGCTGCGCCCGCGAGGAAGGCATGCTGGTGGGCATCTCCAGCGGCGCGACGCTGGCTGCCATTGCGCAAAAGCTGCCCGAACTGCCCGCCGGCAGCCGGGTGCTGGGCTTCAACTACGACACGGGCGAGCGCTACCTGTCGGTGGAAGGCTTCTTGCCAGCTTGAAGCAAAAGAGGACTCTGGCGCCGAGAGCCTGTTTACGATCTCGCAGGGGATCGCGTTGGAGCGCCATCGGGATGAGTGGATGCTTCGGATGCGCCGCATGGGCTGGTGCCCATGCCAGCAGCCGGGGCGTGCAATCGCCCGATTTCGCTCCAACCCTTGGGGCAGCGGTCTTTGCGGGCGGTCTGCGGCGTTGCGGCGCTTGTGGATAGCCGGGCTATCCACTGCGCACCGCGCCTTGCATCCCATCGCGCAAAGACCGCTGCGCGACCCCTGGGAGATCGTAAATAGGCTCTTGATAAAAGTGCCATCCGCCATAAAAAGGAGCTTTCAGCTCCTTTTTTTTACGCCCACAACGGTCCATAGGCCGCCATGAACGCGGCCACCGCGCGCTGCACCGTGGCGTCGATTTCTGCGGCGGAAATCGGCTCCAGGGTCTGGAACAGAAAGCGGTCCAGCCATTCGGCCTCGAGCAGGCCGCGCAGGTGCAAGGCGGCAATGCGCGCGTCGGCCTGGCGCAGCTGGCCCGCGTCCATGGCCTGCTGCAAAAACGCGGCCGTCACCGCCTCGCTGCGCACGGGGCCGAGTTCGTAGCACTGCCGGCCCAGCGCCGAGCGCCCGGCCTCGGCCACGATCAGGCGGCGCACCGCCTGCACCTGGGGCGAATACAGCAGCGTGAGCAGCCCCCGGCCAAACTTTTGCAGCGCCTCGGTCATGTCGGCCACGGTGGCATCCAGGGCGGCCAGGGTGGCCTGGAATTCTGCCTCGGTGGCGCCAAACACCACGGCCGAGAACAGCTCTTCCTTGGACCCAAAGTAGTTGTACAGCGTGGCCTTGGAGTAACCCAGGCGCTCGCAGATGGCGGCCATGGTGGTGCGCTCGAAGCCCATTTCCTGGAAAACCTCGGCGGCGGTGTCCAGGATCGCCTGGCGTCTTGTCTCGGTTTTTGCGCGCATGTCAATCTCTTTATTTTTGAACCAATCAGTTCAGTTTATCTTGATTCAGTCAAAAAATAAATCTAAACTAAACCGATCAGTTCAATTAACGGAGTATGGATGTTTCACCACAGTACGCCGCCCTCGCCCACCGTGCGCCGGCTGGTCTCGCCCCTCACGGCCCTGGGCGCCGCCCTGTTTCTGGCTGGCTGTGCCCAGCTGCCCGACCTGGGCGCCAAGCCTGAGCCCAAGGCCGCCACGGCTTACCAGGCCGCGGCCTCGCTGCAGGCGCCCGCGGCGCAATGGCCCGACACGCAGTGGTGGTCGGCTTATGGCGACGCCCAGCTCAACGCGCTGATCGATGAAGCCCTGGCCGACGCGCCCGACCTGGCCGCCGCCGCCGCGCGCCTGCAGCGGGCCGACGCCGTGATGCAGATCACGGGCTCGGCAAACCAGCCGCAGGTCAGCGCCAATGCGTCCGTCACGGGCGACAAGCTCAGCTACAACCACCTGATTCCCCGCTCGCCCGCTACCGAGGGCCTGAACGACTACGGCCGCGCCACGCTGGATGTGCGCTGGGAGCTCGATTTCTGGGGCAAGAACCGCGCCGCGCTGGCCGCCGCCACCTCGGACGTGGAGGCCAGCCGCGCCGAGCTGGCCCAGGCGCGCCTGTGGCTGTCGGCCAGCGTGGCCGCCAACTACGCCGAACTGAGCCGCCTGTACGCCCACCGCGATACCGCCGCCCGGGCGGTGGAGATTCGCAAGACGACCTCCAGCCTGTTTGCCCAGCGCTTTGACAACGGCCTGGAAACCCGCGGCGGCCTGCGCAATGCCGATGCCCGCCGCGCCGCGAGCGAGGGCGAGCTGCTGGCCATCGACGAGCAGATCGCGCTGCAGCGCAACCGCCTGGCCGCCCTGCTGGGCGCGGGCCCCGACCGGGGCCTGGCGCTGCAGCGGCCCACCCTGGTGCTGGACCGCGCCTTCGGCCTGCCCGCCGAGCTGTCGGCCGACCTGCTGGGCCGCCGCCCCGACGTGGTGGCCGCGCGCCTGCGCACCGAGGCGCTGGCCAGCCGCATCGACCAAAAGAAGGCCGAGTTCTACCCCAACGTGAACCTGTCGGCACTGATCGGCGTGCAGTCGCTCGGCCTGGACATGCTGGCCAGGAGCGGCTCGGGCATGGCCAGCTTCGGCCCGGCGATTTCGCTGCCGATCTTCAGCGGTGGCCGCCTGCAGGGCGAGCTGCGCGGCGCGCACGCGGGTTATGCCGAGGCCGTGGCCAACTACAACGCCACCGTGGCGCGCGCCCTGCAGGACGTGGCCGACAACGCGGTCAGCCAGAAGGCCCTGGGCCAGCGCCTGCACAAGGCGCAAGAGGCCGTGGAAGCCGCCACCGAGGCGCACCGCGTGGCCAGCAACCGCTACGAGGGCGGCCTGGCCACCTACCTCGAAGTGCTCACGGCAGAAGACGGCCTGCTGGGCGCCCTGAGCGCCCAGACCAACCTGCGCTCGGCTTCCCTCACGCTGGACATCGGCCTGCAGCGCGCCCTGGGTGGCGGCTACCAGTCGGCCCCCGCCAGCACCCTGGCCAGCGCCTCCCGTTAAGCCCCGCCCATCCCGCAGAAATACAACGCACAAGGAATTCTCATGCCTGACAACACCACCCGCTCCGCCGCCGACATCCCGCTGAAAAAACGCCGCAACGCCCGCCTGGCCCTGCTGGGCGGCATGGTGGCGATGGCCGCCGTGGGTAGCAGCGCCTACTGGAAGCTGCACGCCTCGCATTTCGTCTCCACCGACAACGCCTATGCCGCCGCGGAAGTGGCGCAGATCACGCCCGCTGTGGGCGGCACCGTGCTGGAAGTGAAGGTGAGCGACACCGAGGCCGTCCAGCAGGGCGATGTGCTGCTGGTCATCGACCCCACCGACGCCAAGCTGGCCGTGGCCCAGGCCAGCGCCGAACTCGACCGCGCCACGCGCCGCGTGAAAAGCCTGATGGCCACCGACAGCAACCTCAGCGCGCAGATCAACGCCCGCGAGGCCGATGCCCAGCGCGCCAGCGCCCAGCTGGCGGCCGCGCAGGCCGACTTCGAGCGCGCCAAGGTGGACCTGCAGCGCCGCCAGGCGCTGGTGGCCTCGGGCTCGGTGTCGGGCGACGAGCTGACGCGCGCCAAGAACGGTTTTGACGCCGCCACCGCGCAGCTGGCCGCCGCCAAGGCCGCCGCCGCCCAGGTCACTGCCAACCAGCGCTCGGCCGTGGCCGCCAAGGAGGCCAATGCCGCCCTCATCAGCCACAGCACGGTGGACACCAACCCCGAAGTGGTCGCCGCCCGCGCCCGCCTGGAGCAGGCCCAGGTGGACCTGGCGCGCACCGTGATCCGCGCACCGCTCGATGGCGTGGTGGCCCAGCGCAGGGTGCAGCTGGGCCAGCGCGTGCAGCCCGGCATGCCGCTGATGGCCGTGGTGCCCGTCAACGAGATCTATGTCGATGCCAACTTCAAGGAAGTGCAGCTGGAAAAAGTGCGCGTGGGCCAGAGCGTCACCCTGCATGCCGACATCTACGGCAAGGGCGTGACCTACCACGGTGTGGTCGAAGGCTTCTCGGGCGGTTCGGGCGCGGCCTTTGCCGCCATTCCGGCGCAGAACGCCACCGGCAACTGGATCAAGGTGGTGCAGCGCCTGCCCGTGCGCGTCAAGCTCGATGCAGCGGAGTTGCAGGCCAACCCGCTGAAAGTGGGCCTGTCGATGAAAGCCACCATCGACACCCGCACCGGCGAGCAACAAGCCACGGCCGCTGCTGAAACCCAGCGCACGGCCGCCAACTAAAGGCCACCCCCATGAGTCAAGCGACCACGGCGCCCGGCGCGCCTGCTGCCAGCGACAGCGTGGCGCCGCTCAGCGGCCCCATGCTGTTTGTGGCCGCCATGATGCTGGCTGCGGCCAACTTCATCGCGGTGCTCAACATGACCATCGCCAACGTGGCCGTGCCCAACATTGCCGGCGCCCTGGGCGCAGCGGCCAGCCAGGGCACCTGGGTCATCACCTCCTTCGCCGTCGGCGAAGCCATCACCGTGCCGCTGACCGGCTGGTTCGCGGCACGCTTTGGCGCCGTGCGCGTGTTCGTGGTGTCGATGATCCTGTTCGGCATCTTCTCCATCCTGTGCGGCCTGTCCACCTCGATCGGCATGCTGGTGGTGATGCGCGTGTTCCAGGGTCTGAGCGGCGGGCCGCTGATGCCGCTGTCGCAAACGCTGATGCTGCGCATCTTCCCCAAGTACAAGGCCGGCGTGGCCATTGGCGTGTGGTCGATGACCACGCTGGTGGCGCCCGTGGTGGGCCCCATCCTGGGCGGCTGGCTGGTGGACGACTACCGCTGGAACTGGGTGTTTCTGATCAACGCCCCGATCGCCATCGGCTTTGGCATCGGTGCCTGGAAGCTGCTCAAGCACTACCAGGACGCCCCCGTGCGCAACCCCTTCGACAAGGTCGGCCTGGTGCTGCTGCTGGTGTGGGTGGTGGCGCTGCAGCTGGTGCTGGACGAGGGCAAGAACCTCGACTGGTTCGCCTCCAGCGAGATCGTGGCGCTGACCATCATCGCCGTGGTGGGCTTTGCCGCCTTCCTGATCTGGGAGCTGCACGAAAAGCACCCGGTGGTGGACCTGCGCGTGTTCCGCCACCGCGGCTTCAACGCCGCCGTGATCACGGTGAGCGTGGCCTATGCCGCCTTCTTTGGCGTGAGCGTGCTCACCCCCCTGTGGCTGCAAAGCTTCATGGGCTACACCGCCACCACGGCGGGCCTGGCCACGGCCTGGACGGGCGTCACGGCGCTGCTGGTGGCGCCCCTCGTCGCCAACAGCAAGCGCGACCCGCGCCTGCTGGTGTTCATGGGCGTGCTCTGGATGGGCGGCGTCACCCTGTGGCGCACGGTGGCCAACAGCGACATGGCGTTCTGGGACATCGCCATTCCGCTGGCGGTGATGGGCTTTGCGCTGCCGTTCTTCTTCATCCCCACCACCGGCATCGCCCTGGGCAGCGTGGACGAGCGCGAGATGGATTCGGCCGCCGGCCTGATGAACTTTTTGCGCACGCTGTCGGGCGCGTTTGCCACCTCGGTGGTGACCACCGTATGGGCCAACCAGACCACGCGCAACCACGCCGAGCTGGTAGGCCTGGCCGACCGCGATGGCAGCGTATTTCAGCAGCTGACCCAATCGGGCGCCCCCCAGGACACCGCCACACAGGTGCTGGACTACCTGGTCGTGTCGCAAAGCGGCATGTTGTCCACCAACCAGGTCATGACCGGCATTGCGGTGATGTTCGTCTTCGCCGCCTGCATCATCTGGATCGCCCCCAAGCCCACGCGCGTCATCGAGCCCGGCGCCGGTGGGCACTGAGCCTTGACCATTGAAAGGAAAACCCGTGTTCCAACACATTCTGGTTCCCACCGACGGCTCGGAACTGTCGCTGCGCAACGTGGCGCGGGCGGCCTCGTATGCCCACGAAACCGGCGCCCGCATCACGCTGATCTATGTGCAGCCCGAGGCCCCTGCGGCCTATGCCGGGATGGGCGCGGTGAGCCATGCGCACCTCACCCAGGACATCCAGACCCGCCTGCAGCAGGCCAGCACCGAAATCCTCGATGCGGCAGAAAAGCAGGTGCTTGCGGCCGGCGCCAGCTGCCAGCGCGTGGTGCGGGTGGGCAGCAAGCCGTATGAGCTCATCATCGCGGCGGCCGACGAACATGGCTGCGACCTGATCTTCATGGCATCGCACGGCCGCTCGGGCGTCAGCGCCCTGTTGCTGGGCAGCGAGACGCAGAAGGTGCTGGCGCATTCGAAGATTCCGGTGCTGGTGTACCGGTAGAAAGTTCTGCGGCACGGCCGGTAAAATCGGCCTCTCCCGCATTGCCCCTCGCCCGATAACCACGGGCCCGCAAGACCATGATCCGCCTTTCTGAAATCCGGCTGCCCTTCACAGTGGCCGAAGCCGCCGAGGCGCCCCTGCGCGCCGCCACCACCCGCATCCTGGGTCTGGCAGATGCCGACATCGCCCAGCTGCAGGTCTTCAAGCGCAGTTTCGATGCGCGCAAGGCCGATCTGCTGGCGGTGTACATCGTCGACATCGCACTGGCCGATCCCGCGCAGGAAGCCGCCCTGCTCGAACGATGCGCGGGCAACCCGCACATCCAGCCCACGCCCGACATGGCCTGGCGCCCCGTGGGCCAGGCACCTGCCGACCTGCCCCTGCGCCCCGTGGTGGTGGGCTTTGGCCCCTGTGGCATCTTTGCGGCGCTGGTGCTGGCGCAGATGGGTTTCAGGCCCATCGTGCTGGAACGCGGCAAGAACGTGCGCGAGCGCACCCAGGACACCTGGGGCCTGTGGCGCAAGCGCGAGCTGAATCCCGAGAGCAATGTGCAGTTCGGCGAAGGCGGCGCGGGCACCTTCAGCGACGGCAAGCTCTACAGCCAGATCAAGGACCCGCGCCACCTGGGCCGCAAGGTGATGGCCGAATTCGTCAAGGCCGGCGCCCCCGAGGAAATTCTGTACGTGGCGCACCCGCACATCGGCACCTTCAAGCTGGTGAAGGTAGTGGAGAGCCTGCGCGAGCAGATCATTGCGCTGGGCGGCGAGATCCGCTTTGAACAGCGCGTGACCGACCTGATCGTGGATAGCGGCCCGCAAGGCCGCCATGTGCGCGGCCTGAGGGTGCTGAACCAGGCGACGGGCGCGACCACCGAGCTCGCTGCCTCCCATGTGGTGATGGCGCTGGGCCACAGTTCACGCGACACCTTTGCCATGCTGTACGAGCGGGGTGTGCAGATGGAGGCCAAACCGTTTTCCATCGGCTTTCGCATCGAGCACCCGCAGGGCGTGATCGACCGTGCCCGCTGGGGCCGCCACGCGGGCCACCCGCTGCTGGGCGCGGCCGACTACAAGCTGGTGCACCACGCCGCCAACGGCCGCGCGGTGTACAGCTTCTGCATGTGCCCCGGCGGCACCGTGGTGGCCGCCACCAGCGAGCCGGGCCGCGTGGTCACCAACGGCATGAGCCAGTACTCGCGCAACGAGCGCAATGCCAATGCCGGCATGGTGGTGGGCATCGACCCGCACGACTATCCGCGCGACCCCGATGCCTACGCGGCCGCGCTGGGCGCCACCCACGGGGTCGAGGCCCTGGCCGCCGACCGGCACCATCCGCTGGCGGGCATCGTGCTGCAGCGCCAGCTGGAATCGGGCGCCTATGTGCTGGGCGGCAGCAATTACAGCGCGCCCGGCCAGCTGGTAGGCGATTTCATCGCCGGCCGGCCCTCCAAGGATCTGGGCAGCGTGGAGCCCTCGTACAAGCCCGGCGTGGCGCTGGGCGATCTGCACGCCGCCCTGCCCGGCTATGCCATCACTGCCCTGCGCGAGGCCCTGCCGGTGTTCGGCCGCAAGATCAAGGGCTTTGACATGCACGACGCCGTGCTCACCGGTGTGGAAACACGCACGTCGGCGCCGCTGCGCATCGACCGCGGCGACCACCTGCAAAGCCCCAACACCCCCGGCCTGTACCCGGCCGGCGAAGGGGCGGGCTACGCCGGGGGCATTCTTTCGGCGGGCGTGGACGGCATCAAGGTGGGCGAGGCCGTGGCCCGCAGCCTGCTGGGCTTGGGCTGATACGCGCCGCAATGAAAAAACCGCCAGGGGCCTGGGCCCACTGGCGGTTCGGGAAGGAAGCGGCCGCAATCAGCCGTTGGATTGGCTGTTCTGCAGCGCAGCAATGCGCTCTTCGATCGGTGGGTGGGTGCTGAAAAGCTTGCCGATGCCACCGGCAATGCCCATGGCCGCCATGCTTTTCGGCAGCTCGGCCGGGTGCATGCCGCCCAGGCGGGCCAGGGCGTTGATCATGGGCTGGCGGCGGCCCATGAGCTGGGTGGCGCCCGCGTCAGCGCGGAACTCGCGCTGGCGCGAGAACCAGGCCACGATGATGGCCGCCACGAAGCCCAGCACGATGTCGAGCACCACGGTGGTGACCATGTAGCCGATGCCGGGGCCCGAGCGGTTCTCGTTGTTCTTGTTGAGGAAGCTGTCCACCGCGTAGCCGATCACGCGCGACAGGAACACCACGAAGGTGTTCATCACGCCCTGGATCAGCGTCATGGTGACCATGTCGCCGTTGGCAATGTGGGCCACTTCGTGGCCGATCACGGCCTCGACTTCCTCGCGCGTCATGCCCTGCAGCAGGCCCGTGGACACGGCCACCAGGGCCGAATTCTTGAACGCACCCGTGGCAAAGGCGTTGGGATCGCCCTCGAAGATGCCGACCTCGGGCATGCCGATGCCGGCCTTGTCGGCGAACTTGCGCACGGTCTCGACGATCCAGGCCTCGTCGGCGTTGCGCGGCTGCTCGATGATCTGGACACCCGCGCTCCACTTGGCCATGGGCTTGCTGATCAGCAGCGAGATGATGGCGCCGCCGAAGCCCATCACAAAGGCAAAACCGAGCAACGCGCCCAGGTTCAGGCCGTTGGCCGTGAGGTAGCGGTTGACGCCCAGCAGGCTGGCAACAATGCCCAGCACGGCCACCACGGCCACGTTGGTCAAGAGGAACAAAATAATACGTTTCATGGGTTCTCCACAGAGGTGCGGGGGACTGGAACGGCACACATGGGGGTGGCTGCGCGCTCCTTCAAGCCGGTGTCACAGCGCTGCAGATCCCATGGTGTGGTTGTTTTTGCGGGGCGCGCTGCGGAATACGAGGGAATCATCATAGAAGGAAAAGTTCTCGTTCCCGGGCCACCAGCCCGGTATCCCCAGCACGGGCAATGGCACAAAAGGCTTGGCCACCAGGTGCTCGGGCTGCAGCTGCTGTGCCAGCCAGGCATCGAGAGATGCCGCTGAATCCATCGCTGCCTGCGCTTGATAGACATGCGCTGTGATGGGTTTTCGCGGATAAACCAGTTTTTCCAGCAGCGCGTGGCCGAACAATACCAGCCGGGCCTCGCGCCACAACGGGCGCAGTTCCACGAATAGCCGCCGCCAATCGCGCGCATTCAGCGCCTGCCACAGCGGCGCCGGAGCGTCGAGCACGGCACCGTTTTCATCGAACACCGTGAGCGCATCCCGCAGCGCCCCCCGCACCGCCTGCACGCCATCGGCCGCGATGACCTGGGCCTGCAACTGGTTCAGCCGCTGCTTGGCCTGCGGAAACTGCAGCCACACCAAGCCGTTGAAGAAGTCATGCAGGTTGTCGCGCGTGGGCACGTGGCGGGTGTCCCAGATGTACTGCTCGTAGGCGGTGCCTTCGGGCAGTTCGGACTGCGGGACAAAACGCATTGGCGACCTGCCCGCATCCAGCGCCGCCTGGAGCGCAGTGTGCACGGTATCGCCCCGCACAATCTGCTGCGCCACCGGTTCTCCCCTGTCCCGCCAGGGCGCAAACCAGGCGGCGCCCCAATCCGTGGCGGCTACACCAGTCGCCACGGCAGCGCTTCACCCGCGCGCAAAGGCTTGAGCTCGGCTTCGCCAAACGCAAAGCTGTCAGGCGGCGTCCACGACTCGCGGCGCAGGGTGATGGAGCCGGTGTTGCGCGGCAGGTTGTAGAAGTCGGGGCCGTGGAAGCTGGCAAAGCCTTCGAGCCGCTCCAGCGCTCCGGCGTTGTCGAAGGCCTCGGCATACATCTCGATGGCAGCATGCGCGGTGTAGCAGCCGGCGCAACCGGTGGCGTGTTCCTTGAGGTGCGCGGGATGCGGTGCGCTGTCGGTACCCAGAAAGAACTTGCTGCTGCCGCTGGTGGCGGCCTGCACCAGGGCCACGCGGTGGGTTTCGCGCTTGAGCACGGGCAGGCAGTAGTAGTGCGGACGGATGCCGCCGGTGAAGATGGCGTTGCGGTTGTAGAGCAGGTGGTGCGCCGTGATGGTGGCGGCGGTGAAGCGGTCGGCGCCTGCCACGTAGTCTGCGGCATCCTTGGTGGTGATGTGCTCGAAGACGATCTTGAGTTCGGGGAAATCGCGGCGCAGCGGTATGAGCTGCTGCTCGATGAACACGGCCTCGCGGTCGAAGAGGTCGATGTCGCTGCTGGTGACTTCGCCATGCACCAGAAGCAGCATGCCGGCCTTCTGCATGGCTTCGAGCGTCTTGTAGGTCTTGCGCAGGTCGGTCACGCCCGCGTCGCTGTTGGTGGTGGCGCCTGCGGGGTAGAGCTTGCAGGCCACCACGCCCGCCGCCTTGGCACGCACGATCTCTTCGGGCGGCAGGTTGTCGGTGAGGTACAGCGTCATCAGCGGCTCGAACTGCACACCGACGGGCACGGCCGCCAGGATGCGCTGCTGGTAATCGAGCGCCTGCGCGGCCGTGGTCACGGGCGGGCGCAGGTTGGGCATGATGATCGCGCGGCCGAACTGGGCGGCGGTGTGCGGCACCACGGTGTGCAGGGGCTCGCCGTCGCGCACATGCAGGTGCCAGTCGTCGGGGCGGGTGATGGTGAGGGTGTCAGGGGCGGCAGTCATGGCCGCCATTGTCCCATCCCTGCCCGCTCTCGGGAATTTGCCATCGCTTCCCGGAGGGCGGCAGCCATGGGTTTATTCAGGGTCGTAACCGGCCAGATCCAGCGCCTCACGCAGTGAATCGAGCGCATCGCGCACGAGGAAGGTTTCCGCATCGTCCCGGGAACATGCCCGGATGCCCTCATGGCCGATGTTCTTGACGAAGCGTGCGAGCGCCTGGGCGTTTTCAGGTGTCAGCTCAGCAGTGATGACCACGGGTTGTTTCATTGCCAGTATCTCGTTCAGGCCGTTGCGGCCACATGCCGGGAGATTCCGGCCCGGGGCATCTTACCGGCGGAAGGGACGCGCATGGCACAGCCCGCCCCGGCCTGAACAGACCAACGGCACCCGAAGGTGCCGCTGGGCGATGGGACATGCACTGCCCTCAGTGCTGCAGGATCTTGTTGAGGAATTCCTTGGTGCGTGGCTGGCGGTTCTCGGGGTGGCCAAAGAACTCGTCCCTGGAGCAGTCCTCCAGGATCTTGCCGCCCACGTCCATGAAGATCACGCGGTTGCTCACCTTGCGGGCGAAGCCCATTTCGTGGGTCACGCACATCATGGTCATGCCCTCATGGGCCAGTCCGACCATCACGTCCAGCACTTCGCCCACCATTTCGGGGTCGAGGGCCGAAGTGGGCTCGTCGAACAGCATCACGATGGGGTCCATGCTCAGCGCCCGCGCAATGGCCACGCGCTGCTGCTGGCCACCCGAGAGCTGGCCCGGGAACTTGTCCTTGTGCGCCATCAGGCCCACGCGCTCGAGCATCTTGAGGCCGCGCTTCCTGGCTTCGTCGGCGCTGCGGCCCAGCACCTTGACCTGGGCGATGGTCAGGTTGTCCGTCACCGACAGGTGCGGAAACAGCTCGAAGTGCTGGAACACCATGCCCACACGGCTGCGCAGCTTGGGCAGGTCGGTCTTGGGGTCGTGCACGGCCACGCCATCCACATAGATTTCGCCCTTCTGGAAGGGCTCCAGTGCATTGATGGTCTTGATCAGCGTGGACTTGCCGGAACCCGAAGGACCGCACACCACCACCACCTCGCCTTTCTGGATCGTGGTGGAGCAATCGGTCAGCACCTGCACGGGGCCATACCACTTGGATACGTTTTTGAGTTCGATCATTTCTTTCTCCAATCTCTTCTCTCGTCACTTGTTCAGGGCACGGGCCGCCCAACCGGCACGGCCGTCGCCAGCAGACACCGTGGAACTGGCCTTGCCAGGCCACCGGCGTCGTCCCCCTTGAGGGGGAAGGCGCGAAGCGACTCAGGGGGTGTCATCGAATAATTGCGATCTTCTGGTGCAGGCGCTTGACCATCCAGGACAAGGCATAGCACATCACAAAGTACAGCACCGCCGCAGCCAGATAGGCCTCGATGGGGCGGCCAAAGTTCTTGCCGGCCACTTCAAAGCCCTTGAGCATGTCGTAGGCGCCAATGGCATAGACCAGCGAGGTGTCCTGGAACAGGATGATGGTCTGCGTCAGCAGCACCGGCAGCATGTTGCGAAACGCCTGCGGCAGGATCACCAGCTTCATGTTCTGGCTGTAGGTCATGCCCATCGCCTGGCCCGCATACACCTGCCCCCGCGGCACCGACTGGATGCCCGCGCGCATGATTTCGCTGAAATACGCGGCTTCAAAAGCGATGAAGGTGACCACCGCCGACACTTCGGCGCCGATGGGACGGCCAATGATGGCGGGCACCAGCAGGAAGAACCACAGGATCACCATCACCAGCGGAATGCTGCGCATGCCGTTGACATAGATGGTGGCGGGCACATCGAGCCACTTCTTGCCCGACAGGCGCATCAGCGCCAGCACGGTGCCGAACAGCACGCCGCCAACCGTGGCCACCAGCGTGAGCACGAGACTGAAATACAGCCCCTTGAGCACGAAGTTGGAGATCAGGTCCCAGTTGTAGAAGGAGAAGTCAAGATTCATGTCAGTGCCCTCCCGATCCGCCGGCCACGACCATGCCCGGCACGCGCGCACGCTTTTCGATGAAAGCCATGATGCGGTTGATGGCAAATGCCGAGACGATGTAGCAGGCCGTGACGGCCAGGTAGACCTCGATGCCGCGCGAGGTTTCTTCCTGCGCCTGCATGGCGAACATGGTGAGTTCGGCCACCGACACGGCAAACGCCACGGACGAGTTCTTGAAGATGTTCATCGTCTCGCTGGTCAGCGGCGGAATGATGATGCGAAACGCCATGGGCAGCAGCACGTAGCGGTAGGTCTGGAAGGTCGTGAAGCCCATGGCCAGGCCCGCATAGCGCTGGCCGCGCGGCAGGGCCTGGATGCCCGAGCGCACCTGCTCGGCAATGCGCGCCGATGTGAAAAAGCCCAGCGCCAGCACCACCAGCACGAAGCCGGGCACGCCCTGCATCACCGGAAACAGCGTGGGCACCACGTGGTACCACAGAAAAATCTGTACCAGCAACGGGATGTTGCGGAACAGTTCCACCCAGGCGTTGCCCAGTCGCACGACCACCGGCCGCCCCTGCAATGTGCGCAGCGTGCCGATGAGCGACCCCAGCACCAGCGCCAGCAACAGGGCCAGCAGCGAGACCGACACGGTCCAGCCCCAGGCCGACAGCATCCAGTCCAGATAGGTGATGTCGCCGCCCTTGCCAAAGCAGCCTTGCACCACCTCTTTATCCAAGGTGTCCTGGCAGAACACCTGCCAATCCCAACTCATAGGAGTACCCCCCAATTTCTGCATGAAGCCGGACAGCGCATGGCGCGCGTCCAACAAAAAAAGCCCCCCCGAACACGCATGGCTCGAAGGGGCGTTGCCGAGTGCCGATTATTTCTTGGCGTAGTCTTCCATGGGCTTGTCGTTGGGGCTGGCCCAAGCCGCCTTGGTGGCGTCAGACAGGGGCAGGCCGATCTTGGTGTTGGTGGGTGGCACGGGTTGCAGGAACCACTTGTCGTACAGCTTGGCCAGCGAACCGTCGGCGATCTGGCGCTTGATGCTGTCGTCCACGGCCTTCTTGAAGGCCGGGTCGTTCTTGCGCAACATGCAGGCAATCGGCTCGACCGACAGCACTTCGCCGACGATCTTGAAATCGGCCGGATTCTTGGATTTGGAGATGTTGGCGGCCAGGATGGAGCCGTCCATCACGAACGCATCGGCACGGCCGGTTTCCAGCAGCAGGAAGCTGTCGGCATGGTCCTTGCCATAGACTTCCTTGAAGTCGATGCCACCGGCGCGCTCGTTCTTGCGCAGTGTCTGCACCGAGGTGGTGCCAGTGGTGGTGGCCACGCTCCTGCCGTTCAGGTCCTTGATCGAAGTGATGCCCGAATTGGCCTTGACGACCATGCGCACCTCTTCCACATAGGTGGTCACGGCAAAGGCCACGTCCTTCTGGCGGGCTGCATTGTTGGTGGTGGAGCCGCACTCCAGATCCACCGTGCCGTTGGTCACCAGCGGGATACGGTTTTGCGAGGTGACAGGCTGGTACTTGGTTTCCAGCGCGGACAGACCCAGCTGCTTGCGGATGTCGGAGAGGATGACTTCGGCCATCTCGGTATGGAAGCCCACATACTTGCCGTTGCCCAGCGTGTAGGAAAGGCCCGAGGATTCGCGCACGCCCAGCGTCACGCTGCCCGAAGACTTGATCTTGGCCAGCGTGTCGCCAGCCTGCGCAAAAGCGCTACCGGCCGCGAGTGTGACCACGGCCATCGCGAAAATGTGCTTCTTCATTTCTATCTCCTGTTGTCATGTAAAAAAGGAATTCTAGAGACTTGCGTCCACCCGCATTGTGTGCGGCCGGCACAATCCAGAACAGGGGGTTTACCTGCCATGCCATTCAGAACGGCACCTGGCCGGAAGGGCATGTCCAGAAATCGCGCAACAGGCAGGGCCCTCGGCGGCCAAGCCCCATGCCCCTACCCATTGCCCCACCTTCATGCCGTGATGCCCTGATGAATGCTTGCCATGCGAACTTGCAATCTTTGTGCCACAGCGATGTTTGGCTGCAGGTTCCGCAGCCAGTTCCGACCCGCCCTGGACGGCTGGGGACAGTCCTGTGAATTTCCGCGGCAGAAGGCCCGAAAAACCAACCGAACAATTTATATCGGCATGGCGCCTTGCGCCTGCAAATAGGCCCACAAGGCCTGGGCTGTGCCTTTCGGCGCTTCTTTGGCGCCAGGTTTCTCGCGGTAGGCGCGCACGTCCATCACGATCTGCAAGCCCTCCTGGTCTTCAGGGGCCGCGCTCACCAGTTTGCGCTCGCGCACATCCTTCCTGACGGCACTGTGCGGCAGGAACGCCACGCCATGCCCCTCCAGCGCCATGGCCTTGAGGCCTTCGGCCATGTCGGTTTCATAGACCCGCTCCAGATGGATGGCGGTGCCCGACTCCTTGAGGATGAGCTCGGTCATGCGCCCCAGGTAGGCGCCAGGCGCGTAACCCAGGTAGGGCAGCGGCTGGCCGGCGCGGCCAGGCAGGCGAAACAGCGGCTGCCCATCGGCGTCAGCCTTGCTGTAGGGCGACAGCACCTCTTGCCCCAGGCTCACCATCTCGTAGCGGCCGGTGTCCAGCTGGAAAGGTTGCGAAGCGTGGTGGTAGGCGATCATCAGATCGCAGCCCCCTTCCACCAGGCGCATCACCGCATCGTGCACATTGAGCGCAATCAGGCGGCTCTTGAAGGGGCCGAATTTCCCGTGCAGGCTCGACACCCAGGCCGGGAAAAACGTGAAGGCCAGCGTGTGCGGCACCGCAAACTCGATCATGTCCCGGCTGGCGCTGGTGTGCGCGCGCAGCATGGCACGCGTGTTCTGCATGGCCTGCAGCATCTCCAGCGCCTGGTCGTACAGCGTCTTGCCCGCCGACGTCAGCCGGGTGGGATAGGAACTGCGATCGACCAGATCGGTTCCGGCCCACGCTTCCAGCGCCTGGATACGGCGCGAAAAGGCCGGTTGCGTCACATGCCTCAGCTGGGCCGAGCGGCTGAAGCTGCGCGTCTCGGCCAGGCTGACAAAATCCTCAAGCCACTTGGTTTCCATCGCCGCATTATCCGCGCGCACGGGCACTGCCGCCGGCCTGCCCGAAGGCAAGCGCCCCCACGACACGCCCCATAATATGCGGCGGCGCACACAGCGCCCGCCCCGTCCAAGGCCCCTGGTGCACAACACCGCCGGGCAGAGCGACAGCATTCGCCCTGTTTGTTTCCCCGAGACTCTGCCCCCATGCCACCCTCCTCCCCTCCCGGGCCGGCGGCTTGCGCCTCCGCACCCCCGGCATCCGAAGACAACGCCCCCCGCTCGCTGCGCATCGAAGACTGGCTCACGGTGATCGTGATGGCCGCCCTGGCCCTCATCACCTTCGCCAACGTGCTGGTGCGCTACTTCACGAATTCCTCGTTTGCCTGGACCGAGGAGATTTCCGTCTTCCTGATGATCGTGCTGGCACTGGTGGCCGGCTCGGCCGCCGTGGCGCGTGACCAGCACATCCGCATCGAATACTTTGCCGAAGGCGGCTCCGTGGCCCGCCGCAAGCTGCTGGCACGGTTTGGCGCGCTCATGGTGGCGCTGCTGTTCGGCCTGATGGCCGTGCTGAGCGTGCGCGTGGTGTGGGACGACTACCGCTTTGGCGAGACTTCACCCGGCATCGGCGTGCCCCAGTGGTGGTATTCGGTCTGGCTGCCCCTGATCTCGGCGCTGATTGCCGCGCGCGCCATCGGCCTGTTCATCCGGCGCGGCCGCCAGGCGCCGCCCGCAGACCACCACGGAGACTTCCAGGCATGATCGCTACGCTCTTGTTCGTGGCCTTCCTGGCCATGATGTTCGTGGGCGTGCCGATTGGCGCCGCCCTGGGCCTGGCCGGTGCCGCCGCCATTGCGCTGGCCAATGCCGACAGCCAGTGGTTCGGCCTGCTGGCCGTGCCGCAGAACTTTTACGCCGGCCTGGGCAAATACCCGCTGCTGGCCATCCCCATGTTCGTGCTGGTCGGCTCCATCTTCGACCGCTCTGGCGTGGCGCTGCGCCTGGTGAACTTTGCCGTGGCCATCGTCGGGCGCGGCCCCGGCATGCTGCCGCTGGTGGCGATTGCCGTGGCCATGTTCCTGGGCGGCATCTCGGGCTCGGGCCCGGCCAACGCCGCCGCCGTGGGCGGCGTGATGATTGCCGCCATGTCGCGCGCGGGCTACCCGCCCTCGTTCTCGGCCAGTGTCGTGGGCGCTGCGGCCGCCACCGACATCCTGATCCCGCCCTCGGTGGCGTTCATCATCTACTCGGTGCTGGTGCCCGGCGCCTCGGTGCCGGCGCTGTTCGCGGCCGGCATGGTGCCGGGCGTGCTGGCCGGGATTGCGCTGATCGTTCCGGCCGTGTGGATGGCGCGCCAGCACAAGATGGGCGCGCTCGAAGCCACCCTGCCCCGCCCACCTTTCTGGAAGAGCCTGCGCGAAGCCCTGTGGGGCCTGGCCGCGCCGGTGCTCATCCTGGGCGGCATGCGCGCGGGCTGGTTCACCCCCACCGAAGCCGCCGTGGTGGCGGTGTTCTACGGCCTGTTCGTGGGCATGGTCATCCACCGCACCATCTCCGTGCGTGACCTGTTCCCCATCCTGCGCGAATCGGGCGAGCTGTCGGCCGTGATCCTCATCGTGGTGTCGCTGGCGGGCATCTTTGCCTATTCGCTGTCCACCCTGGGCGTGATCGACCCGGTGGCCAACGCCATCGTGAATTCGGGCCTGGGTGAATACGGCGTGCTGGCGCTGCTGATCGTGCTGCTGATCACCGTGGGCATGTTCCTCGACGGCATCTCGATCTTCTTGATCTTCGTGCCGCTCTTGCTGCCCATCATGAACCACTACCACTGGGACCCGGTATGGTTCGGCGTGATCCTGACCCTCAAGGTGGCGCTGGGCCAGTTCACCCCGCCGCTGGCCGTGAACCTGATGGTGTCGTGCCGTATCGCCGGCGTGCGCATGGAGTCCACCGTGCGCTGGGTCGGCTGGATGCTGCTGGCCATGTTCCTCGTCATGGTGCTGGTGATTGCCTTCCCGCAACTCGCACTGTGGCTGCCCGCCCAACTGGGTTATTGATTTCAACAAGGAGACTGGAAAATGAAACTGCGTACCTTCCTCACCTCGGCCGTGGCCGCTGCCGCCGCCCTGGCATTCACCGCCCCTGCCGCCATCGCGCAAACCGCGTACAAAAGCGAATACCGCATGTCGCTCGTGCTGGGCACGGCCTTCCCCTGGGGCAAGGGCGGCGAGCTGTGGGCCAACAAGGTGCGCGAGCGCACCAACGGCCGCATCAACATCAAGCTCTACCCCGGCGTCTCGCTGATCCAGGGCGACCAGACGCGCGAATTCAGCGCACTGCGCCAGGGCGTGATCGACATGGCCGTGGGCTCGACCATCAACTGGTCGCCCCAGGTCAAGCAGCTCAACCTGTTCTCGCTGCCCTTCCTGATGCCCGACTACGCCGCCGCCGACGCGCTCACGCAGGGCGAAGTGGGCAAGAGCCTGTTCCAGACGCTGGAAAAAGCCGGCGTGGTGCCACTGGCCTGGGGCGAAAACGGCTACCGCGAAATCTCCAATTCCAAGAAGGCCATCAAGACGCCCGAAGACCTCAAGGGCATGAAGATCCGCGTGGTGGGCTCGCCGCTGTTCCTGGACACCTTCACCGCGCTGGGCGCCAACCCCACGCAGATGAGCTGGGCCGACGCCCAGCCGGCCATGGCCAGCAGCGCCGTGGACGGGCAGGAAAACCCCCTGTCGGTCTATATGGCCGCCAAGCTGTACACCGTGGCGCAAAAGCACCTGACGCTGTGGGGCTACATGAACGATCCGCTGATCTTCGTGGTGAACAAGGACATCTGGAACAGCTGGACGCCCGCCGACCGCGAGATCGTCAAACAGGCCGCCATCGACGCGGGCAAAGAGCAGACCGCCATTGCGCGCAAGGGCGTGATCGAGGCCGACAAGCCCCTGCTGAAAGAGATCGCCAGCCACGGCGTCACCGTGACGCAGCTCACGCCCGCCGAGCGCGAAGCCTTCGTGAAGGCCACGCGCCCCGTGGTCGAGAAGTGGAAGGGCCAGATTGGCGCCGACCTGGTGGCCGCTGCCGAGAAAGCCATCACCGCGCGCAAGAAGTGAACCCCAATTGCTCCTGAAAATATAGCCTCTACCCTCGGATTCAAAAGGGTATCGGCTATGTTTCCTGACAATCTCAATGGATGAATTCCGCCTGCACGGTCTCGGCCAGGAACTGGACAAAGGCCTTGACCTGCGGCGGTGAATGGATGCCTGGCAAGGTCATGGCGTACAAGGTGCTGCCAGGCGTGGGCTCGATCTGGTAGTCGGCCAACACCTGGACCAGGCCGCCCTGGGGCAGGCCGCGGGATGCGACATAGACGGGCAGCAGGCACACGCCCAGCCCATCGCGGGCCATCTGCCCCAGCAGGGCGTAATCGGGGCAGGCGACGCGCGAGCGCAGCACCACGCGGTGCAGGGCGGTCTCCTTGCGCAACTGCAGTTCCATGCGGGTGCGCATGCCCAGCCATGCATGGTGCGCAAGGTCCTCGGGAAACTGCGGGGCGCCATGCTCGGCCAGGTAGTCCGGGCTGGCACAAAAAATCCAGTGGGTCTGCCCCAAGACCCTGGCCACCTGGTGTGGCGATGGCTCGTTGGTGAAACGGATCGCCACATCGATCCGCTCATCGATCAAATCCACCGCGCCCGACTTCAAGGTGATCTGCAGGGACACCGCAGGGTAACGGCGACAGAATGCCTCGAACAAAGACACCAGGTACAGCCGGCCAATCGCCGGCGGGCAACTGACATGCAGGGGCCCACGCACCCCATCGCCATGCGACAGCAGCAGGTTCTTGGCCTGCTCGATTTCGCTGCGCACCGCCAGGCATTGCTCGTAGAACGCGGCACCCAGATCGGTCAGCACCATCTTGCGGGTGGTGCGGCGCAGCAATTGCACGCCCGCGGTGTGCTCCAGCTCCTTGATACGGCGGCTGACGTTGGAACGGTCCATGCCCAGACGCCGGGCCGCAATCGCAAAACTGCCGGCCTCCACCACTTCCGCAAAAAACAAATACGGCGACTGATCCACCGGCCCCTCCTTCGAACCGCGAGCATAAGGCTTCGTCATCGTGCCGCCGATCTGGACCCGGAAAGCGCCAGGCGTCAACCCGAGCAAATGCGTGCGCGGGCCAGGTCGTATTCGGCGCGCAGCCTGGCCACGATCTCCCGCACTGCGGGCAGGTCGTGGATCTGGCCCACGCCCTGGCCTGCGCCCCAGATGTCTTTCCAGGCCTTGGCCTTGGATCGGCCATCGGCAAAGCTCATGTTGGCCTTGTCGCCCACCGGCAGGTTTTCCGGGTCCAGGCCCACGCGCTCGATGCTCTCGCGCAGGTAGTTGCCATGCACGCCCGAGAACCAGTTGCTGTAGATGATGTCCGAGGCGCCCGCCTTCACGATGGCCTGCTTGTAGTCCTCGCTGGCGTTGGCTTCCTTGCTGGCGATAAAGCGCGTGCCCATGTAGGCAAAGTCCGCCCCCATGGCACGCGCAGCCAGCACGGCGCCGCCGGTGGCCATGGCGCCAGACAAGGCCAGGGGGCCGTCAAAAATGCGCCGCACCTCACCCACCAAGGCAAAGGGCGACTGGGTGCCCGCATGACCGCCAGCACCTGCGGCCACGACGATCAGGCCATCCACCCCCGCCTCCAGCGCCTTTTGCGCATGGCGCACATTGACCACGTCATGAAAGATCACGCCGCCGTAGCTGTGCACGGCATCCACGACTTCGCGCGCGGGCGCGCGCAGCGACGTGATGATGACGGGCACCTGGTGCTGGATGCAGGTTTCCATGTCCTGCATCAGGCGCACGTTGGAGCTGTGCGCAATCTGGTTGACCGCGATGGGGCCCACCGGCTGGCCGGGGTGGGCGCTGCGGTAGGCGTCCAGGTCGGCCTTCATCTGGGACAGCCACTCGCCCAGCAGCTCGGGCTGGCGGGCATTGAGCGCCGGGAACGAGCCCACGATGCCCGCCTTGCACTGTGCCAGCACCAGCTCGGGGTAGCTGACGGTGAACATCGGCGAGGCGATGATGGGCAGCGCCAGGTTCTGCAGCGCGGCGGGGATTCGGGACGTGATGGCGTTCATGGTCAATCGCTCAGAAGGTCAGGAAACGAAGGGAAGAAAGATGGGGCTCAATCGAGCGTCACGCCCGAGGCCTTGACCCGCTCGGCCTGCAGCTTGCTGTTGCTGCTCAGGTAGGTCTTGAACTCCACCGGGGTCGAGGCCACGGGCACGTAGCTGAAGGCATCGATGTTCTTCTGGCGGAAGTCTGGCGCCGCGATGATGGCCCGGGTGCTGGCGGCCAGCTTGTCCACCACTGCCGCCGGCGTGCCCTTGGGTGCCAGCAGGCCGATGCTGAAGATGGCATGGATGTCCTTGACGCCTGCCTCCTTGAAGGTGGGCACCTGGGGCAAGGCCGCGCTGCGGGTCTCGGACGACACGGCCAGGGGCTTGAGCGCGCCGGTCTTCACATGCTGCTCGATCACCGACACGGCCAGCACCGCGGCATCCACCTGGCCAGCGATCACGTCGGGAATCAGGTTGGCCGCGCCCCGGTAGGGCACATGGGTCATGGAGATACCTTCCTGCTTTTCAAAGGTCACCATGGGCAGGTGGGCAATGCCGCCCGCGCCGGACGAGCCATAGCTCAGCGGCTTGCCCTGGGCCTTGGCCTTGCGGGCCAGCTCGACAAACTCGGTCACCGTGTTGGCCGGGGTGTTCTTGTGGGTGAACAGCATCAGCGGCAGGCTGATCAGCTGGCTGATGGGTACCAGGTCGGCCTCCACGTTGTAAGGCAGCTTCTTGTAGAGGTGCGGGCTCATGGTGAGCGAGGCCTCGGTGCCAGCGAACAGGGTGTAGCCGTCGGGCGCGCTCTTGGCGACCTGGTCGGCACCAATGATTTCGTTGGCGCCCGGCTTGTTGAGCACCACCACTGGCTGCTTCCAGCTGTCGGACAGCTGCTGGCCCAGGGCGCGGATGAAGTTGTCCACCGGCCCGCCCGCGGAATACGGCACGACGATGGTCACGGGCTTGCTGGGGTAGGCCTGGGCATGGGCCTGGGTCACCGCCGTGGCGGAGCACAGGGCCAGTGTCACTGCGGCAAGGGTGGAAAGGCGTTTTTTCATGTGGTCTCCTGAGGATGGGAAAGGGAAGCGGGCAAGGCCGGGAAATCAGACGGGATCAGGCGTGACTGGTGGGCGGGCGCTTGAGGATGAGCAGGTCGCTGCTGCCTTCCTGCACCACCTGGCCGTGCTGGTCGCGCAGCTGCAGATGCCGGCCCAGGCGGCCCACGCGGGCGCTGCTGCCGGGGTCCAGCTCGGTCACGGTGAGCTGCAGGCGCAGGGTCTGGCCCATCAGGATGGGGGCCTTGAAAGCCCATTCCTTGAGCGACAGCATGGCCACCGCCGTGCCATCGAAAATTCCCATCTGGTGCATGAAGCCCGTCAGCAAGGCCACGCCGAAGGCGCCGTGGACGATGCGCTGGCCGAAGCGGGTGCCGGCGGCAAACTCGGCGTCGGCATGGATGGGATTCCAGTCGCCCGAGATCATGTTGAACAGGGTCAGATCGGCTTCGGTCACGGTGCGGCCCGAGCTGGTGAACTGCTCGCCCACGGTGAAGTCTTCAAAGTAACGGGGGTTCATGCGGGCTCCTTGGGCTGGGCGGTTTCGGCGGCCAGGCGCTCCTGGGCCATCTGGCGCAACTGCGCACGGGAAATCTTGTTGCCGTTGGCGCCCTGGGTCAGCGGAAAGGCCGCCAGCATCCACACCCGCTGGGGCACCTTGTAGCTGGCAATCGACTGGCGCAACTGGGCCAGCAAGGCCGCCGTGTCGGGCCCCGCACCCGGCTCGGGCACGATGAAGGCCACGGGGCGGTCCTGGCCCTGGATAGGCACCGCCACCACCTGGGCTTCGCGCACCCCGGGATCGCGCTGCAGGAGTTCTTCGATTTCCGCCGGGTTGACCAGGTTGCCGCCCAGGCGCACGGCATCGCCCAGCCGCGTCTCGAACACCAGGCTGCCATCGGGCCGCAGATGGCCCAGGTCGCCGGTCTTGAAATAACCCTCGCACATGGCTTCTTCCGTGGCCTCCGGATTGCCGAAGTAGCCCTGGAACAGGCTGGGCGCCTGGATCTCGATCTGTCCCGACTGCCCCTGAGGCAGCAACCGGCCCGTGGCCTCGTCGCGGATGCGGATGCGCGCCTGCACCCCGGCCACGGGCATGCCGCCGCCTTCCAGGCGCTGTGCCAAGGGCAGGTCGCCGGCCTGGGCGGAGAAAACCGCCAGCACCTCGCTGGAGCCGTACAGGCCGTGCAGCGGGATACCCCGCGCACAACAGGCCTGGGCGATTTCGGTGAAATTCGACGTGAAGGCGCCAAAGCCAAAGAAGCGCAGCGACGGAAACGGCTGCGCCGCCTGCGAGCTGTCCGCCAAGCGGCGCACCATCTCGTCGCTGCCAAAGCAATGCGTCACCGCATGGCGTACCAGCAAGGCCGCGGCCTCGTCGGACTCGAACAAAGCCGGCAAGACCACCGGCGCGCCCGCGGCGAACGCGGCCAGGGTGCTGTTCAAGCCGAAAGCGCCGCACAGCGGCAGCAGGGTCAGCAGGCAGGCACCGGGCGCATCCAACCGGTAAGCCGCCGTGCAGCGCAGCGCATGGTCCACCAGGGTGCGCTGCGGGTGCATCACCAGCTTGGGCGCCTTGGTCGTTCCCGAGGTGGAGAACAGCACCACCGTGGCGTCGGGGTCCGAGTCGTCCGGCCCGGCATCGGGCGCGCAGGGCTGCCAGTCCAATGCAACCAGCGGCCAGGCCAGGCCGGCGGCAAGGTCGGCCACGCCAGCGGGCGCGGCGCTGCCGCTGCCCAGCACCGCCACCTGCTGCAAATCGGGCACTTGCGCGGGGTCCAGGCCTGCCAGGATGGCCAGAAAGTCCAGCCGCTGGTGGGGCAGCTGCGTCACCAGCAGACGGGCGCCGCTGGTGCGCAGAATGTGGGCCACCTCTTCCCGGCGGTAGCGGGTGTTGACCGCCGCCACCGTGGCGCCGATGCGGGCGGCCGCCATCAGCAGCGCCAGCCATTCGACCCGGTTCACCAGCCAGACGGCCACCCGGTCCCCGGGCCCGATGCCCGCGGCCCGCAACCAGGCCGCCATGCACTGCACCTGCTGCGCCAGCGCCGCCACCGTGGTGACGCCCTCGCCGTGCACAAAGGCCGGAGCCTGCGGATCGGCCGCCAGGCGGGCCTGCATCAACTGAGAAAAACGTAGATCCGACACAATCCGGGCGCCTCCAGGGACAACGGGCTTCGTGGGCAATCACGCCCCCATGCTTTTTGGTGCAAGGAGAGCATCGATCGCAACTCGGCTCGATTGTTCCAGTAGAACGCCCCGCTAGGAAGACGGTCGAATCACAATGGATTGGTGCTTAATTCACATCAATCATTCGGGTTTGTACCAAGCACCACGGTCACTCCATTGCGCTTTGCTGCAGCGCCCACATGCTGGCATAGCGCCCTTCCTGTGCCAGCAGCTCGCCGTGCGTGCCGCGCTCGACGATCTGCCCCGCGTCCATCACCAGGATCTGGTGCGCATCGACCACGGTAGAGAGGCGGTGGGCAATGAGCAGCGTGGTGCGGTTGCGCGCGGCGCTTTGCAGCTCGGCCTGGATGGCGCGTTCGTTGGCCGAATCCAGCGCGCTGGTGGCCTCGTCGAAGATCAGCACCGGCGGGTTCTTGAGCAGCGTGCGCGCGATGGCCACGCGCTGTTTTTCACCGCCCGAGAGCTTCAAGCCGCGTTCGCCCACCTGGGTGGCGTAGCCCTTGGGCGTGGCAGCGATGAAATCGTGGATGCGCGCGGCGCGCGCGGCTTCCTCGATCTCGGCCTGGCTGGCGCCGGGGCGGCCGTAGCCGATGTTGTAGGCCACCGTGTCATTGAACAGCACGGTGTCCTGCGGCACGATGCCGATGGCGCGCCGCAGGCTGGCCTGCGTGACGTCGCGGATTTCCTGCCCGGCCAGGGTGATGCGACCCTGCTGGATGTCGTAGAAGCGAAACAGCAGCCGCGCCAGCGTGGACTTGCCCGAGCCCGAAGGGCCGACCACCGCCACCGTCTTGCCCGCCGGAATCTCGAAGCTGATGCCCTTGAGGATGGGCCGGGCCGGGTCGTAGGCGAACTGCACGTTCTCAAAGCGCACCGTGGGCTGCGCCAGTCCCGCCAGCGGCTGCGCGCCGGGGGCATCGGCCACCTCGCGCTCCTTGTCCATCAGCGTGAACATCTTGTCCAGGTCGGTCAGGCTCTGCTTGATCTCGCGGTAGATCACGCCCAGGAAGTTCAGCGGGATGTAGAGCTGGATCATGAAGGCGTTCACCATGACCAGGTCGCCCAGGGTCATGCGGCCATCGACCACGCCCTGCGTGGCGCGCCAGAGCATGGCCACCAGGCCGGTGGCGATGATGAGCTGCTGGCCGGTGTTGAGCAGCGAGAGCGAGCTTTGCGCCTTCAGGCGCGCGGCGCGCAGGCGCTGCAGGCTTTCGTCGTAGCGGCGGGCCTCGAAACTTTCGTTGTTGAAGTATTTGACGGTCTCGTAGTTGAGCAGCGAATCCACCGCCTTGCTGTGCGCGGCCGAATCGAACTCGTTGGCCTGGCGGCGGAACTGGGTGCGCCACTCGGTCAGCAGCACCGTGAAGGCGATGTAGCAGGCCAGCGCAGCCAGCGTGATCCAGGCAAACCAGGCGTCGAACCTGACCGCCAGCACCGTGAGCACCATGGCCACTTCGATCAGCGTGGCGCCGATGTTGAACAGCGTGAACGAGATCAGCGACTCGATGCCGCGCACGCCGCGCTCGATGTCGCGCGTCATGCCCCCGGTCTGCCGCTCCAGGTGAAAGCGCAGGGAGAGGGCGTGCAGGTGCTCGAAGGTCTGCAGGGCAATCGAGCGCGCCGCGCCCTGCGTGGCCTTGGCAAACACCAGTTCGCGCAACTCGGTGAACAGCGAGGTGGACAGGCGCAGCAATCCGTAGGCCAGCAGCAAGCCGGCCGGCACCACCAGCACGGCAGCCGGGTCGCCGGGCCTGAGCGCCATGGCATCGACCAGGTTCTTGAGCAGCACCGGCACGCCCACGTTGGCGACCTTGGCGCCCACCATGAACACGATGGCCAGAACGACGCGCCCCTTGTACTGCCACAGATAGGGCAGCAGGCGTGAGAGCGTGGCCCAGTCAGAGCGTTTGTGCGCGGGGTCGTTCGGAGAAGGAGGGGGAGAAGAATCGCCGTGGTGGCGCATAGGGGACAATTCCGGGGGTTGCTTATTCACCCCGATTGTGCCCATGCCTGATTTGCCCCACCTCCCCGCACCCGCCTTGCCCTCCAGCCATGAACTGGTCCTCAAGGTCATTCCCATGCCTGCCGACAGCAACGCCAACGGCGATATCTTCGGCGGCTGGGTGATGGCGCAGGTCGATCTGGCCGGTTCGGTGCTGCCCGCGCGCTATATCCAGGGCCGCATGGCGACCGTGGCGGTGAACGAGTTCATCTTCAAGCAACCGGTGCGGGTGGGCGACATCCTGTCCTTCTTCGCCACGGTCACACGCATTGGCCGCACCTCCATCACCGTGGAGGTGGAGGTGTATGCCGAACGCTTCTCGGACCAGGGCCGATACCTGAAAGTGACCGAAGCCCGCCTGACCTATGTGGCCATCGACGCCGACGGCCGGCCGCGCCCGGTGCCGGTGCCGACCTGAACGCGCTGCGTTCAGGCCAGTGCCACGGCTGGCACTGGAGCGTCCATGGGCCGCGCTGCGGCCGCCGTGCGGGCACTGGTGGCGGTGCCCACGCCCACCTCGATTTCGCCCGACAACTGGCCGCCCTCTTCCACCACCAGCTTGCCATAGCGGATTTTTCCGCTGACCTTGCCGGTGGCAAAGACGACGAGCTTGTCGCGCACGGTGAGCGAGCCATTGAACTCGCCGCGGATCTCGGCGATGTCGATGTCGGCCGATCCACGGAACGCGCCCTGCTCGGCAATCTGGATGACCCGCGAATCCATGGTGGCCTCCACCGTGCCTTCCACCACCAGGGTGTCGCAATCGGTGATCTCTACCCCCTTGAGCTTGATGTTGGGGCCCACGGTGAGCTTGCTGCCACTGCTTTCTGCCGGTGCCTTGGCAGCAGCGGCTGCCACCGCGGCACTGGCACTGGGTGCCACATTGCTCACGGTGCTGGGGGTGACCGTGTTGTGGCGGGGCTGGAAGGTTTCAGTTTCGCGCTTGCCAAAAAAGGGGTTCTGCACAGCCATCGGATCTCCTTGAAAAAAAGGCATCGTAGGAGTGCCGTGGCCTTGCACCTTGGCGTCTTGCGCAAGATCGGTAACCAAATCGTTCTCTGGTTGCATGCACTTGCATCACTTGCATGGACACACCGGATCGGGCGCAGTCAGGACACGATATAGGCTGCGGCGGCCGCCGACATGAGCAGGCCATCGGGCCCCAAAAATTCCATGCGCGTGGTGGCCACGCGCGAGCCCAGGCGCAACACCTCGGCGCGCAACTCGAAATGGCTGCCTATGCCCGGCCGCAGATAGTCCACGCGCAGATCAATGGTGCCCAGCCGGGCAAAGCGGTGCAGGCGCTGTTCGGGCGTCTCGTCCATGTGCTTGGCGCCCATGGCGGCCATCACGGCCAGGCCGCCCATGGCATCGAGGCCCGCGCTGATCACGCCGCCGTGGATGCGGTTGTAGGCAAAGTGCCCGACCAGCTCGGGTTTCATGTCGATGCGGGCCACCACACGCTCGGGCGCGAGACTGACCACCTTGAGGCCCAGCACCTGGTTGAAGACAATCTTTTCCTCAAAAATGGTCTTCACGCCGGCAATGAACTCGGGCTCGAACGCGACGGGTGTTGCGGGGGTTTTGGTCATCCGTGTCCTTGGGCTGGCTGGGGCAGCGCTGGTTTCAGCATTGGCTGAAGTCGGGCTTGCGCTTGGCCATGAAAGCGCCAAAGGCCTCGCGCGCTGCGGGCTCGCGCAGCATGCGGCCAAAGCTGGCGCCTTCTTCGGCCATCACGGCAAGCACCTGGGGGGCCTGGCTTTTTTTCATGAGGCGCTTGGTTTCGATCAGCGCCGACAGCGGCTTGGCGGCCAGCTTGCGCGCCTGCGCCTGTGCCACGCCATTGCATTCCGTGGGGGGCACCACGCGGTTGACCAGGCCCACTTCGAGCGCCGCCTCGGCCATGAAAGGCTCGCCCAGCAGCAGCGCTTCAGCGGCGCGGTGGTAGCCCAGCATCTGCGGCACCAGCAGGCTCGATGCGGCCTCGGGGCACAGGCCCAGGTTGACGAACGGCATGGAGAACGCGGCGTTGTCGCCCGCATAGACCAGATCGCAGTGGAACAGCATCGTGGTGCCGATGCCCACCGCCGGGCCGCAGACCGCTGCAACCACGGGCTTGGGGAAAGCGGCCAGGCCGCGCAGGAAGCGGAACACGGGCGAGTCCTGGGTGGCGGGCGGCTGCTGCAGAAAATCACCAATGTCATTGCCGGCGCTGAATACCGCCACGTCGCCCTGGAACACCACGGCGCGCACGCTGGTGTCCGCCTCGGCGGCAGCCAGCGCATCGGCCATGGCGGCATACATGGCGGTGGTGATGGAATTTTTCTTGTCCACGCGGTTGAAGGTGATGGTGGTCACGCCCGCTTCGGTGTGCACGAGGATGTCTTGGGTGGCTTCGGTCATGGTGGGTCTGGGGGTTGTGAAGGGGGAAACGAGGGCGACACAGTGCCCGCTTCTTATTCCTTGTAGTAAACGATCTGGTGGCTGGTGGCCAGCATGGTGCCCGCCTCGTTCCACAGCTGCACGGTCTGGTCAAAAAAGCCGTTGCGAAACTCCTGCCCGCGCGCCTGGCCCAGCAGGTAGCCCATGCCGGTTTGCTGCAACTGCTCGGCGCTGGCGTGAAAGTACACCGTGATGGACACCGTGCCCGCAGGCACCCGGTGCGCACGGCGCAACCAGACGCGGGGAAAGAACACATCGGCCAGCGCCGCCAGCGCGCAAAAATCGAGCGGGCGCGGGGGGGCATCACGCATCCACAGCTGGGTCAGGCTGTGGTCGCCGCTGCCATCCCAGGCGCGTGGCAGTGTTCCGGTCACGGGTCGCATCTCATAGCGGCTGAGCCACTCCGAACCAAAGCCCGGCGGAATGGCCGGCAGGTCTGCCGGCTGCGGCACGTTGGGCAGGGGCACATCGCCCGCGCTCCAGGTCTCGCGGCGCACGGCCGTCACGGCAGTGGCGGTGGTGGTGACCACCTGGGCGCCTTCGGCATCGGCTTGCAGGATCGACAGCGTCCAGTGCTGGGTGGAGCGGTTGGTGCGCACCGGCGTGGCCTGCACGGTGAAAGGCCCCGCCACCAGGGCACCGGCGTAGTTGACGGTGAGCGACAACGGGTCGCCCAGCCGCGCCGCGTGCTGCATGACGGCCTGCAGCAACGTGGCTGCGGTGATGCCGCCAAAGGGGCCCACCATGTTCCAGTAGCCCGCAT
>NZ_AUEX01000017.1:0-31199 GCF_000426205.1 Acidovorax sp. JHL-9
ACCAGATCGACGCGGCACCTGAAGAAAAGGCCCGCGGCATCACGATCAACACCGCCCACGTGGAATACGAGACGGCCAACCGCCACTATGCCCACGTGGACTGCCCCGGCCACGCCGACTACGTGAAGAACATGATCACCGGCGCAGCCCAGATGGACGGCGCCATTTTGGTGTGCTCGGCCGCTGACGGCCCCATGCCCCAGACCCGCGAACACATCCTGCTGGCCCGCCAGGTGGGCGTGCCCTACATCATCGTGTTCCTGAACAAGTGCGACATGGTGGACGACGAAGAGCTGCTCGAACTCGTCGAAATGGAAGTGCGCGAACTCCTCGACAAGTACAACTTCCCTGGCGACGACACCCCGATCATCCGCGGTTCCGCCAAGCTCGCCCTGGAAGGCGACAAGGGCAAGCTGGGTGAAGAAGCCATCATGAAGCTGGCCGAAGCCCTGGACACCTACATCCCCACGCCCGAGCGCGCAGTGGACGGCTCCTTCCTGATGCCCGTGGAAGACGTGTTCTCCATCTCCGGCCGCGGCACCGTGGTGACCGGCCGTATCGAGCGCGGCATCATCAAGGTCGGCGAAGAAATCGAAATCGTCGGTATCAAGGACACCGTCAAGACCACCTGCACCGGCGTGGAAATGTTCCGCAAGCTGCTGGACCAGGGCCAGGCTGGCGACAACGTGGGCCTGCTGCTGCGCGGCACCAAGCGCGAAGACGTGGAACGCGGCCAGGTGCTGTGCAAGCCCGGCTCGATCAAGCCCCACACCCACTTCACGGCTGAGGTGTACGTTCTGAGCAAGGATGAAGGCGGCCGCCACACCCCCTTCTTCAACAACTACCGCCCTCAGTTCTACTTCCGCACGACCGACGTGACCGGCGCCATCGAGCTGCCAGCCGACAAGGAAATGGTCATGCCTGGCGACAACGTGTCGATCACCGTCAAGCTGATCAACCCCATCGCCATGGAAGAAGGTCTGCGCTTCGCTATCCGTGAAGGCGGCCGTACCGTGGGCGCGGGCGTCGTGGCCAAGATCATTGCTTAAAGCGTGTTCATAGGGGTATAGCTCAATTGGCAGAGCGTCGGTCTCCAAAACCGAAGGTTGTAGGTTCGATTCCTACTGCCCCTGCCACTTGAATGTGGTCAAAAACAAGCCCGCCAGCATTGGCGGGCTTCGGTGTCTTGGGCGATGCCGAAAATTGAAGCAGGAAAATTAAGACATGGCCACTACACAAGTTGAAACTGTCAATACGGGGGCGGACAAAGCCAAGCTCGCTGCAGTCGTGGCGTTGGTGATTGCCTCTGTGGCGGGTTTCTATTTGCTGGGCAAGCAGGGGCCGATCGTTCAATGGGCTGCATTGCTGCTGGGCCTCGTTGTTGCGGCGGCTGTTTTCCTGGTTTCCGAGCCAGGACGTCAGTTTGTTGCCTTCGCACGAGATGCTTGGCGTGAAGTCAAAAAGGTGGTCTGGCCGACGCGCAAGGAAACACTGCAGATGACTGCTTACGTGTTTGCATTCGTCGTCATCATGGCATTGTTCTTGTGGTTTACCGACAAAACCCTTGAGTGGGTTCTGTATGACTTGATTTTGGGCTGGAGGAAGTCATGACAAGCGTTGTGGATTTGGCTGGGGCAGATGCCTCTGGTGCTGCGTCTTCCAATCCTGATCTGCGGTGGTACATCGTCCATGCCTATTCGGGGATGGAAAAAGCGGTCGAGCGCAACATTCTTGAGCGCATTGCACGCTCCGGCATGGAGGGCAAGTTTGGCCGCATTCTGGTTCCCACTGAAGAAGTGGTCGAGATGAAGAATGGCCAGCGCAAAACGACAGAGCGCCGGTTGTTTCCTGGCTATGTGTTCGTCGAGATGGTCATGGATGACGATACCTGGCACCTGGTCAAACACACCAACAAGGTCACCGGATTTGTGGGTGGTGCGAAGAATCGCCCTGCGCCCATCTCGGAAGAAGAGGTGCAGAAGATCGTCAGCCAGATGCAGGAGGGCACCGAAAAGCCTCGGCACAAGGTTGAGTTCATGGTGGGTGAGCTGGTTCGTGTCAAGGAAGGTCCTTTCACGGATTTCAACGGATCGGTGGAAGACGTGAATTACGAAAAGAGCCGTGTGCGCGTTTCCGTGATGATCTTCGGTCGCTCCACCCCTGTGGAACTGGAGTTTGGGCAGGTCGAAAAAACCTGATCCATGGAATTTTGGGCATCACACTTTTCGACTCGGTGTGAATGCATTGAGTGAGTCGTTAACCCCGGGGAGCCTTGTCTTGCCTTCGCAAGACAGGCGTTATCACCCGCAAGGAGTAAAGCATGGCGAAGAAAATCGTCGGTTTTATCAAGCTGCAAGTACCAGCTGGTAAGGCCAATCCATCCCCACCCATTGGTCCTGCGCTCGGTCAGCGCGGCCTCAACATCATGGAGTTCTGCAAGGCATTCAATGCGCAGACCCAAGGTGTCGAGCCTGGTCTGCCTCTGCCTGTGGTCATCACGGCTTTTGCAGACAAGAGCTTTACCTTCATCATCAAGACGCCGCCCGCGACGACTCTGATCAAGAAGGCCATCAAGCTCGAAAAGGGCTCTTCCAATGCCCTGAAGACCAAGGTCGGCAAGATCACGCGCGAGCAGCTCGAAGAAATCGCCAAGACCAAGATGAAGGACATGAACGCCGCGAACGTTGACGCCGCCGTCCGTACGCTGGCTGGTTCCGCACGCTCGATGGGCGTGACGGTGGAGGGTTTGTAAATGGCCAAGTTGACGAAAAAGCAAAAGGCCCTGCAGGGCAAGGTGGACAGCACCAAGCTGTACGCTTTTGCAGACGCAGTGGCGCTGGTGAAGGAAGCCGCAACGGCCAAGTTCGATGAGTCCATCGACGTGGCGGTGCAACTGGGCATTGATGCCAAGAAGTCGGACCAAGTGGTGCGCGGCGCCGTGGTGCTGCCCAATGGCACTGGCAAGACCACCCGCGTGGCGGTGTTTGCCCAAGGCGCCAAGGCAGAAGAAGCCAAGGCTGCCGGTGCTGACGTCGTTGGCATGGACGACCTGGCTGCCATGGTCAAGGCTGGCGACATGCCTTTCGACGTGGTGATCGCTGCCCCTGACGCCATGCGCGTCGTGGGTACCCTCGGTCAGATCCTGGGCCCCCGTGGCCTGATGCCCAACCCCAAGGTGGGCACCGTGACTCCTGACGTTGCCACGGCCGTGAAGAACGCCAAGGCGGGTCAAGTGCAGTTCCGCGTGGACAAGGCTGGTATCGTGCACAGCACCATCGGTCGCCGTTCATTCGACAACGAAAAGCTGCAAGGCAACCTGGCCGCGCTGATCGATGCCCTGAACAAGGCCAAGCCAGCTTCGAGCAAGGGTCTGTACCTGCGCAAGGTCGCAGTGTCCTCCACGATGGGCGTTGGTGTCCGCGTGGATACGCAATCCATCGCAGCGTAATTGCGATAAGAAATCTTCAGGCCTTTCAAAGGGCCTGATGTGGTGGGCTGTAGGTGGTGCAACACCTGCCTGCAGGCCATCCAAGACCGTTGGTGTGCGGTTCGCCGCACTTAATCCCCTCGTGGGGCCAGCGCAGATGGCGATCCCGCTGCAGATGGAATGTTTTCCTGAACAGTTGGTCGCTGCAACAAGAGCGCGCATGAGGCCTGTGCCGAGTGCGCATTTTAAGGAGTAGACCTTGAGTCTTAATCGCAGTGAGAAAGAAGCGGTCATCAGTGAAGTGACCAGCCTCGCCGCAAAAGCTCAAACGCTTGTGATCGCGGAATACCGTGGCATCACGGTCGCCGACATGACCAAACTGCGTGTTGATGCTCGCAGCAAGGGCGTGACCCTGAGTGTTCTGAAGAACACCCTGGCTCGCCGTGCTGTGGCTGGCAGCGCATTTGATGTGGTGGCAGACCAGATGACCGGTCCGCTGATCTACGGCTTCTCCGAAGACGCTGTGGCCGCCGCCAAGGTGGTGGCCGATTTCGCGAAAACCAACGACAAGTTGGTGATTCGCGGTGGCGCTTTCGGTGGCAAAGCCCTGGATGTCAACGGCGTGAAGCAACTGGCCAACATTCCCTCCAAGGAAGTTCTGTTGGCCCAGATTTGTGGCTTGCTTATGTCCCCCATGTCGCGTACGGCCGTTGTGCTGGGCGCACTGGCGGCGAAAAAAGGCGAAGGCGCTGCCGCACCGGCCGCCGAACCTGTCGCGGCTTGATGGCCGGGCAGTTAACCAACAAAATTGTTAGGAAATCAAAATGGCATTCGATAAAGACGCATTTTTGACCGCGCTGGACAGCATGACGGTTCTGGAACTCAATGACCTGGTGAAGGCCATTGAAGAGAAGTTTGGCGTGAGCGCTGCAGCCATGGCAGCCCCTGCTGCCGCTGGTGGTGGCGCTGGCGCTGCTGCTGCCGAAGAAAAGACGGAATTCAATGTGGTGCTGACCGAAGCTGGCGCCAACAAGGTGTCCGTCATCAAGGCAGTGCGCGAAATCACCGGCCTGGGCCTCAAGGAAGCCAAGGACCTGGTGGACGGCGCTCCCAAGAACGTCAAGGAAGGCATTGCCAAGGCCGACGCCGAAGCAGCCGTCAAGAAGCTGGTGGAAGCCGGCGCCAAGGCCGAACTCAAGTAATTCGATCTTGCTCAAGGGCTGGAGTGTTCCTCAGAGGGCCTCCAGCCTTTGGTGCTTCAGAAAGCACCCGAAAGCGACCTTCTGAAAAGGGGCTTTCGAGTGTCTTCTGACAACCCCGACAGCAGAAGACGCCTTGGTTCGGGTGATGTGCAATGCATCACCGTCCGCCATGGTTGGTAGTGGCCAACCGCCAAGCCCGTGAGGACACATCTCCTTGCGGGTCAGTCGTCGAAGACCCAGGACTCATGTCTTTGCCCGGAGATCTCATGGCCTATTCCTACACCGAACGCAAGCGAATTCGCAAAAGTTTCGGCACCCGCGACAGCGTGCTCGAAGTTCCTTACCTGCTGCAGATGCAGAAGGATGCGTACACCGCTTTCCTGCAGGCTGATAAAGCACCCCAGAAAAGAACCATCGAAGGCCTTCAGGCTGCATTCGACGCTGCCTTCCCCATCGTCTCCCACAACGGCTTTGTGGAGATGAAGTTCATCGAGTACAACCTGGCCAAGCCGGCTTTCGACGTGCGCGAATGCCAGACCCGAGGGCTGACCTTTGCCTCGGCCGTGCGCGCCAAGGTGCAGTTGATCATCTATGACCGCGAGTCCTCGACTTCGCAGTCCAAGGTGGTCAAGGAGGTGAAGGAGCAAGAGGTCTACATGGGCGAGGTGCCGCTCATGACCGACAAGGGCTCGTTCATCATCAACGGTACCGAGCGCGTGATCGTGTCGCAGCTGCACCGTTCACCCGGCGTGTTTTTTGAACATGACAAGGGCAAGACCCACAGCTCGGGCAAGCTGCTGTTCTCGGCCCGCATCATTCCCTACCGCGGCTCCTGGCTCGACTTCGAGTTCGACCCCAAGGACATCCTGTACTTCCGTGTGGACCGCCGCCGCAAGATGCCGGTCACGATCCTGCTCAAGGCCATCGGCCTGAACCCCGAGTCCATCCTGGCGAACTTCTTCGTCAACGACAACTTCCGTCTGATGGACAGCGGTGCCCAGATGGAATTTGTGTCCGAGCGCCTGCGCGGCGAAGTCGCACGCTTCGACATCACCGACAAGTCGGGCAAGGTGGTGGTGGCCAAGGACAAGCGCGTGACGGCACGCCACACCCGCGAACTGGAGCAGTCCGGCACCACGCACATCAGCGTGCCCGAGGACTTCCTGATCGGTCGAGTGGTCGCCCGCAACATCGTTGATGCCGACACGGGTGAAATCATTGCCAAGGCCAACGACGAGCTGACCGAAGCACTGCTCAAGAAGCTGCGCAGCGCTGGCGTGCAGGACGTGCAGTGCATCTACACCAATGAACTCGACCAGGGTGCGTACATGTCGCACACCCTGCGCATCGACGAAACGGTGGACGAGTTCGCCGCCCGCGTGGCCATCTACCGCATGATGCGTCCTGGCGAGCCGCCAACGGAAGACGCCGTGCAGGCCCTGTTCCAGCGCCTGTTCTACAACCCCGATACCTACGACCTGTCGCGCGTGGGCCGCATGAAGTTCAACGCCAAGATTGGCCGCGACGAATCCACCGGCCCCATGGTGCTGTCCAATGAAGACATCCTGGCCGTGGTCAAGATCCTGGTGGACCTGCGCAATGGCAACGGCGAAGTCGATGACATCGACCACCTGGGCAACCGCCGCGTGCGCTGCGTCGGCGAGCTGGCCGAGAACCAGTACCGCACCGGCCTGGCACGCATCGAGAAGGCCGTGAAGGAACGTCTGGGCCAGGCCGAACAAGAGCCGCTGATGCCCCACGACCTGATCAACAGCAAGCCGATCTCGGCCGCGTTGAAAGAGTTCTTCGGTGCCTCGCAGCTGTCGCAGTTCATGGACCAGACCAACCCGCTGGCGGAAATCACGCACAAGCGCCGTGTGTCTGCCCTCGGCCCAGGCGGTCTGACCCGCGAACGTGCAGGCTTCGAAGTGCGCGACGTGCACGTGACCCACTATGGCCGCGTCTGCCCTATCGAAACGCCTGAAGGCCCGAACATCGGTCTGATCAACTCGCTGGCCTTGTACGCCCGCCTGAACGAGTACGGCTTCATCGAAACCCCGTACCGCCGCGTGGTGGATGGCAAGGTGACGAACGAGATCGACTACCTGTCGGCCATCGAAGAAGGCAAGTACGTGATCGCACAGGCCAACGCCGTGCTCGACAAGGACGGCCGTCTGTCGGGTGATCTGGTGTCCGCCCGTGAAAAGGGTGAATCGATTCTGTGCGGTGCCGACCGCGTGCAGTACATGGACGTGTCGCCCGCGCAGATCGTCTCCGTGGCCGCCTCGCTGGTTCCGTTCCTGGAGCACGACGACGCGAACCGCGCGTTGATGGGCGCCAACATGTCGCGCCAGGCCGTGCCTGTGCTGCGTCCCGAGAAGCCCCTGGTGGGCACGGGTATCGAGCGTGTTGCCGCTGTGGACTCGGGTACCGTGGTCACTGCCACCCGTGGCGGTATCGTGGACTACGTCGACGCGACCCGCATCGTGGTGCGTGTGAACGACGAAGAGGCCGTGGCCGGTGAAGTGGGTGTGGACATCTACAACCTCATCAAGTACCAGCGTTCCAACCAGAACACCAACATCCACCAGCGCCCCATCGTGAAGAAGGGCGACAAGCTGGTCAAGGGCGACGTGGTGGCCGACGGCGCATCGACGGACTTTGGCGAAATCGCCATCGGCCAGAACATGCTGATTGCCTTCATGCCCTGGAACGGCTACAACTTCGAAGACTCGATCCTGATCTCCGAGCGTGTGGTGGCGGAAGACCGCTACACCTCGATCCACATCGAGGAACTGGTGGTGATGGCCCGCGACACCAAGCTGGGCGCCGAAGAAATCACGCGCGACATCCCGAACCTGTCGGAGCAGCAGCTCAACCGCCTGGACGAGTCCGGCATCATCTACGTGGGCGCCGAAGTGCAGCCTGGCGATACGCTGGTCGGCAAGGTCACGCCCAAGGGCGAAACCACCCTCACGCCCGAAGAGAAGCTGTTGCGCGCCATCTTCGGCGAGAAGGCTTCCGACGTGAAGGACACCTCCCTGCGCGTGGACCAGGGCTCGTCCGGCACCGTCATCGACGTGCAGGTCTTCACCCGCGAAGGCATCCAGCGCGACAAGCGCGCCCAGCAGATCATCGACGACGAACTCAAGCGCTTCCGCCTGGACCTGAACGACCAGCTGCGCATCGTCGAGGCCGACGCCTTCGACCGTATCGAGAAGCTGTTGACCGGCCGTGTGGCCAATGGCGGCCCGCAGAAGCTGGCCAAGGGCACGAAGATCGACAAGGCCTACCTGGCATCGGTGGAGAAGTTCCACTGGTTCGACATCCGCCCTGCGGAAGACGAAGTCGCCACCCAGCTCGAATCCATCAAGAACGCGCTCGAGCAAACGCGCCACAGCTTCGACCTGGCTTTTGAAGAAAAGCGCAAGAAGCTCACGCAAGGCGACGAGCTGCCAGCAGGCGTGCTCAAGATGGTCAAGGTGTACCTGGCCGTCAAGCGCCGCCTGCAGCCTGGTGACAAGATGGCTGGCCGCCACGGTAACAAGGGTGTGGTGTCCAAGATCGTTCCGGTCGAAGACATGCCTTACATGGCCGACGGCACGCCTGCCGACATCGTTCTGAACCCGCTGGGCGTGCCCTCGCGGATGAACATCGGTCAGGTGCTGGAAGTCCACCTGGGCTGGGCTGGCAAGGGCATTGGCCAGCGCATTGGCAACATGCTCCAGGAGCAGGCCAAGGCGTCCGAGCTGCGTACCTTCCTCGAAGAGGTGTACAACTCGCGCGGCCGCAAGGAAGACCTGTCGCAACTGAGCGACGACGACCTGATGGCCATGGCGGAAAACCTGACGAACGGTGTGCCTTACGCCACACCGGTGTTCGACGGTGCTTCGGAAGAAGAAATCAAGGACATGCTCAAGATCGCCTACCCGGACGACATCGCGGAGCGCAAGGGCCTGACGCCGACCCGCACGCAGGCTTACCTGTTTGATGGCCGCACGGGCGAGCGTTTCGAGCGCCCCACGACCATCGGCTACATGCACTACCTGAAGCTGCACCACCTGGTGGACGACAAGATGCACGCCCGCTCGACCGGTCCTTACTCGCTGGTCACGCAGCAGCCGCTGGGCGGCAAGGCGCAGTTCGGTGGCCAGCGTTTCGGCGAAATGGAAGTGTGGGCGCTGGAAGCCTACGGCGCCGCCTACGTGCTGCAGGAAATGCTGACCGTGAAGTCCGACGACGTGGTGGGCCGTACCAAGGTGTACGAATCCATCGTCAAGGGCGAACACGCCATCGAAGCCGGCATGCCGGAATCGTTCAACGTGCTGGTCAAGGAAATCCGTTCGCTGGGCCTGGACATCGAGCTGGAACGTTCGTGAAGCCTTGCGGGACAGACCGGCGCCGCGCCGCTCTGTCCCCAACAGATTAAAAAGGAAAGAGTCACATGAAATCGCTACTCGACCTGTTCAAGCAATTCACGCCGGACGAGCATTTCGATGCCATCCGCATCGGCATGGCTTCGCCCGAGAAGATCCGTTCGTGGTCTTTCGGCGAAGTGAAGAAGCCTGAAACCATCAACTACCGCACCTTCAAGCCCGAGCGTGACGGCCTGTTCTGCGCCAAGATTTTTGGTCCCATCAAGGACTACGAATGCCTGTGCGGCAAGTACAAGCGCCTGAAGCACCGCGGTGTCATTTGCGAGAAGTGCGGCGTTGAAGTCACGCAGACCAAGGTGCGCCGCGAGCGCATGGGCCACATCGACCTGGCCGCGCCCTGCGCCCACATCTGGTTCCTGAAGTCGCTGCCGTCGCGCCTGGGCCTGGTGCTGGACATGACGCTGCGCGACATCGAGCGCGTGCTGTACTTCGAAGCCTATGTGGTGACCGACCCCGGCATGACCCCGCTGAAGAAGTTCAGCATCATGTCCGAGGACGACTACGACGCCAAGCGCAAGGAATACGGTGACGAGTTCATCGCCAAGATGGGCGCCGAAGGCATCAAGGACCTGCTCGAATCCATCGACATCGACCTGTCGATCGAGAAGCTGCGCGGCGACCTGACGGGTTCCGAAGTCAAGGTCAAGAAGAACGCCAAGCGCCTGAAGGTGCTGGAAGCCTTCAAGAAGTCCGGCATCAAGCCCGAGTGGATGGTGCTGGAAGTGCTGCCCGTGCTGCCACCGGACCTGCGTCCGCTGGTGCCGCTGGACGGCGGCCGCTTCGCGACCTCTGACCTGAACGACCTGTACCGCCGCGTCATCAACCGCAACTCGCGTCTGCGCCGCCTGCTGGAGCTGAAGGCTCCTGAAATCATCGCGCGCAACGAAAAGCGCATGCTGCAAGAGGCTGTCGACTCGCTGCTGGACAACGGCCGCCGTGGCAAGGCCATGACGGGTGCCAACAAGCGCGCGCTCAAGTCCCTGGCCGACATGATCAAGGGCAAGAGCGGCCGCTTCCGCCAGAACCTGCTGGGCAAGCGCGTGGACTACTCGGGTCGTTCCGTGATCACCGTGGGCCCCACGCTCAAGCTGCACCAGTGCGGCCTGCCCAAGCTGATGGCGCTGGAGCTGTTCAAGCCCTTCATTTTCTCGCGCCTCGAAGCCATGGGCATCGCGACGACGATCAAGGCCGCCAAGAAGGAAGTCGAATCCGGCACCCCCGTGGTGTGGGACATCCTGGAAGAGGTCATCAAGGAACACCCCGTGATGCTCAACCGTGCGCCTACGCTGCACCGTCTGGGCATCCAGGCCTTCGAGCCCATCCTGATCGAAGGCAAGGCCATCCAGCTGCACCCCCTCGTCTGCGCGGCCTTCAACGCCGACTTCGACGGTGACCAGATGGCTGTCCACGTGCCGCTGTCGGTGGAAGCGCAGATGGAAGCCCGCACGCTGATGCTGGCCTCCAACAACGTGCTGTTCCCTGCTTCGGGCGAACCCTCCATCGTGCCTTCACAGGACGTGGTGCTGGGCCTGTACTACGCCACCCGTGACCGCATCAACGGCAAGGGTGAAGGCCTGGTGTTCGCCGATACCGGGGAAGTGCAGCGCGCGCTGGACGCCGGCCAGGTCGAACTGGCTGCCAAGATCACCGTGCGCATGACCGAGTGGACCAAGGACAAGGCCACGGGCGAATTCGTGCCCTCGACCTCGCTGGTGGAAACCACCGTGGGCCGCGCACTGCTGTCCGAGATCCTGCCCAAGGGCCTGCCGTTCTCCAACATGAACAAGGCGCTCAAGAAGAAGGAAATCTCGCGCCTGATCAACGTGTCCTTCCGCAAGTGCGGCCTGAAGGAGACGGTGGTGTTTGCCGACAAGCTGCTGCAAAACGGCTTCCGCCTGGCGACCCGCGCCGGTATCTCCATCGCCATCGACGACATGCTGGTGCCGCCGCAAAAGGCCGGCATCATCGAGCGCTCCGAGAAGGAGGTCAAAGAGATCGAACAGCAATATGTGTCCGGTCTGGTGACCTCTGGCGAGCGCTACAACAAGGTGGTGGACATCTGGGGCAAGGCCGGCGACGAAGTGTCCAAGGTGATGATGGCCCAGCTGTCCAAGCAGAAGGTCATGGACCGCCACGGCAAGGAAGTGGACCAGGAGTCCTTCAACTCCATCTACATGATGGCCGACTCCGGCGCCCGCGGCTCTGCCGCCCAGATCCGCCAGGTGGCCGGTATGCGGGGTCTGATGGCCAAGCCGGACGGCTCGATCATCGAGACACCCATTACCGCGAACTTCCGCGAAGGCCTGAACGTGCTGGAGTACTTCATCTCCACCCACGGTGCCCGCAAGGGTCTGGCCGACACGGCGCTGAAGACCGCGAACTCCGGTTACCTCACCCGCCGTCTGGTGGACGTGACGCAGGACCTGGTGGTGACCGAAGAGGATTGCGGCACGGCCAATGGTTCGCTGATGCGCGCCATCGTCGAAGGCGGTGAAGTGATCGAATCGCTGCGCGAACGTATTCTGGGCCGCACCGCTGCCGAGGACGTGCTGCACCCCGAAACGCGTGCCGTGCTGGTGCCTGCCGGCGTGATGCTGGAAGAAGACCTCATCGAGGAAATCGAAGCCGCTGGCGTGGACGAAGTCAAGGTGCGCACCGCCCTGACCTGCGAAACCCGCTACGGCCTGTGCGCCAAGTGCTATGGCCGCGACCTGGGCCGTGGCGGCCTGATCAACCTCGGCGAAGCCGTGGGTGTGATCGCCGCCCAGTCCATCGGCGAGCCAGGCACGCAGCTGACCATGCGTACCTTCCACATCGGTGGTGCCGCTTCGCGTGCCGCCATCGCGTCGAGCGTGGAAGCCAAGTCCAACGGCGTGATCGGCTTCAACGCCACGATGCGCTACGTGAGCAACACCAAGGGCGAGCTGGTGGTGATTGCACGTTCGGGTGAAATCATCATCCAGGACGAGCACGGCCGCGAGCGCGAGCGCCACAAGGTGCCCTACGGCGCCACGCTGACGGTGAAGGCAGACCAGACCATCAAGGCTGGCACCATTCTCGCCAACTGGGATCCGCTGACGCGCCCGATCATCACCGAGTTTGCTGGCCAGGTGAAGTTCGAGAACGTCGAGGAAGGCCTCACGGTGGCCAAGCAGGTCGACGAGGTGACCGGCCTGTCCACGCTGGTGGTGATCGATCCGAAGCGCCGCGGCGCTGCCAAGGTCGTGCGCCCACAGGTGAAGCTGATCGATGCCCAGGGCAACGAAGTGAAGATCCCTGGCACCGACCACTCGGTGACCATCGGCTTCCAGGTCGGCGCCCTGATCCAGGTGCGCGATGGCCAGGACGTGGGCCCCGGCGAAGTGCTGGCCCGTATCCCGGTCGAAGGCCAGAAGACCCGCGACATTACCGGCGGTCTGCCCCGCGTGGCCGAGCTGTTCGAAGCCCGCACGCCCAAGGACAAGGGCACGCTGGCCGAAATGACCGGTACCGTGTCGTTCGGCAAGGAAACCAAAGGCAAGGTGCGCCTGCAGATCACCGATCCCGAAGGCCGTGTGTTCGAGGAACTCGTGCCCAAGGAAAAGAACATCCTGGTGCACGAAGGCCAGGTGGTCAACAAGGGCGAGTCCATCGTGGACGGTCCGGCCGACCCGCAGGACATCCTGCGCCTGCTGGGCATCGAAGAGCTGTCGCGCTACATCGTCGATGAAGTGCAGGACGTGTACCGCTTGCAGGGTGTGAAGATCAACGACAAGCACATCGAGGTGATCGTTCGCCAGATGTTGCGTCGCGTCGTGGTCGAGAACATCGGCGAGTCCAGCTACATTGGCGGCGAGCAAGTCGAGCGCTCCGAGATCCTCAACACCAACGATGCACTGCAGGCCGCGGGCAAGATTCCCGCGACCTACAGCAATCTGCTCCTGGGTATCACGAAGGCCTCGCTGTCGACCGATTCGTTCATCTCGGCCGCTTCCTTCCAGGAAACCACCCGCGTGCTCACCGAGGCTGCCATCATGGGCAAGCGCGACGAGCTGCGTGGTCTGAAGGAAAACGTCATCGTGGGTCGCCTGATTCCTGCCGGCACCGGCATGGCCTACCACCAGGCGCGCAAGGCCAAGGACGCCATGGACGACGCCGAGCGCCGCGCCATTGCCGAAGCGGAAGCGGCCGAAATGGAGGCCTCGGCAGATGCCTCCGTGACAGAAGGTGCCGCTCCTGACGCGGCTGCCGACTAAGCCCCCGGGCCGTCACTGATGCGCTCCCGCCCTGTCTCCTGACGGGCCGGGAGCGTTTTTTCTGGAACTCTCACGGACCGGGCCGCATGCTGCATGTGGTGCCGGTGTTAGCGCATGTGGTCATCGCCGCTCAGCTGGATAGTCATCGCGATCGCTCTTTTCTGGTCCGTCGGCGCTTACAACCGCCTGGTGCGTCTGCGCTCGGCGGTGGTTCAGGCCTTTGGCAGTCTGGATGCCCATCTGGTCCGATGGCTTGCCATGGTCGGTGAGTTCGACGCCGCTCAGGTCACCGCCGGGGCCCTGGACCGCGAAGCGCACAGCACCCTGCAAGGGGCCTCCACACAATTGACAGTCTCTTTGGCCGTAGCGCGGGCGCGACCGTTGCAGGGGGAGTCCGTGGCGGCGCTGTCTGCCGCGTGCGCGGTGCTGGATGCAGTGTGGCGGAATCTGCAGCCTGGCGCTGATGCCGAAGATGCCAACCGCAAAATGGCGCATTGGCGCGCCCGGTGGGACGAATTGCGCAAGCATAACGAACAGGCGGCACAGATCTTCAATGATGCGGTGCTCCATTACAACGCCGCACTCGGGCAGTTTCCTGCACTGATGCTGGCCTGGACCTTCGGGTTCACTCCAGCGCGTGTACTGTCCATTGCGCCAGAAAGCCATTCATGACAGCAGCTGGTTCACACCGCCGACCCCGCACCGCGCCTGGAAGCCGCGATTCCGTGCCGCCACGGCGCAGCACCGACCCCCATGGAGCGTCCGGGGTTGCGCTGTGGGAACAACTCGCGGGCGTCGCCACGGCGTTGCAGGCCATTTGTGCCGGCCAATCGGGTACGGCGGCGATGGCTGCCGTGGATGCTGGCTTGCGGCCGGGGGTGCAGGCGCTGCTTTTTCAGGTGTTGCGCACGCTGGGCCGGGCACAGGCACTGCGGCGTCAACTGGTGTCCCGCACGCCGCCCCCCGCTGCCGATGCGCTGCTGTGCACGGCTTTGGCCCTGTCGTGGCGTGCCGACGAGGCGCCTTACGAGCCCTTCACCCTGGTCAACCAGGCCGTGGAAGCGGCCAAACGCAGCATGGCCACCCGTGCGCAGGCCTCTTTCATCAATGCCTGCCTGCGCCGCTTTCTGCGGGAGCGCGAAGCCCTGGTCGCCGCGACCGATGCCGACCCTGTGGCGCGCTGGAACCACCCGCTGTGGTGGGTGAAAAAACTGCAGAAAGACCACCCGGCGCAATGGCAGCAGATCCTGCAGGCCAACAACGCCCAAGCGCCCATGGTATTGCGGGTCAATGGAAGAAAAGGCCAGGTAACGCAATACCAGCAATCGCTGGCTGCGATGAATATTGCTTCATCCGTGGTCGGTGAATATGGGCTGATCCTGCAGCAGCCCCTGCCGGTGGCGGACTTGCCGGGATTCGCCCAGGGGATGGTTTCGGTGCAGGATGCCGCTGCGCAGCAGGCCGCGCCGTTGCTGCTGCAAGGACTGGACCTCACGCAGCCCTTGCGGGTGCTGGATGCCTGCGCCGCGCCGGGAGGCAAGACCGCCCACCTGCTCGAATACGCGGGCGCATCCAGCCCCATCCAGGTGACCGCGCTGGAGGTGGATGCCGTGCGCAGCGCACGCATCCACGAAACCCTGGATCGCCTGGGCCTGCGCGCGCAGGTGCTGGTGGCCGATGCGGCACAGCCGCAGGACTGGTGGCGGCAGCACTGCTCCGGCGTCTTGTTCGATGCGATCTTGCTGGACGCTCCGTGCACGGCATCGGGCATCGTCCGTCGCCACCCGGATGTGCGCTGGCTGCGCCGCGAAACCGATATTGCCCAGCTGGCCGCCCAGCAGGCTCGCCTGCTGGCGGCCCTGTGGCCGTTGGTGAAACCGGGCGGTCGCCTGCTGTACTGCACCTGTTCGGTGTTCCGTGCCGAGGGCGATGCGCAGGTCCAAACGTTTCTTGCGCACAACACCGATGCCCGGTTGCTGCCATCCCCAGGGCATTTAATTCCTGGCAATGGAAACAATCGTGGAGCAGTCCCGGACAATGCAACGGGTGAACACGACGGATTTTTTTACGCACTGTTGCATAAGGCCCCCGGGTGAGCGCCGCATGGTCCGCTCGATCTTTTGTTGGGTGTTCGCCTGGCTGTGCATGCTGGCCTGGCCGCTGCCTGTGCAGGCGCAATCGCATGCGAGCGAAGTGACCGATCTGCGCCTGGAGCGCACGGACGATGGTGTGTACCTCAGCGCCAGCTTGCATTTGGCACTGCCCGAACTGGCCGAAGACGCTCTTTACAAGGGCCTTCCGATGTTCTTTGTGGTCGAAGCACAGGTGCTGCGGGAGCGCTGGTACTGGTCAGACCGCCAGGTGGCCACTGCCACCCGCCATCTGCGCCTGAACTATCAGCCCCTGACCCGGCGCTGGCGTCTGAGCACGTCGCCCGTGCCGTTTGCGAACACCGGGCTGGGGGTGGCGCTGGGACAGAATTTTGACGACCTGCGCGATGCCGTGTCGGCCATGCAGCGAATTTCGCGCTGGAAGATTGCGGAGGATGGTGAAGTTGATGCAGATGCCGTGCACACCGTCAATTTCCGGTTTCGGCTGGACATGACGCAATTGCCACGTCCCCTCCAGATCGGGGCGGTGGGCAGCGCCGGCTGGAGCCTGGCGGTCGCCCGGAACCAGCGCCTGGCGCCGGAGAACGCACGGTGAGCAAGCGCAAACTTTCTGCAGAATCGGCGTCGACTCAGGCGTTGGGGCGGCAGTCGCGGGCGGTACGCTGGACCGTCGGGGTGGGCGCCGCCATCATGTCGGCCATTGGCATGGTGCTGCTTTTCATGCTCACGCTGGCCACCAACAACCGGGCGCTCTACGAGCGCAATTACGCCTGGCTGTTCGGGGTGAACGTGCTGGTGGCCGTGCTGTTGCTGGCGGTGCTGGCGTGGGTGGGCGTGCGGTTGGCCGTGCGGCTGCGGCGCGGGCGCTTCGGCAGCCGTCTGCTGGTCAAGCTGGCCGCCATCTTTGCACTGGTGGGCCTGCTGCCCGGGCTGCTGATCTATGTGGTGTCTTACCAGTTTGTCACCCGGTCCATTGAAAGCTGGTTTGATGTGAAGGTGGAGGGGGCCCTGGTGGCGGGCGTGAATCTGGCACGGGTGTCCCTCGACTCCATGGCCGAAGACATGGCCAGCAAGGCGCGCTCCGCCAGCGTGCAGCTGGCCCAGGTGCCCGATGCCGCAGCCGGGCTGGTGCTGGAGCGCATCCGCGACCAGCTTTCCGCCAGCGACGTGATCTTGTGGAGTGCCGCCGGGCATGCCGTTGCCAGTGCCGGCCAGTCGCGTTTCCGCCTGAGCCCGGAGCGCCCTGGCGCAGCGCAGCTGCGCATGGTGCGCCAGCAGCGCACCCTGGCCCAGATCGAGGGGCTGGACGACATTACCGACCCTGCTGCCGCGCAGAGCGCCCGGGTCAAGGTGTTTGCGCTGGTCGCCAGCCCCAGCGTGGGCCTGCTGCTGGAGCCGCGTTTTTTGCAGGTCACCATGCCCCTGCCGCCGGCACTGGTGGCCAATGCGCTGGCGGTGCAGGAAGCCAATCGGGAATACCAGGAACGGGCCCTGGCCCGCGAGGGCCTTCGCCGCATGTATGTGGGCACCCTGACGCTGGGCTTGTTCCTGGCCGTTTTTGGCGCCGTTCTTCTGGCCGTATTGCTGGGCAACCAGCTGGTGCGACCGCTGCTGGTGCTCGCGGAGGGGGTGCGGGAGGTGGCGGCGGGCAATCTCAGCCCCAAGGCCGCCCTGCAGGGCAAGGATGAGCTCGACGGACTCACGCGCTCCTTTGCTACCATGACCCAGCAGATTGCGGACGCGCAGGGGGCGGTGGAGCAGAGCATGGGCGAGGTGGATGCAGCGCGTGCCAAGCTGCAGACCATCCTGGACAACCTCACCGCAGGTGTGGTCGTCCTCGATCGGCAAGGCGTCATCCTGTCCTTCAATCCGGGCGCCACGCGCATCCTGCGCGCCCCCATGGCGGCCTACGCAGGTCAGCCGCTGGCAGCGGTGCCGGGGCTGGCCGCTTTTGCCGCGACAGTGCAACAGCAGTTCGATGAATTCCTGGGTGATCTCCACCACCACGGACTGGACCATTGGCAGCAACCGTTTGAACTGCATGGCTCCGCCAGTGGCACTGCGCACCACGCGACAAGCCTGGTCATGCGGGGTGCCGAGCTTCCAGATGCGTCGCGGCTGTTGGTTTTTGACGACATTTCGGAAATTGTTTCGGCCCAGCGTGCCCAGGCCTGGGGTGAGGTGGCACGGCGCCTGGCCCATGAGATCAAGAACCCCCTGACCCCCGTCCAGCTGTCTGCCGAGCGCCTGGAAATGAAGCTCACCGGTAAGCTGCCGGCGCCGGAGCAGGCCATCTTGACCAAGTCGGTCCGGACCATCGTGGAGCAGGTGGCTGCGATGAAGCGGCTCGTCAACGAGTTCCGCGACTATGCACGCCTGCCCGCTGCCGAATTGCAAACGCTGGACCTGAACGTGCTGGTGACCGACGTGCTCTATCTGTATGGGGCCGAAAACGCCACGGTCCCCGTGGAATCCGAGCTGGATCTGCGTTGCCCGCCGATTGCCGGCGACGCACAGCAGCTGCGCCAGGTCGTGCACAACCTGCTGCAAAATGCCCAGGACGCCACCGTGCAGGCTCGTGCGGGGGGCTCCGAGCCGATGCTGCCGGTGCGTATCAGCACCCGCTGGAGCGAGTCATCGCACCGCGTTCGCCTGACCGTGACCGATAGTGGCCCAGGCTTTCCCGCGCACATTCTGCAGCGGGCATTTGAACCCTATGTCACCACCAAACCACGGGGCACCGGGCTGGGCCTAGCCGTGGTGAAGAAGATTGCCGACGAGCACGGTGCCCGGATCGAGTTGTCCAACCGGCTGGACGACGGCGTGGTGCGGGGGGCGCAAGTGTCGTTATCATTCGCCACTTACCCATCGGTGGTGTCATAACAACACCCACTGCAGCATCCAAGGCGTTTCATATACATGGCAAACATTCTGGTGGTTGATGACGAACTCGGTATTCGTGACCTCTTGTCGGAAATCCTGAATGACGAGGGACACAGCGTGGACCTCGCCGAGAACGCCACACAGGCGCGCGTGGCGCGTGCGGCAGGTGCGTACGACCTGGTGTTGCTGGACATCTGGATGCCGGACACAGACGGCGTCTCGTTGTTGAAGGAATGGGCCACGGCTGGAGCGCTCACCATGCCCGTCATCATGATGAGTGGACACGCCACCATAGATACCGCCGTGGAAGCCACGCGGATCGGCGCTTTCTCGTTCCTTGAAAAACCCATCACCTTGCAAAAGCTGCTCAAGGCGGTGGAACAGGGGCTGGCACGCAACGCCGCCCAGCAGTTGGCTCCCGTGGCCACCCAGCAGCCCGCCGTGGTTCCCATGGAGGGCGGCTTTGTGCCCGCTCCGATCGTCACCACCGCCATGCTGGGAGAGTCCGGCCCCCACGCGCATCAGGGGTTCGATCTGGATCGCCCCCTGCGTGAAGCCCGCGACGGTTTCGAAAAAGCCTACTTTGAATTCCATCTGGCCCGCGAAGGCGGCTCCATGACCCGTGTCGCAGAAAAAACCGGACTCGAGCGCACCCACCTGTACCGCAAGCTGCGCCAATTGGGCGTGGATCTCGGTCGCGGAAAGCGGAATTAATCTTGGGATCGTTGGTGATTTGCTCAGAAATTTAGGTATATAATTTAAGGCTCAGGCCCGGTAGCTCAGTCGGTAGAGCAGAGGATTGAAAATCCTTGTGTCGGCGGTTCGATTCCGTCCCAGGCCACCAGAAATCAAAGCCCTTGGTTCGTAAGGATCAAGGGCTTTTCCTATTGGCGTTCCGGGCTTGCAGAGGCTGGGGGCGCACGCCAGTACCGGCGATGTGGCACGAAGTCGCCGTTCCGTATGTCCGAGGCGGCCGTCATTCCGGTTCGCTCTCTATCTCTCTATTTTCACGATGGCAGTTCTGACCGACACGACCCTGGGCATTGACTTTGGTACCTCCAACTCGGCCATGGCCGTGCGCCAGGGGGATTCGCCCGCGCGCATGTTGCGCCTGGAAGGCGAGAGCAACACCTTGCCGACGGCGCTGTTCTTCAATGCCGAAGACCACAGCACCCACTATGGGCGCGATGCCGTGGAGCAGTATCTTGCCGGCACTGAAGGGCGGCTCATGCGTTCGCTCAAAAGCCTGCTGGGCAGTTCGCTGCTGCAGGAGAAGACGGCGGTGCACAACGCGCTGGTGAGCTACCAGGACATCATCAGCCTGTTCTTGCGCATGCTGGCCAGCCAGGCGCGTGAAACCCTGGGTGGCATGCCGGGCCGGGTGATGCTGGGGCGGCCCGTGCACTTCGTGGATGGTGACGCCTCGCGGGACCGGCAGGCCGAAGAGGCCCTGCGGCAGGCCGCGCAGGACGCGGGGTTCGTGAACATCGCGTTCCAGCTGGAGCCCATTGCCGCGGCGCTGGACTATGAGCAGCGCATCGAGCGCGAATCGCTGGTGCTGGTGGTGGACATTGGCGGTGGTACCTCTGATTTCACCGTGGTGCGCCTGGGGCCGGACCGGCGGGCGCGCACCGATCGCAGCCGTGACATTCTGGCCACTACCGGTGTCCATGTCGGCGGCACCGATTTCGACCGGCGCTTGAGCTTGGCACTGCTGATGCCCCTGCTGGGCCTGGGCCACACCGGGCCTGCGGGGCGCGAGGTGCCGAGCCGGGTGTTCTTCGACCTGGCGACCTGGCACCTGATCCAGTGGCTGTATGCGCCGCGGGCACTGCGCGATGCGCAGGCCCTGCGCCCCGACTATGCGCAGCCCCAGCTGCATGATCGCCTGATGACGGTGCTGCACCAGCGTCTGGGTCATCGCCTGGCCAACACGGTGGAGCAGGCCAAGATCGCGGCGTCCGTCGATGCCGCGGAGGCGCCGATGGCGCTGGACTGGGTGGAGCCGGGTCTGAACGCACTCGTGACCCCCGACGGCCTGGCCCGCCACCTTGCCGGGCCCTTGCAACAGGTGGTGAACTGCGCCACCGAATGCCTGCAGCAGGCCGGGCTGGTGCCCCAGGATCTGCAGGCCATCTACCTCACCGGGGGATCGTCGGCGTTGCGCCCGCTGCGCCAGGCGCTGCGCGTGGCGTTTCCTGACACACCGCAGGTCGAAGGCGATCTGTTGGGTGGCGTTGCGGCGGGGCTGGCGGTTTGCGCACCTTGATCAGCGGCACCGAGGCGGAGCGAGAGTGCTCGTGAGGTAATGGTTGGATGCGCTGATGAATTAATTGCTACAGGCATATTCGATCCAGAGCGCTTCATTCGTCCCCGCTTTCGGGCGTTCCGCGTTTCCACGCCAGTGCGGTGTCATACAGGCTGTTGCGGGATGCACCCGTCACTTCCGCAGCCAGGCGCACGGCGGTCTTGAGGGGCAGTTCCCGCAGCAGCAGGCGCAGCACGCGCAGGCTGTCGCTGTCGTCGGTGGTGGGCGCCGTGGGGTGCAGCAGCACCACGAATTCACCCCGCGAACGCTGGGGCGAGCCTTCCAGCCAGGCCGTCAGATCCCGGGCCGGCTGGGTGGCGATTTCTTCGAATTGCTTGGTGAGCTCGCGCGCCAGCGTGACCGGGCGATCCCCCAGTACCGACAGCGCCTGGGCCAGCTCTCCAATGCGGTGGGGGGCTTCGAGCAGCACGACGCAGCGGGGCTCGCTGGCCAGCTGCTGCACGGCAGTGGCCCGCTCGGCATGCTTCACCGGTAAAAAGCCGGCGAAGAGAAAACCCCCGCTTTCCGTGCTGTGCGCCACGGCGCCCGCCACGCTCAAGGCCGTGGTGATGCTGCTGGCGCCCGGCAGCGGCAGGGCGCGCAGGCCGGCCGCCTGCACGGCGGCCACCAGGCGTGCGCCGGGGTCGCTGACGCCCGGTGTGCCGGCATCGCTCACGTAGGCAATGCGCTGGCCCTGCTGCAGCCGCTGCACCACGGCCAAGGCGGCTTCGGCCTCGTTGTGCTGGTGTACCGCCAGCAGTTGCGTGCTGGTCTTGTCGATGCCATAGGCGCGCAGCAGTGCCTGGGTGTGGCGCGTGTCCTCGCAGGCAACGGCATCGGCCAGCTGCAGCACATGCAGCGCGCGCAACGTGATGTCGGCCAGGTTGCCGATGGGCGTGGCCACGACATACAGCGCACCCTGCGGATAATGCTGTGCAGCCGCTGCATCGCGGGCGGCGTTCAGGGCAGATGCGAAAGAGGCGCTCAATGAATTTCCTTGGAAAAAAACCAGCCCGTGCGAGCCTTTCGGGCCCGGATGTCGCCAGTGGCAGCACCACGCGGCAGCGGGGCAATGCGGCCGAGGACCAGGCGCTGGCCTGCCTGCAGGCCGGGGGCCTGAAGTTGCTGGAGCGCAATTATCGGACGCCCGGGCGCGGCGGAGGCGAGATTGATCTGGTGATGCGCGATCGCGACGGCACCGTGGTGTTTGTCGAGGTGCGCAGCCGCGCCAGCAATGCCTTCGGTGGGGCCGGTGCCAGCATTGGCGCCACCAAGCAGCGGCGTATCGTGTTTGCCGCACGCCATTACCTGATGCGCATGTCCACGCCACCGCCGTGCCGCTTCGACGTGATCCTGGTGGATGCATCGGTGCAATGGCTCAAGGCGGCCTTCGACGCCCAATAAGCGCGGACCACCCAAAGCCTTGTGCGCCACGCCGACGACTACGGTTTGCTACAAAACTGATAACAGGCCGCGGGTATCATCGGGCTCCCATGCTTGAGCAACGCATCCAACAGCACTTCATCGACAGTGCCGACCTGAAATACCAGGCGGCGCAGGCCCTCAGCACGCCCATCGCCGCAGCCGTGCAGGCCATTCTGGCCTGCGTCACCAGCGGCGGCAAAGTGCTGGCCTGCGGCAATGGCCCTTCGGCCGCCGAGGCGCTGCAGTTTGCGGCATTCTGCGTAGCAGGATTCGAGCGTGACCGGCCCGAACTGGCTGCGCTCGCGCTGACCTGCGACAGCGCCCTGCTCACGGTGGCCGGGGGAAGCAGCGACGTGGACCAGCAATTCGCTCGCCAGGTGCGCGCGCTCGGCCAGGCCGGCGATGTCTTGCTGGCGCTGTCCGTCACGGGCAGCGATGCGAACGTGATCGCAGCCACCGAAGCCGCGCACGAGCGTGACATGACCGTGGTGATCCTCAGCGGTCGCACCGGCGGCAAGCTCGCTGCCATGGTGCGCGAGACCGACGTGCTGATCAGCGTGCCGCACGACCGTGCCGCGCGGGTGCGCGAGGTCCATGCCCTGGTGTTGCACTGCCTGTGTGACGGCGTGGATGCCCAGTTACTTGGAGAACAGGAAATACCGCTATGAAGCTGACCATGAACCGTACGGCCTGCACCTTGCTGGCTGCCGCTGCACTTGCTGCAGGCCTGTCTGCCTGCGCGCCTCTGGTTGTCGGGGGGGCAATGGTGGGTGGCTTGATGGCCACGGACCGCCGCACCACCGGCACCCAGGTGGAGGACGAAGGGATCGAGCTGCGTGCCGCCAACCGCATCCGAGAGGTGCTGGGCGATCGTGTGCATGTCAACGTCACCAGCTTCAACCGCCAGGCCTTGCTGACCGGCGAGGTGCCGACGGCGCAGGACCGTGCCACGGTGGAGAAGATCGTGACGGAGGTCAACAATGTGCGTGCGGTGGTGAACGATCTGGGCGTGATGCCCAACTCTTCGCTGGGCCAGCGTTCCAGCGACACCCTGACCACCGGCAAGGTGCGGGCGAGTTTCGTGGATGCCAAGGATGTTTTTGCCAGCGCCTACAAGGTGGTGACCGAACGCAACGTGGTCTACCTGATGGGGCTGGTGACGCAGCGCGAGGCCACGCGCGCCACCGAAATTGCGCGCGGCGTGAGCGGCGTGAGCAAGGTGGTGCGGGTGTTCGAGATGATCACTGAGGACGACCTGCGCCGCGCCAGCACGACCCAGTCGCCCGCGCCCGTGACCACCGACCAGCCCGCGTCAAAGGGCAACTGACAACGAACGGCATATGGCGGCAGGCGACGGCACAGCCCGGCGCCTTGCTGTCAGGTCAGGCGCTTGACCAGGCTGGATGTATCCCAGCGGTTGCCACCCATCTTCTGCACGTCGGCATAGAACTGGTCCACCAGCGCGGTCACCGGCACGCGCGAGCCATTGCGGCGGGCTTCGTCCAGCACCAGGCCCAGGTCCTTGCGCATCCAGTCCACGGCAAAGCCAAAGTCGAACTGGCCGTCCACCATGGTCTTGCCACGGTTGTCGAGCTGCCAGCTTTGGGCCGCGCCCTTGCCGATCACATCCAGCACCTGCTTCATGTCCAGCCCGGCATTCTTGCCAAAGGCCACCGCTTCGGAGAGGCCCTGCACCAGGCCCGCGATGCAGATCTGGTTGACCATCTTGGCCAGCTGGCCCGAGCCGCTGGAACCCAGCAGCGTGAACGCCCGCGAGAAAGCCATGGCCACCGGCCGGGCGGCGTCAAAAGCGGCCTGATCGCCGCCACACATCACCGTGAGCTGGCCGTTTTGCGCACCGGCCTGGCCCCCGGAGACCGGGGCATCGACAAAGTGCAGCCCCAGTGCGCGTGCGGCGGCATGCAGCTCGCGCGCCACTTCGGCCGAGGCCGTCGTGTGGTCCACAAAGACGGCGCCCGGCTGCATGCCGGCGAAGGCGCCGTCCGCGCCCAGCGTCACCGAGCGCAGGTCGTCGTCGTTGCCCACGCAGCAGAACACGATGTCCGCGCCCGCAGCCGCTTCGCGTGGCGTGGCCGCATGGTGCGGGGCCTTGGTGCCCGCGTATTCTGCGCACCAGGCGATCGACTTGGTCGCCGTCCGGTTGTACACAGTGACTTCATGACCGGCCAGCGCCAGGTGGCCGGCCATGGGGTAGCCCATCACGCCCAGGCCCAGAAAGGCGACCTTGCGGGAAGGGGTTGTGTCGTAGTTGCGGGGGTTGGTGCTTGGCATGGATGGAGGAGGAAAAAGGGGTGAATCAAAAAAGAGAACGCCTGCAAGGGGCGCTCACCCGTTAGGGCCACCGTGGAGCGGGCTTTGCCCGGCGGCCACCGGTGGCGTCCCCCTGGGGGGAAGGCGCCGCAGGCGACTCAGGGGGCTTTCAAGCGCAATCACACTATCGCGAAGTGCTCTGTACCCGAGGCCAGGTCGGCTGATTTGGCGCGCTGGCTGTTGAGCTTGATCTGCAGGCGCAGGTCGTTGAGCGAGTCGGCGTTGCGCAGCGCATCTTCGTAGCTGATCACATTGGCCTCGTAGGCATCGAACAGCGCCTGGTCGAAGGTCTGCATGCCCAGGTTGCGGCTCTTTTTCATGACCTCCTTGATCTCGGCGACTTCGCCCTTGAAGATCAGGTCGGCAATCAGCGGGGTGTTGAGCATCACCTCGACCGCCGCCGCCCGGCCCTTGCCGTCCTGCCTCGGGATCAGGCGCTGCGACACCATGGCGCGCAGGTTGAGCGACAGGTCCATCAGCAATTGGGTGCGGCGCTCTTCGGGAAAGAAGTTGATGATCCGGTCCAGTGCCTGGTTGGCGCTGTTGGCGTGCAGGGTGGCCAGGCACAGGTGGCCGGTTTCGGCAAAGGCCACGGCGTGTTCCATGGTCTCGCGGTCGCGGATTTCGCCCATCAGGATCACGTCGGGGGCCTGGCGCAGCGTGTTCTTGAGCGCCGCTTCCCAGCTGTCGGTGTCCAGACCCACTTCGCGCTGCGTGACCACGCAGTTCTTGTGCGGGTGCACGAATTCCACCGGGTCTTCCACCGTGATGATGTGGCCGAAGGAGTTTTCGTTGCGCCAGTCCACCATGGCGGCCAGCGTGGTCGATTTTCCCGAACCCGTGGCACCCACCAGGATGCACAGGCCGCGCTTGGTCATGGTCACTTCCTTGAGGACCTGGGGCACGCCCAGGCCGTCAATGGTGGGCAGCGTGAGCGGAATGGTCCGCAGCACCATGCCGACCTTGCCTTGCTGGATGAAGGCGTTCACGCGAAAGCGGCCAATGCCGGCGGGCGAGATGGCAAAGTTGCATTCCTTGGTGCGCTCGAAATCGGCCACCTGCTTGTCGCTCATGATGGCGCGCGCCAGCGTGAGGGTGTGGGTGCCGGTCAGTGGCTGGGGCGACACCTTGGTGACCTTGCCGTCCACCTTGATGGCGGGCGGAAACTCTGCCGTGATGAACAAGTCGCTGCCATTGCGGCTTACCATCAGCTTGAGCAAGTCGTTGATGAATTTACTGGCCTGATCGCGTTCCATCAAAGATCCTTCCGGGGTGCTGTGTCTGCAGGACGGGGAGTCATTTCCGGTTGTCGCTCAGCCGGGCGCTCACGACCCGCAGGCGCAGCGACAGCTTGCGCGCCAGCAGTGCAATCAGGCTGGCGGCCAGCTGGGGATCCTTGGTCATCATGTCATCCATGGCCTCGGCGCTCAGCACGGCGATTTCACTGTCGATGAGGGTGGTGCAGGCCGAAAAGCGGATGCCGCTGTCGAGCAGCGACATTTCGCCCAGGATGTCTCCGGGCCGCGTCTCTGCCAGGCGCAGCTGCTCGCCCCAGGGCTGAAGGCGGTCCACCGCGATGGCACCGGTGAGCACCACCACCATGAAGTTGCCGTATTCCTCCTGCCGGATGACGTCGCGGTTGGCTGGAACGGCGGCAAACTCGAAAAAACGCTCCATGCGCTCCACCGCGTCCGTGTCGAGGTGGGCCATGTATTTGTCCTTGGCCCACAAGGCCTGCAGCAGCTTGCCGCCGCGGCTGGGGGGCAGGCGCTTGGCGCCCACTTCCACGGCACGCGCCTCCCAGGGCACCAGCATGGAGGCGTCCACGCCCTGGCTGGCGAAGGCCGTGGAGAACAGCACGGAGTCGGTCTGATCTTCCGCAGGCTTGTCCCCGCGGGTGTTGCGGCGCAGAAGGCTGAGAATGCCTTTCATAAATGGCTCCAGTGTGCGGCGTCTGCTGCCGCTTTGTCAGAAGGATGTGTGGGGGGCAGCCGGAGTGCGATCAACCCGGGAAGTTCTCGGGGATCTTGGCCTTGCTGCGGGCTTCCGCAGGGCTGATGATGTTGCGCCGCACCAGATCGGTAAGGTTCTGGTCGAGTGTCTGCATGCCCGCGCTGTTGCTGGTCTGGATGGTCGAATACATCTGCGCCACCTTGGCCTCGCGGATCAGGTTGCGGATGGCGCTGGTGCCCAGCATGATCTCGTGCGCGGCCACGCGGCCCGAGCCGTCTTTCAGCTTGCACAGCGTCTGTGAAATCACGGCCTGCAGCGATTCGGACAGCATGGCGCGGACCATTTCCTTTTCTTCGGCAGGGAACACGTCGATGATCCGGTCGATGGTCTTGGCGGCACTCGACGTGTGCAGCGTGCCAAAGACCAGGTGGCCCGTTTCTGCGGCCGTCATGGCCAGCCGGATGGTTTCGAGGTCGCGCATTTCGCCCACCAGGATGGCGTCGGGGTCTTCACGCAGTGCGGACTTGAGTGCGGCGGCGAACGACAGCGTCATGGGCCCCACTTCACGCTGATTGACCAGGCACTTCTTGGATTCGTGCACGAACTCGATCGGGTCTTCCACCGTGAGGATGTGGCCGTATTCGGTTTCGTTGAGGTAGTTCACCATGGCTGCCAGCGTGGTGGACTTGCCCGAACCCGTGGGCCCTGTCACCAGCACCAGGCCGCGCGGCTTGAGCGCCAGGTCGCCGAAGATCTTGGGGGCGTTGAGCTGCTCCAGCGTGAGGATCTTGCTGGGAATGGTGCGGAACACGGCAGCGGCGCCGCGGTTCTGGTTGAAGGCGTTGACCCGAAAGCGGGCCAGGCCATCGATCTCGAACGAGAAGTCCACCTCCAGAAACTCTTCGTAGGTCTTGCGCTGCGAGTCGCTCATGATGTCGTACACCATGGCGTGAACGGTCTTGTGGTCCAGCGCGTCGACATTGATGCGCCGCACATCCCCGTGGACCCGGATCATGGGCGGCAAGCCCGCGGACAAGTGCAGGTCGGATGCCTTGTTCTTGACGCTGAATGCGAGCAACTGGGTAATGTCCACGGGTTCCCTCTCTTTGGTACGCTTGTTTCTCATTATGACCACGATTGCTACCAACCTCCAACAGGTACGGGGCCGCATTGCGCAGGCCTGCGCTGCCGCCGGCCGGGCTCCCGACAGTGTCTCGCTGCTGGCCGTTTCCAAGACCTTTGGCGCCGAATCGGTGGTGCAGGCCGCCGCCGCCGGCCAGCGGGCATTCGGTGAAAACTACATCCAGGAGGGGGTGGAAAAGATCGCCGCGGTGGGGCGGGCATGCGCGCCCGCGCTGCAGTGGCATTGCATCGGCCCCATCCAGAGCAACAAGACCCGCCTGGTGGCCGAGCATTTCGACTGGGTGCACACCGTGGACCGGCTCAAGACCGCAGAGCGCCTGTCGGCCCAGCGGCCGGAGCACCTGCCACCGCTGCAGATCTGTATTCAGGTGAACATCGACGGCGGCCCCACCAAGTCGGGCGTGGCACCGGCGGATACCCTGGCGCTGGTGCGTGCTGTGGCAAAACTGCCACGCCTGCGGGTGCGCGGGCTGATGAGCATCCCCGACCATGCCCCTGATTTCGAGGCGCAACTCGCAAAACACACAAGCGCCAGAAGACTTTTTGACCAGATATTGGCCCTGGGGGAGCCCGGGCTCGAAGGTTTTGACACCCTTTCCATGGGCATGACGGCCGATCTGGAGGCCGCCATCCAGGCGGGCAGCACCCTGGTGCGGGTGGGCACGGGCATCTTTGGCGGCCGGACCTATCCGGCACCCTGATGCGGCGCCGGATGCCTGCACTGCGGCCCGTGCTAAGCTGATTCGACCCACCCATGGCGCGCCGCCCGTGGGCGGTGGCGCCATCACAACCCGTCAATGGAGATCTTTTCATGCCCGGATTGCTGCCCGACATCGACCCCGATGGCCTGCTTGAATTTTCGGTGGTTTACACCGACCGCGCGCTCAACCACATGTCCAGGCGCTTCACCGGCGTGATGCAGGACATCCTGTCCACACTCAAGGAGGTGTATCACGCCCCCACCGCCGTGATCGTTCCCGGCAGCGGTACCTTTGGCATGGAAGCGGTGGCGCGCCAGTTCGCCAACCAGCAAAAGGTGCTGATCGTGCGCAACGGCTGGTTCAGTTACCGCTGGAGCCAGATTTTCGACGCCGACAAGGGCCTGGGTGGCGGCGCCGTGGTCTGCAAGGCGCGCCAGCAGGGCAGCGGCCCGCAGGCGCCCTGGGCGCCATGCCCGGCCGATGAAGTGGCTGCCACCATCCGTGCCGAGAGGCCCAAGGTGGTGTTCGCGCCCCATGTCGAGACAGCCAGCGGCATCATCCTGAGCGACGACTACCTTCGCACGCTGACGGCTGCCGCCCATGAGGTGGGCGCGCTGTTCGTGCTCGACTGCGTGGCCTCGGGCGCCATGTGGGTGGACATGCAGGTCACGGGCGTGGACGTGCTGATTTCCGCGCCGCAAAAGGGCTGGAGCGGCTCGCCCTGCTGCGCCATGGTGATGTTGTCTGAGCGTGCCCGCCAGGCCATCGACGGTACGCAAAGCTCCAGCTTCTCATGTGACTTGAAGAAGTGGATGCAGATCGCCGAGGGCTATGCAAAAGGCCAGCACGCCTACCACACCACCATGCCCACCGACGCGCTGGTGCGCCTGCGCGACGTGATGCAGGAAACGCGTGCCTATGGCTTTGAGAAGGTGCGCGAGGAACAGATCGAGCTGGGCGCCAAGGTGCGCGCGCTGCTCGAATCGCGCGGCTTTCCCAGCGTGGCGGCCGAAGGCTTCAAGGCGCCCGGCGTGGTGGTGAGCTACACCACCGACCCCGGTATCCAGAACGGCAAGAAATTCATGGAGGTGGGCCTGCAGACCGCCGCCGGCGTGCCGCTGCAATGCGATGAAGGGCCGGACTTCAAGAGCTTCCGCATCGGCCTGTTCGGCCTGGACAAGTGGCACCACGTGGAGCGGACAGTGGGCCATTTGTCGAAGGCGCTGGACCAGATCGCGGCCGCTGCCTGACGGGGTGAGGTCGAGGCAGGCTGGCTCGCCCGCATGAATCCAGACGCCAACCCCGCAGCCCTGGCCTTGCGCCGCGCCAAGCGCCAGGCCCTGGGCCTTTTGCTGCTGGTGACCGTGGTGTTCGTTGGCACCAGCGTGGTGGAGCGCGGTCTGCTGCTGAACTGCGTGAAAGCCATGGCCGAGGCCGCCATGGTCGGCGCACTGGCCGACTGGTTCGCGGTGGTGGCGCTGTTTCGCCGGCCACTGGGCCTGCCCATCCCGCACACGGCGGTGATTGCACGCAACAAGGACCGCATCGGCGCCAATCTGGCCACCTTTGTGCGCGACCGCTTCCTCGATCCGCCCTCGCTGGTGGCGCTGATGCGGCGCCACGATCCCGCCGCGCGGCTGGCCCAATGGCTGGGCGATGCGGGCAACGCCAGCTTGCTGGGCCAGCAGGCGGCGCGGCTGCTCAGCGCCGCCCTCGACACCGTGCAGGATGCGCAGATGGAGCGCTTCATCCGCAAGGCGGCGCGTACCCTCATCGGGCGGGTGGATCTGTCGGGTACCCTGGCCACGGTGCTGGGGGCGCTCACCCACAACGGGCGCCACCAGGCACTGCTGGACGATGCACTGGGGCGGCTGATCGTGGTCCTGCAGGAGGAGGGCACGCGCCAGCTGATTGCTACCACCATCGTGCAGTGGCTCAAGAAAGAGCATCCGCTCAAGGAAAAAATGCTGCCCACCGACTGGCTGGGCGACAAGGGCTCGGCCATGATCGCCAACGCGCTCGAGGCCGTGCTGGCCGACGTGGCGCAGAACCCGCAGCACCAGTTGCGCGAACAGTTCGACGCGGCCGTGCAGCGGCTGGTGCACAGGCTGCAGACCGATCCGGACTGGGCGCGCAAGGGCGAGGAGATCCGGCGCTACCTGCAGACCAATGCGACGCTGGGCCGCTATGTGCAGGACCTGTGGCTGGGCATGCGCGCCGCCTTGCAGCGCGACCTGGCCGACGAGCACTCGGCCGTGGCGCGCAACGTGCATGCCATGGGCGCGTGGTTGGGCCGCTCGCTGGCGGGTGATGCGGCATTGCGCCAGTCGCTCAACCTGCGGCTGGAAAGCTGGGTGCAGGGGCTTGCGCCGGATGTGTCGCAGTTCATTGCGCAGCACATCGAGGACACGGTGCGCCGCTGGGATGCCGAGGAGATGGCGGCACTGATCGAGTTGAACATCGGCAAGGATCTGCAGTACATCCGGATCAATGGGACGGTGGTGGGTGGGTTGATTGGGGTGGTGCTGTTTGGGGTGTCGCATGCGGGGGAGGTTTGGCGGGCGTTGTTTTGAACTTTTGGGGGCGTGCGGTTTTTGTTTGCTGAGGGCGGAGGCCGGGTCTTGGCCCGGCGGCCGACTCACTTTCTTTTGCTTCGCCAAAAGAAAGTAAGCAAAGAAAAGGCGACCCACAGCCTGCAACCCCTTCGGGGCAGACCTGCGTCGGGGCGGTTGCGGGGTGCGCCGTGGAACTCGCTTTGCGCTGCGCGCGCCGCTCGGACAGCTACGGCGAGTCAGTTGACGAGGCATGCGCGCACTGCCCCCCACCCCCACCCCCCAACCCCCCCGCCGCAGGCGCAGCCAGATGGTGTGGGAAAAGAACATCCAAACAACCTACGGGCCATCGCTGCGCTCGGCACCCTCTCGCGGGCGCAAGCGCCACGCGCTGCGCAGCCCGGGCCAAGCGCAGCGATGGCCCGAAGGGATGTTCGCTCGGGTTCCCTTCAGGATGCGCCGAGGAGCGCAGCGGCCAGCGGATCAGGGCTC
>NZ_AUEX01000017.1:31209-85235 GCF_000426205.1 Acidovorax sp. JHL-9
CGGGCGCAAGCGCCTCGCGCTGCGCAGCCCGGGCCGAGCGCAGCGATGGCCCGAAGGGATGTCCGCTCAGGTTCCCTTCAGGTTGCCCGCCGGGGCGAGACCCGGCCTCCGCACTCAACCAACGCACACCGCCCAAACCAGCGCACCAGGCCTGGCTTCGACAAGCTCAGCCCGAACGGGTGGGGAAGGCATCTCAGGCATGTAGCCAGTCAAGTCAAATCAAATCAAACAGCCTCAAAAATCCCCGCAGCCCCCTGCCCCATCCCCACACACATCGTCACCATCCCATACCTCAACTTGTTCCGCTTGAGCGCATGCACCACCGTCGCCGACCGGATCGCCCCCGTCGCCCCCAGCGGATGCCCCAGCGCAATCGCGCCCCCCATCGGGTTCACCTTGGCTGGATCCAGCCCCAGCGTGTTCATCACCGCCAGCGACTGCGCCGCAAAGGCTTCGTTCAGCTCGTACCAGTCGATGTCCTGGTGCTTGAGGCCTGCATAGCGCAGTGCGGCCGGAATGGCTTCGATAGGGCCGATCCCCATGATGTGCGGTGGCACGCCCTTGGCCGCGTAGCTCACGAAACGCGCCAGTGGCGTGAGGCCAAAGCGCTTCACGGCCGCTTCGCTGGCCAGGATCAGCGCACCGGCGCCGTCGCTGGTCTGCGAGCTGTTGCCCGCCGTGACCGAGCCGCGCGCAGCGAATACCGTGCGCAGCCTGGCCAGGCCTTCGAGCGAGGTGTCGGCCCGCGCGCCTTCGTCCAGGCTCACGGTGCGGGTGGTGGCGATGGACTCGCCGGTTTCGAGGTTGGCCGTGCGGTCGGTCACCTCGATGGGCGTGATCTCGTCGGCAAAGTAGCCGGCCTTTTGCGCAGCCAGGGCCTTCAGGTGCGACTGCAGCGCAAACGCGTCCTGCGCTTCGCGGCTCACCTTCCACTGCTGCGCCACCTTCTCGGCCGTGAGGCCCATGCCGTAGGCAATGCCCACATCGCCTTCGCGCTCGAAAATGCTGGGCGACAGGCTGGGGCTGTTGCCCATCATGGGCACCATGCTCATGCTTTCTACCCCGGCGGCGATCATCACCTCGGCCTCACCCACGCGGATGCGATCGGCGGCCATCTGCACGGCCGACAGGCCCGATGCGCAGAAACGGTTGACGGTGATGCCGCCCACGCTGGTGGGCAGGCCGGCCAGCACGGCGCCAATGCGCGCCACGTTCAGGCCCTGCTGCGCTTCCGGAATGGCGCAGCCACAGATGATGTCTTCAATCGCTGCAGGGTCCAGGCCCGGCGCAGCCGCCAGCGCGGCCTTGAGGGTGGTGGCCAGCAGATCATCGGGGCGCATGTTGCGAAAGAAGCCGCGGTGCGAGCGCCCGATGGGCGTGCGCGTGGCCGCGACGATGTAGGCTTCCTGGATTGGTTGGGCCATGGGATAACTCCTTCAATTCTTGGCGGGGCGGCTGGCTGGAACCCAGGCCCACGTAAAAACACATTCGACCGGCTCCACGCCGGCTTCGTCGGTCACGGTGACCGCAACCTCCACCTCACCCTTGTCGCTGGCCTGCAGGGCGGCACGCTGCGCGGGCGTGAGCGTGGCCACGGCCTTGAGGCCACCCGTGGCGCGCTTCCTGAACGCCATGCTGAATTCCTTGGCCAGCGGCGTGCAGTCATCGCGCACATTCATGCCCACCACCATGCCAGTGGCCGTTTCGGCCAGCAGGTTCATGGCCGAGGCATGCACCCCTCCAATGTGGTTTTGCACGCGGTGCGTGTTGGCCAGGCGCACCTCCACCCGCTCGGGCGTCAGCGACACGAACTGCACCCCGGCCGTTCCGGTGAAGGGCACGGCGCGGCGCAGGATGATGTTCTGCACGAAGCCGCGCAGGAAGGCGGGTGCCTCGTCCAGGCGCATCAGCGAGCGCTGCAGTTGGTTGGGGGCGTGTTCGCTCATGGTGATGGTGGCCAATCAATTTCTCACCGGTTTGCCCGTCGAGAGCATGCCCAGGATGCGCTCCTGCGTCTTGGGGTGCTCGATGAGCGCGCAGAAGGCCTTGCGCTCCAGCGCCATCAGGTACTCCTCGCTCACCAGCGTGCCGGCATCCACGTCGCCGCCGCAGACCACTTCGGCGATCAGGCTGGCGATGTGGAAGTCGTGCTGGCTGATGAAGCCGCCGTCGCGCATGTTGACCAGCGAGCCCTTGATGGTGGCGATGCCGCTGCGGCCCGCCACGGGGAACAGGCGCTTGTGCGGCGCACGCCAGCCGCCGCTGGCCAGGGCCTTGGCTTCGTTGATGGCAACAAACAGCAGCTCGTTCTTGTGCGGCACAATCACGTCGCTGTGCAGCACATAGCCCAGCTTGCGCGATTCGAGCGCGCTGGTGCCCACCTTGGCCATGGCGGCGGCGGTGAAGCCTTCGGTGAGAAACGGCAGCAAGTCCTTGCCGGTCGAGGCCTCGGCGTTCTCGGCCGCACGGCGGGCGATGTAGGTCAGGCCGCCAGCGCCGGGCACCAGGCCCACACCCACTTCGACCAGGCCGATGTAGCTTTCCATGTGCACCACGCGGCGGGCCGAGTGCACGGCTAGCTCGCAGCCACCGCCCAGCGCCATGCCGCGCACGGCAGAGACCACGGGCACGTTGGCGTAACGCAGGCGCAGCATGGTCTGCTGCATTTCGTGCTCTGCCCCTTCGACCGCGCTCACGCCGGCGATCATGAAGGCGGGCAGCATGGCCTGCAGGTCGGCACCCACGCTGAAGGGCTCGTCGCCCGACCAGATGACCACGCCCTGGAAGTCCTTCTCGGCCATCTCGACCGCCAGGTTCAGGCCCTCGCACACGTCGGGGCTGATGGCGTGCATCTTGGTCTTGATGCTGGCGATGAGCACTCCGCTACCGGAGGGACGGTCATCGCCGTCCAGCGTCCACAGGCGGATGGCGTCGTCTTCGTGCAGCGTCTTGCCAGCCGTCTTGTAGTCGGGCAAGGCTTCGCCCAGCAGTCTTTCAGGAAAATGCTGCCTGGCGTACACGGGCAAAGCGCGACGCGCTACGAATTTGGCAGCGGATGCACTCCACGAGCCTTGCGCGGTGTGCACGCCACCGGCCTCGGCCACGGGGCCCTTGAAGACCCACTCGGGCAACGGCGCACGGCTCAATGCCTTGCCGGCATCGATGTCTTCCTGGATCATCTTCGCCACTTCGAGCCAGCCGGCTTCCTGCCACAGCTCGAACGGGCCCTGCTGCATGCCGAAGCCCCAGCGCATGGCCTGGTCCACGTCGCGGGCGTTGTCGGCAATGGTGCCCAGGTGCACGGCCGCATAGTGAAAGCTGTTGCGCAGGATCGCCCACAGGAACTGGCCCTGCGCGCCTTCGGCATTGCGCAGCAGCTTCAGGCGCTGGGCGGCAGGCTTCTTGAGCATGCGGCCGTACACCTCGTCGGCCTTCTGGCCGCCAGGCACGTAGTCTTCCGCCTCCAGTTCGAAGCGCAGCACATCGCGACCGACCTTCTTGTAGAAACCGGCCTGGGTCTTCTGGCCCAGGTGGCCCAGCTCCAGCAGCTTTTTCAGCACGGCGGGCGTTTCAAAGCTGGCGTAGAACGGGTCGCTCTTCTCGTCCAGGTTGTCCTGCAGCGTCTTGATGACATGGGCCATGGTGTCCAGCCCCACCACGTCGGCGGTGCGGAAGGTGCCGCTGCTGGCACGGCCCAGCTTCTTGCCCGTGAGGTCGTCCACCACATCAAAGCTCAGGCCGAAATTCTCGACTTCCTTCATGGTGGCCAGCATGCCGGCGATGCCCACGCGGTTGGCGATGAAGTTGGGCGTGTCGTGCGCGCGCACCACGCCCTTGCCCAGGCCGCTGGTCACGAAGGCTTCGAGCTGGTCGAGCACCTCGGGGGCGGTGGTGGGGGTGTCGATCAGTTCCACCAGCGTCATGTAGCGCGGCGGGTTGAAGAAGTGGATGCCGCAAAAGCGCGGCTTGATGTTCTCGGGCAGCGCCTCGCTCAATTTGGTGATCGACAGGCCCGAGGTGTTGGACGCCACGATGGCGTGCGGCGCCACGAATGGCGCGATCTTCTTGTACAGGTCGAGCTTCCAGTCCATGCGCTCGGCGATGGCCTCGATGATGAGGTCGCAGTCGCGCAATTGCTCCAGGTGCTCTTCGTAGTTGGCCTGGCCGATCAGGGCGGCGTCGTCGGCCACGCCCAGCGGTGCGGGCTTGAGCTTCTTGAGGTTGTCGATGGCGCGGGTGACGATGCCGTTCTTGGCGCCTTCCTTGGCGGGAAGGTCGAACAGCACCACCGGCACCTTGACGTTGACGAGATGCGCTGCAATCTGCGCGCCCATCACGCCTGCGCCGAGCACGGCGACTTTCTTCACTTGGAATCTGGACATATTTTGATGAGTTTCAATTCCGTTCGGGCTGAGCTTGTCGAAGCCGTGGCGAGGGTTTGCATCCAGGCCCTTCGACAAGCTCAGGGCGAGCGGGGGTTAAGAGCGTGGGCGTTTACTGCACCCGGATCCAGGTCTGCGTGCGACCAAAGGGGCCGATGGAGCCGCGCACTTCGAGTTTTTTGCCGCCCTCGATGGGCGTCAGGCGCAGCGTGTAGTTGCGGCCGTTCTCGGGATCGAGAATCTTGCCGCCTTCCCACACATCCTTGTCCTCGGCCTTCTTGGCGTTGCGGATGATCTCCAGGCCCTGCAGCGGCTTGTCCTTGCGGTCGTCGCTGCATTCCTTGCACAGCTCGTCGGGCTTGGCGTCCTTGGCCAGGCGCTTTTCGAGCACGCCAGACAGTGCGCCACCGTTGTCACGGATGCGGATTTCCGCCTTGGCCTCACCGGTCTTGTCGTCGATGTTGCGCCACAGGCCCTCGGGCGTCATCTGCGCCCATGCGGGCACCGCAGACGCTACCAACACAATAGCTGCTACCGCTTTATACATAGAGGCTCCATTGCAAAAAGGCTTGAAATCCGCCCCACCTGCCGGTCAGGCCAGGGCCAGGTCGGTGTCCATCAGCACCTGGCTGCCCGCACGCGCCGTACGCATGAGCGTGGCGGTCTCGGGGAACAGCTTGGCGAAGTAAAAGCGTGCGGTCTGCAGCTTGGCGCCATAGAACGGGTCGGTGTTGCCGGCGGCGATTTCGCGCAGTGCCACCTGGGCCATGCGGGCGAAGAAATAGCCAAACACCAGGTGGCCGGCCACGCGCAGGTAGTCCACGGCGGCGGCGCCCACTTCGTCAGGGTTCTGCAGGCCCTTGAAACCGATCTCGGTGGTGAACTTGGTCATCTGGTCGCCGAGGTAGGCGATGGGGTTGATGAACTCGGCCATCTTTTCGTTGACGCCCTCTTCCTCCACCAGCTGGCCCACCAGCTTGCCAAACTTCTTGAGCGAGGCGCCGTTGTTGCCCAGGATCTTGCGGCCCAGCAGGTCCAGCGACTGAATGGTGTTGGTGCCTTCGTAGATCATGTTGATGCGCGCATCGCGCACATGCTGCTCCATGCCCCATTCCTTGATGTAGCCGTGGCCGCCAAAGACCTGCTGGCACATCACGGTGGCTTCAAAGCCGTTGTCGGTGATGAAGGCCTTGACGATGGGGGTCAGCAGGGCCAGCATTTCGCCGGAGTCCTTGCGCACCTTCTCATCGGGGTGGCTCAGTTCCTTGTCCAGCAGCACGGCGCAGAAGCACTGCAGCGCACGGGCGCCTTCGGCGTAGGCCTTGGCGGTGAGCAGCATCTTGCGCACGTCGGGGTGCACGATGATGGGGTCGGCCGGCTTGTCCTTGGCCTTGGTGCCCGAGAGGCTGCGCATCTGAATGCGGTCCTTGGCGTAGGCCAGCGCGTTCTGAAAGGCTACTTCGGTCAAACCCAGCGACTGGTTGCCAACGCCCAGGCGGGCGGCGTTCATCATCACGAACATGGCGGCCAGGCCCTTGTGCGGCTGGCCCACCAGGGTGCCGGTGGCGCCGTCGATCACGATCTGCGCCGTGGCGTTGCCGTGGATGCCCATCTTGTGCTCCAGGCCGCCGCAGTAAATCGCGTTGCGCTCGCCCAGGCTGCCGTCGGCATTCACCTGGAACTTGGGCACCACGAACAGGCTGATGCCCTTGCTGCCCGCGGGCGCATCGGGCAGGCGGGCCAGCACCAGGTGCACGATGTTGCGGGTCATGTCGTGCTCGCCGGCCGAGATGAAGATCTTGGCGCCGGTGATCTTGTAGGTGCCATCGGGCTGGGGTTCGGCCTTGGTGCGCAGCAGGCCCAGGTCGGTGCCGCAGTGGGGTTCGGTCAGGCACATGGTGCCGGTCCACTCGCCGCTGGTCAGCTTGGGCAGGTAGATCTTCTTTTGCTCTTCGGTGCCGTGGGCGTGCAGGCATTCGTAGGCGCCGTGCGAGAGGCCGGGGTACATGGTCCAGGCCTGGTTGGCCGAGTTCATCATCTCGTAGAAGCACTGGTTCACCACGAACGGCAGGCCCTGGCCACCGTACTCTGGGTGGCAGGAGAGTGCCGCCCAGCCGCCTTCGACGTACTTGGCGTAGGCTTCCTTGAAGCCCTGGGGCGTGGTCACTTCATGGGTGGTCTTGTCGAGCGTGCAGCCTTCGGTGTCGCCGCTGATGTTGATCGGAAAAGCCACCTCGGCCGCAAACTTGCCGCCTTCTTCGAGCACGGCGTTGATGGTGTCCGCATCCACGTCGGCATGCGGCGGCAGCGCCTTCAATTCATCACTGACCTTGAGCACTTCGTGCATGACGAATTGCATGTCGCGCAGGGGCGGCGTGTAGGTAGGCATGGGTTTACTCCTTGGGGGTTTGGGTGGAAACGGGGCGGCCCTTGGCCGCAGCCGGTTGGCTGCAGCGGGCCAGAATGTTGTTGAACCCCGTGATGGCGCGATCGATGGCCCCCGGGGTTTGCAGGAAGCGCGCTTCGTAGTGCAGCGCCAGGATGAGGCCGTGGATTTCAAACAGCATCTGTTCGGGACTCACCTCGTCGCGCAGCTGGCCCAGCTCCTTGCAATGCTCGATGGCGCGCTGCATGGCAGCCAGCCAGGTTCGCACCGAATTGACCAGCGCATCGCGCACCAGCCCGGTACGGTCGCCAAACTCGATGGCGCCGCTGATGTAGATGCAGCCCGAATCGATCTCGATCGAAGTGCGCTTCATCCAGTTGTCGAACAGGGCCCGCAGGCGTGGCACGCCGCGCGGTGCGCTCATGGCCGGGTAGAACACCTCTTGCTCGAAGCGGGTGTGGTATTCGCGGATGACCGAGATCTGCAGCTCTTCGCGCGAGCCGAAATGGGCAAAGACACCCGACTTGCTCATGCCGGTGATGTCTGCCAGCGCACCAATCGACAGCCCCTCCAGGCCAATGTGGGTGGCCAGCCCCAGGGCGGCCTCCACGATGACGGCCTTGGTTTGCTGGCCTTTTTGCAGGGCGCGGCCCGTGCCGCCGGCAGCGCGCGCGATACGGGTGGCCTGACGGGAGTTGGTAGGTAAGGGCATATGCAAAATAAAACGAACGTTCGTGCTATTTTGCAGCATTTTTGATGCTGCGTCCAAAGCCCCACCAAAGATTTGGGCTTATTTTTGCGGGCGTTGTTCGCACGCCACCGGCCGCCACTGTCCGATGTGGCCGCCAGAGACGGCCAAGTTGCGGCTGCCGGCCTATGCCGTCACAGCATCAGCGCAAGACTAGCGTCCAGATGCTCGGTTGGCAACCGCCGAAAACCCGAACGGGCATAGCGCTGCAAGCGGCCCAGCGTGAAGGCCGTCAGCACACTGGCCGCCACCTGGGCGTCCACCGTGGGCGTGGCGGAGTTCGCCGTGCCCGCTGCCGCGCGCAGGCACTGGCGCAGCGAGGATTCGATGCGCTCGAAGAACTGGTTCATGCGCTGTTGCAGGCGCTCGTGCTCCAGCACCAGCGCATCGCCCACCATCACCCGCACCAGGCCCGGATTGCGCTCGCCAAACTGCAGCAGCAGCGCCACCACGCGCGCCGCCTGGTGGGCACCGCCTTCAATGGCTTGCCCACCATCGGCCAGGTCGCGCCCGACGATCTGCGCCACCCGCGTGAACACGGTCTGCTCGATGAAATCGATCAGGCCCTCGAACATCTGCGCCTTGCTGGCGAAATGGCGGTACAGGGCCGCCTCGCTGACCGACAGGCGCGCCGCCAGCGCCGCCGTGGTGATGCGCTCGGCCCCGGGCTGCTCCAGCATCCCGGCCAGCGCCTGCAGGATCTGCGCCCGGCGCTCGCCGGGCTTGGGCCGCTTGCGCACAGCGGTGCCGTCGCCCGCATCGGCAGCGCTGACTGGCTCAGGGGTGGGCGATGGTTCAGACATGCAGCAAACAAGAAGTGGAGGCACCGGCCCCGTGCACGCAACCCACGTACCGGGGCGCGCAAGGCAGGCAATCCATGGGGTGGGCAAGTGCGTAAATCATGTATGGAAATGATTCTCGCACAGGCATTCCACGGTGCCGGCAGGCGCGGCAGCGCAGCCATTCAGGCGCCGGCAACCGGCGGCTAGGGCGGAAACACCACCGTGACCACCAGCCCACGCCCTTGAGCGCCGGCCCCCAGGGCCAGCGCCGCGTGGTGCACGCGGGCAATCTCATCGGCAATGGCGAGCCCCAGGCCGGTGCCCTCGCCCACCGTGCCGGGCACGCGGTAAAAGCGCTGCATCACGCGCCCGCGCTCGGCCTCGGGGACACCGGGGCCATCGTCTTCCACCTGCAGGAACACCCGGGGCAGACCCATGGCATGGCGCACGCCGCAGCGAATGGTGACGATTCCGGCAGCCGGCGTGTACTTGATGGCGTTGTCCACCAGATTGGAGAGCAGCTCGCGCAGCAACCAGTCGTGGCCTGTGACGTGCGCAGACTGCACATCGAGCCCCAGATCCAGCCCCTTGCCGGTGGCGGCATCGAGAAAGGATTCGAGCAGGGTTTCACACAGGTCCTTCAGGTCCACGCGCCGGGACGGCTGGGCATCCAGGCTGCGCGCGTCGGCCCGCGACAGGGCCAGCAACTGGTGCGCCAGCTGCGAGGTGCGGCGCGTGGCATGGCGCAGCTTTTCGATCTGCTCAACGCCTAGAACAATAGCGCCTTGCGCCTGCCCACCCTGGGCTGGAGGGTGTTTTTTATCAAAGTTCAACGACAGGGATGCCGGCACGGAGGCGCGGGCCACCATAGCCCATGCCTCCACCTGGGCCTGCAGGCCGGCCAGCGGTGTGCGCAGCTGGTGGGCCGCATCGGCCACAAAGCGGCGCTGTCCTTCTGCCTGCGCATTCACCAGGGCGAACAGGCGGTTGAGCGAGCGCACCAGCGGCCGCACCTCGGCGGGCGATGCGGCTTCGTCAATCGGACTCAGGTCGCGCGGCGAACGGCGCTCCACGGCGTCGGCCAGGTCCACCAGCGGCTTGAAGGCCCGGCGCACCGCCCAGTGAATGGCCAGCCCCGCCGCCGCCACCAGCACCAGGTTGGGCAGCAACACCCGCAGCAGCAGCTGCTGCGCCCATTGCTGGCGCGGATCGGACCCATCGGCCAGCGCCACCACCAGCTCGCCAGCCCCCGTGCGCCCGCGCTGCACCGCCACGCGGTAGGTGACGCCGCCATATTCCAGGCTGTGGAACTCGGGCGCCTGCGTGGTGGGCACGGCAGGTTGCACCCAGGCATCGCCCAGCAACAGGCGGCCGGAGGTGTCGCGCACGCTGTAGGCCGCGTAGCCTGGGTGCTGGCGCAAAAAATCCTCCACCGGCGGCGCCAGCAGCAGCAAGGGCGGTTCGCTGTCGCGGATGGGCGGGGCCAGCACGGAATCGGCCAGCGCCGGCAGCAGGCGCAGCAGGCGCTGGTCGTGCCGCTCTGCGGCCTCGTCCGCCGAGCGGTAGTCGAGCCAGACACCCACCAGCGCCAACGCCAGCAGGGGCAGCACCAGCAGCATCAGCAGCCGGTTGCGCAGATCGGAAGTCATCGCGCGAAGTCGGGGCCGCTGCATGGTGGAGCACAGGTTTACTGCGCGTGCAATTCCAGCCGGTAGCCAAACCCGCGAATCGAGCGCAGGGCCACGCCATGCGGCTCCAGCTTGCCCCGCAGCCGCGACACATAGACCTCGACGGCGTTGGGCGTGATTTCCTTGTCCCAGCCGGTCAGTGCCTGCAGCAGCTTGTCCTTGCTGGCCGGCTTGGGGGCGTGGATGAGCAGGTATTCCAGCACCGTCCATTCCCGCGGGCCGAGATCGATCACCTGCTCGGCACCGGCGGCCCGAATGCTGGCGCGGCGCCCGGCCGTGTCCAGCTCCAGCGGGCCAAAGCTCAGCACCGCCGTGGTGGCGGCCTGCGAGCGGCGCAGCAGGGCGCGCAAACGCGCCAGCAGCTCGGGCAATTCGAAGGGCTTGACCATGTAATCGTCTGCGCCCCAATCGAGCCCCTGCACCCGGTCGTGCAAGGCATCGCGGGCCGTGAGAATCAGCACCGGCATGGCCGGGCTGGCCATGCCGGGGCGGCGCAGGCGACGGGTCAGCTCCAGCCCGTCCATGGCGGGCAGGCCGATGTCGATGATGGCCGCATCGAACGACTCGGTGCGCAGCACCTCTTCGGCGCGCTCGCCACTGCCCACCCAGTCCACCGCGTAGCCGGCATCGGTCAGCCCCAGCTTGATGCCGCTGGCCACCATGACGTCGTCTTCGACCAGCAAAAGCCGCATGTCAATGCTCCACCGCGCCGCACACGGCCCCCGGCCCCGGCCCCGGCCCACGACCCGCGACACTGGCGCGGCCCAGGCCAGCGGCCGCCGCGCAAGGGCCGCCCCGCCGCGCTGGCGGCTTCCCCCTCGGGGGGGATGGCGCGAAGCGACTCAGGGGAGGCATCTCAGTGACTACGGATCATGGTGCCGTAGGCCTGGTCGGTCAGGATTTCCAGCAGCATGGCGTGCGGCACGCGGCCGTCGATGATGTGCACGGCATTCACGCCGGCCCGGGCGGCATCCAGCGCCCCCGCAATCTTGGGCAGCATGCCGCCCGAAATGGTGCCGTCGGCAAACAGGGCATCGATCTCGCGCGCGGTGAGGTCGGTGAGCAGCTGGCCCGCCTTGTCCAGCACGCCGGGGGTATTGGTCAGCAGCATGAGCTTTTCGGCCTGCAGCACCGTGGCCAGCTTGCTGGCCACCACATCGGCGTTGATGTTGTAGCTCTCGTTGTTTTCGCCAAAGCCGATCGGGCTGATGACGGGGATGAACGCATCGTCCTGCAGGGCCTTGACCACGCTGGGGTCGATGGACACGATGTCGCCCACCTGGCCCACGTCGTGCTCGATGCTCGGGTCCTTGCTGTCCACCATCTTGAGCTTTTGCGCGCGGATCATGCCGCCATCGCGCCCGGTCAGGCCCACGGCCTTGCCGCCGGCCTGGTTGATCAGGCCCACGATATCCTGCTGCACCTCGCCGGCCAGCACCCACTCCACCACTTCCATGGTTTCGGCGTCGGTCACGCGCATGCCCTGGATGAATTGGCCCTTCTTGCCCAGGCGGTTCAGCGCCGTCTCGATCTGCGGGCCGCCGCCATGCACCACCACCGGGTTCATGCCCACCAGCTTGAGCAGCACCACGTCTTCGGCAAAATCGGCCTGCAGATCGGGGTCGGTCATGGCGTTGCCGCCGTACTTGATGACCATGGTCTTGCCATGGAACTTGCGGATATAGGGCAGCGCCTGGGCCAGGATTTCAGCCTTGTCGCGCGGGCCGATGTGGGACAGGTCGGGATCGGGGGAAGGGTCGGTCATGGAAGCGGGCCATTCGGTGAAAACAATGAGGCACAAATTGTGCCGCATCCATGGGGCCCGTCAGGCCTTGGGACCCTGGGGCTCGCGCAGCAGCTGCACCAACGCATCGCGCCAGGCCCACAATGCAGCCAGCACACCCGCCAGCACGGCCGCCAGCGCAATGACCATCAGCGGGCGCGGACGCTCCGGCCGGCTGGGCACGGACGGCTGGGCGATGAACTGCGCTTGCGACAGGAAACGCGCGCTGATGGACGACATATCCGCCGCCAGCGAGGACAGTTTTTCCCGCTGTGCCTCGGTGTTGGCCTCTTTGGCAAACCGCACGATCACATCGGCCAGCTGGAGTACGCTCTCGCTGCCACTGCGCGCCTTGCCCAGCGCTGCCTGTGCGTCGGTGATGAGCGCCTTGGCAAACGCCTGTTGCTCGATTTCGCGGTCGAGTCGCTGGAGTTTTTCACGGATATCGATCATTTCAGACTCCGCGCCCACCAGCTGCGCCACGGGCGACATGAACTTCTCGTTGTCTTTGCGCACATCCACCACCTGCTGGCTTTCGCGCCGCGCTGCGTCGGGATAACTGGACATGACCTTCTTCAACGCCGCCACGCGGTTTTGCGCCTGCTCGATGTCAAACTGGTACTTAAGCTTGCGCTCCAGCGCGCGGTCGGAGAACTGGCGGTTGTCCGCCGCCCAGCGGGAAACCTGGTCGCGCACCGTCTCGCGCATGGCCACGTCCTTGAAATACGCCCCCAGCCACCCCGCCACATTGGCGGCCTGGTGGGGGTCGGGTGCCGAATAGCGCAGCTGCACACCCAGGTAGACCGAGACCTTGCCTTCCTTACCATCCTTGCCATCCTTGCTGAGAAGCGCCCTTTCACGCTCTTGTTCGATCTGCAGCAAAAAATCCGGCAATTGCTTGGCATCCACCTTGCTGACCTTGGGCACCGGCATAAGCCATTCGCCGCGCGGCATGTAACGCACCAGTTGCGCGACCTGGGACGGCTCCAGCCCGGTCGGCGGCACCACGCCGACATACTGCTGCACCGTGTGCCCGTCCACGGCCAACTCCGCGAATCGCTTGTATTCCGACGTACCGATTTCCATGCTGAGCACACCTTCGGATTTGTAGCGCAGCAGCGGGCCGTAGCCCAGAGCCGCCCCAACACCCGCACCCACCACCATGGCAGCCAACACGGCCACGACTTTTTTACGCATTCTTCACTCCAAAATATTCAGTTGACCCGATGTACAGGTGAGGCGCCGTGGCGGGGCCTACCCGTTCGCTTTCTCCGTGGTGGACGCCCGCAAGGACTCGGGGCTGTATCCATGCACCAGCTGCAGCAGGATGTTTCTCATGGTTTCCTGATCGCTCTGTATGGCGGCGTGCCGCATTTCCACCAGTACCGGTGCCAGTTGCGGCCAGGGCAGGAAGTCTTCGTGCGCCTTCATGATGCGCGCGTGGGCGGTGCCTTCGGGATTATCGCTAATGAGCAGTTCCTCATAGAGCTTCTCTCCGGGCCGCAGTCCGGTGATGCGGATTTCGATGTCGCCGCCAGGGTGGTCTTCGTCGCACACCGTCATGCCCGACAGCTCCACCATGCGCCGTGCCAAGTCCATGATCTTGACCGGCTGTCCCATGTCCAGCAAAAACACATCACCGCCGCGCGCCATGGCGCCGGCCTGCAGCACCAGCTGAGCGGCCTCGGGAATGGTCATGAAGTACCGGGTGACCTCCGCGTGCGTCACCGTCAACGGGCCGCCATCGCGCAATTGTTTGCGAAACAGGGGCACCACGCTGCCGCTGCTGCCCAGCACATTGCCGAAGCGCACCATGGAAAACAGGGTGCGGTTGCGAACCTCGGGGCTGAGCGATCCGTCGGGCAGGTGAAACACCACCGAGCCGCTGGCCGACAACGCCTGCAGCACCAGTTCGGCCATGCGCTTGGTGGCCCCCATCACATTGGTGGGGCGCACGGCCTTGTCGGTGGACACCAGCACAAAGTGGGCTACTTCGCTTTCCATGGCCGCGCGGGCCATGTTCAGGGTGCCGAACACATTGTTCAATACCCCCTCGGACGGATTGCTCTCCACCAGCGGCACATGCTTGTAGGCGGCCGCGTGGTACACGGTGGCGGGCCGGTACAGGTGGCAAATTTCCTTCAGGCGCCCAAAATTGCCCACGCTGGCCAGCAGCGGAACCAGCTCCACCCGCAACGCATGCTCGGTGCACAGACCCTCCAGCTCGCGGTGGATGGAGTACAGGCCAAACTCGTTGTGCTCCACCAGCACCAGCTGGCGCGGTTTCTCTTGAATGATCTGGCGGCACAGCTCGCTGCCGATGCTGCCGCCAGCACCAGTCACCAGCACGACCTTGTGGGCCAGGTTCTTGGCCAGCAAGGTCGAATCGGGCGGTACGGGCGGGCGCCCCAAAAGGTCTTCGACATCGAGCTCCTGAAAATCCTGAACCGTCACCCGGCCCGATGCCAGGTCGCCCATGCCGGGCAGGCTGCGCACGTGCACATGCAGCCCACGCAACATGGCAACGATTTCATTGCGGCGCGCACGGTCGAGCGACGGCATGGCCAGCAAGATATCGGTAACGCCCATGCGCTCCACGGCATCGGCCACCTCGTCAGGCGCAATGACGTCAACGCCGTTGATGCTGCGCCCCGCCTTGGCCTGGTCATCGTCGATAAAACCCAGCAGCACAAACTGGTGCGCCAGGCCCAACGCGTACGCTGTCTGGACCCCCGCATCGCCGGCCCCGTAGATCAGCAAGCGGCCCTGGGCATGGCGCGCCTTGCGGGGGGCACCCGCCAGCCAATAGCGCGCAATCGCCCGGCTGCCCCCAATCAGCAGCAAAAAGATCAGCGGCTGAATCAGGCCCATGCTGCGCGGCACCCCGTCCCACTGCAACACCACCAGGGCGGTAAAAAACAGTACCGCATACACCCCCACGGCCTTGGCCGTAGTGAACAGCGCCGCCATGCCGGTGTAACGAAAAATGGCGCGGTACAGCCCAAAGCGCACAAACAGGGGAAACGCCAGCAAGGGCGCCAGCAGGTAAACATACTTTTGCTGCGCTTGCGGCAGACCCGTCTGGTCGATGCGCAAATAAAAAGCGGCCCAGACCGACATCAGGGTCAAAACCAAATCGAGCGAAACCACCACCAGCCGTTTGGCGGGGCGCGGCAGCGCCAGCAAAGGGGTGGCGAATCGACTCAACGGCATGCCTGCCTCAAAACTGCGGCTACCGTTTCGCATGTCTTGGAGATTTCTGCGGGGGTCAACGTGGGATGCACCAGAAACATCAAGCTGGTTTCACCCAGCCGGCGTGCAACCGGCAGGCGCTCGGCCGGGCGCCAACCGGTTCCATCAAAAGCTTTTTCCAAATAAACCTCCGAACATGACCCCTGGTAGCACGGCACCCCCTGGGCGTTGATCGCCTCGACAATGCGATCACGGCTCCAGCCGTCGGCCAGGTGCTCGGGCTGCACCTGCACATAGCATTTGTAGTGGGCATGCACGCTGCCCGCGGGCATGGCAGAAAAATCGGGCACCTGCACCACTGCATTCGAGCGACAGGCAGCCCAAATAGCTTCGGCATGCAGGGTACGGCGGGCCGTCCAGTCCGCCATGCGGCGCAACTGGATGCGGCCGATGACGGCCTGCATTTCCAACATGCGCCAGTTGGTGCCAAAGCTCTCGTGCAGCCAGCGAAAACCCGGCGGGTGCTGGCGCTCGTACACCGCCTCGTAGCTCTTGCCGTGGTCCTTGTAGGCCCACATCGCACGCCACAGCGCTTCGTCGCTGGTGGTGACCATGCCGCCTTCGCCGCCGGTGGTCATGATCTTGTCCTGGCAAAAACTCCAGGCGCCCACATGGCCGATGCTGCCCACGCTGCGGCCCTTGTAGAGCGCCCCGTGCGCCTGTGCGCAGTCCTCGATCACCTTCAGCCCGCGCTCTTGCGCCAGCGCCATGATCGGGTCCATGTCGCAGGGCCAGCCAGCCAAGTGCACGCAGATCACCGCACGGGTGCGCGGCGTCAACACCTTGGATATCGTGGCAGCCGACAGGTTTCCGCTGTCCGCCTCGACATCGGCAAACACCGGCGTGGCCCCAGCGTTCACCACGCAAGACACACTGGCGATGAAGGTGCGCGGCGTCACCACCACCTCATCGCCCGGACCAATGCCCAACGCCTTCAGCGCCACATCCAGCGCCAGCGTGCCGTTGCTCAAGGCCACGGCATGCTGCGTACCGCACCAAGCCGCAAACTCTTTTTCAAACTCGCGACATTCTGTGCCGGTCCAGTAATTGACCTTGTTGGAGAGGACGACAGCGCGCACGGCGTCGGCCTCTTCGGCAGTGAAACTGGGCCAAGGAGAAAACATAGTGTTCAGCATAGGTAATTCAATATTTCATCGAGCGAATCGATCCAAACCTGTGGTAACTGCTCGGACCGGAGCCCAGTCAAATTCTGGCTATGGATATTGCGACCATCGTCGCGTAACCCTAGGGTAGTCCAGCCCAAACAATTCGGAGCCAGGAAATCTTTTTTTGGATTATCACCAACGTAGACGTGGCGCGATGCAGGCATGTGGCGCATGATAAGTTCAAAGCGCAATGGCGAAGGCTTGTCAGCACCGTAGTCTTCTGATATATACGCCGGAAAACGTGATAGCCCCAAAGCCTTGATTTTCTGGCGCTGGCTAATGGAGCGACCGTCAGTGATAATCGCCAGATTGCACTTCGTCTGCAACCTCTCCAGAAAATCCTGCACAAATGGGGTCAATCGAATTGCAGGCTCATGCAGACGATAGACCCATAAAAGTGATTCTTTAACTGAAATCGGCAACCCAGCTACACGGCAAAGACCTGCAAGCAGATCCGGCTCACCAGCTTTCTGGAGTGCAAGCAAATCCAATGCTAGCGATTTACCATAAAGCTGCTCAATCCAACGACATACCTCGGCAAAGCCCGAAGCGTGATAATCAGCCTCCTTGTATAGAGTATCGTCCAAATCCAGAACGACGACAGTCTCAGGAAATTCAGTTATAGCCATGCACTAGAACCTTAGCGTCATAACGCAACATCAATAGATCGGCTTCCCAAGCCTCCTTGAACGGCAGATCATGACCGAGCAAATACTCGTCAATTAGCCAACCAGGATATTTGGCCCCCGCACCATAAGTGAGCGGATAACCGCCACCGAAGCGCGGGTTTATCTCAAGTGCCGCAAATCGTCCCGTCTCTTGATTGCTAAACAGTTGCAGCGTGATGCATCCGCGTGCACCTTGAATTCGGGTCAACTTGTCGCGCAAGTAGTGGTAGACGTGATTTCGACGCGTGACACCCTTGCTGACTTCGCCAGCCCGTGTTTCTAAGCGCTGCCGGGGTACGAAGCAACGCAACTGGCCCCGGCGATCATAGTAAGCGTCCACGGTATATTCTTGATGGCTGGCATCAATGAGCTCCATAAACATCATCTTTTCGTCTGCCAACATTGCATCTGAAAGCATTGCTGGCGTGCTAACGATAGAAGCACCAATGCTGCAACTACCGTCATAGGGCTTGGCAAAGCAAGGGAATTTGATCGCATCGCGTGCAAATATTTTTGGGGTATCAATACTGATATCCGTGAACAAGTTTGCAGTCAAACGCTTGTCGCGGCAGATTCTTACCAGTGACTCATCCGAAATGATGACGTGAATACCCTCATCGGCAAACATCTGCCGATGCTGCGATAGCAGTAGAAGTTCAGTATCAATAGTAGGCACGACCAAGCCTATACCTTCCCTAAGGCAGGTCGAAAGCAGAAAATCAACGTAAGAGGGATCTGTAACCCGAGGGGTTTTAATGGCTGTGTGCACGATCTGGCACGCTGCGGAAGTTTCAGGCCTCATCTCCGTCGCCAGGAGTCTAGAGTCCAAATTCCGTTCGGCGATCTCAGCCAAAAAAGACTGGGCAAGTTCGACGCGTCGCCCGGCAGACAGAAGTAAAACGTTTTTCATTCTTCAGCTTTAGTTAGGTTGGATCCCTTGAAAACTGGCATCGTCGCCTCGCCCGCAGCACTGATGCCCTCGCGCACCAGCACCTTCTTCACTGTCAGCCACAGGATCTTGATGTCCAACCACAGCGAGCGGTGATCCACGTACCACACGTCCAGCCTGAACTTGTCGTCCCAGCTGATCGCGTTGCGGCCATTCACCTGCGCCCAGCCGGTGATGCCAGGGCGCACTTCGTGGCGGCGCGCCTGTTCTGGCGAGTACAGCGGCAGGTACTCCATCAACAACGGACGCGGGCCGACCAGACTCATGTCGCCCTTGAGCACGTTCCACAGTTCGGGCAGCTCATCCAGGCTGCTGGCGCGCAGGAAGCGGCCGAACGGCGTCAGCCGCTCGGCGTCGGGCAGCAACTCGCCGTTTGGCCCACGTGCATCCGTCATGGTGCGGAACTTGACCATCTGGAACGGCTTGCCGTGCTGGCCGGGGCGGGTCTGGCGGAAGAAGGCGGGACTACCGAGCTTGTTGCGCACCAGCCAGATGAGGCTGAGCAGAGGCAGGGCGAGTAAAAGCAACGCCAGCAGGGCGATGACGAAGTCAAAGAGTCGTTTCATTCGGGTTCTTGTCGTGTGTGATGCTAGCGGTTCGATTTCCGGCTTGACACGAGTCTGTTGAAGATGACCCCAAACCTGGCCACCCCCACCGGTAGTGACAAATGCTCTCTGTAATAGCCCTGAGCCTTGCGGCCCATCTCTTTGAGCTGGCTGGGGGAAAGTGCAGCCATCGCGTCCGCCGCAATTGCCAAGGCTTCTGCATTCTCAGACTCGGCAACCACGCCGCCGCCGGACTGGATGACCAAATCGGCCGCATCACCATCCACCGCCATCAAGAGCGGTTTACCAACGGCCATGTAGGCCTGGGTCTTAGACGGGATGGTGATCTGAAACAGCGGATCCTTGCGCAAATGCACCAGCAAGGCATCGGCCGCATTCAGCAGCGTGCCCACCTCAGACATGGGCACGGGTGGCAGGAAGACTACATTGCGAAGCTGCAGTTCCGCCGCCCGTTGCTTGAGTCGGTCCACCTCCACACCGCCGCCCAGCATCACCCAGCAGACATGCGATCCACGTGCCTGCAGCAGCGCAGCCGCCTGCAGCACGGCATTCAGCGCCTGGGCCTTGCCCATGTTGCCGGCGAACAGGATCCGAAACTGATCCGCGCCCGGAAAAACCTCAGGCAACTGCCCCTGCGGTGCGGCCAGCGCCGCCTCGTCAGCCCAGTTGTAGATCACCTCCACCTTGGCCTCAGCTACCCCGCGCTGCGCCAACAGGCGCTTGAAGCCGGGCGACAAAACCACGATGTGGTCCACGCGGCGGTAAACCCACTGGCACACCGCAGCCACGATGCCCAAGGCACGCGGGTTATTGAGCATGCCGGTAGCACGCAGGGTGTCAGGCCACATGTCCTGAATGTCATACACCACCGGAACACGGCGGAACAGGCGGATCAAACTGGCGGTCATGCCAACCGTCAACGGCGGGTGATAGGCATAGATTACATCTGGCCTGCGGGCCATGAACAAGCCGTACACCAGGGACGACGCGGCAAAGCTGGCGTAGTTCAGCACCCGCTTGATGGCTGACTGGTCATGGTTGGGATACAGGGGCACGCGTGTAACCCTTACGCCATCAATCAACTCGCGCTGAAGCCACTTGATGCGGTAGCCAGGGTACACCTTGCCACCGGGGTAATTAGGAAAACCCGTCAGGACTTCCACCTCAAAGCCCTGGCGAACCAGTTCGCGCGCGAACACCAAGCCCTTGAAGGTGGGCTCGGGATCGAACCATTGCGTCAGCAGCAGGATGCGTGTGGCCATGCGTCAGTACTTCTTCCACACCACACGGTTCACATAGTCCGTATAGCTGTGAATGATGCGCAGCACCTTGTCGGAGACATTGGGCATGCTGTAGTCCGCCACCTGGCGCAGCAGGCGCACAGGGCCTCGCGGTTGGTTTTTCAGAATGGCCAAGCCTTGCATGACACGCTCCACCTCCAGCCCCACCATCATCACGGCGGCCTCTTCCATGCCCTCGGGCCGCTCATGCGCTTCGCGCAAATTCAGCGCCGGGAAGTTCAGGATGGACGACTCTTCGTTGATGGTGCCGCTATCCGACAGCGCCGCCGTGGCCGAAAGCTGCAGCTTGTTGTAGTCGGTAAAGCCTAGCGGTTTCAGCAACCGCACATTGGCGTGAAACACTGCACCCATGGCTTCCACCCTCTTTTGCGTGCGCGGGTGGGTGGAAACAATCACCGGCAGGTTGTAGTGCTCGGCCACGGTGTTGAGCACCTGCACCAGCTTGCCAAAGTTCAGGTCGGAGTCGATGTTTTCCTCTCGGTGCGCGCTGACCACAAAAAACTGGCCCTTAGTCAGTCCCAACCGGCCCAGCACGCCCGATGCATCGATGCCCGGGCGGTAATGTGCCAACACCTCCGCCATGGGGCTGCCGGTCTTGATCACCATGTCCGGCGGTAGTCCCTCGCGCAGCAGGTACTCGCGTGCGATGGAGCTGTAGGTCAGGTTGATGTCCGCCGTATGGTCCACGATGCGGCGGTTAGTTTCCTCCGGCACGCGCAGGTCGAAACAGCGGTTGCCCGCCTCCATGTGGAAGATCGGCACCTTGCGCCGCTTCGCCGGGATCACCGACAGGCAGCTGTTGGTGTCGCCCAGCACCAGCAGGGCATCGGGCTTTTCAGCCACCAGCACGCCGTCCACCGCCGCGATGATCTTGCCGATGGTCTCCGCTGCGCTGCCGCCCGCAGCGTTCAAGAAGTGGTCCGGCTTGCGGATGCCCAGGTCGTCAAAAAAGATCTGGTTGAGTTCGTAGTCGTAGTTCTGACCGGTATGCACCAGCACATGTTCGCAATGCTCATCGAGCCGCGCCAGCACGCGCGAGAGGCGAATGATCTCGGGCCGAGTGCCGACCACGGTCATGACTTTGAGTTTTTTCATGGGATTTCGGGTTCAGAGCGGGCACGCAAACGTATCCGGCCGCGCGCGGTCAAAAACCTCGTTCGCCCAGAGCATGACGATCATCTCGTCCGTACCGATGTTGGTGATGTCATGGGTCCAGCCGGGCACCGTTTCCACGATCTCGGCCTTCTCGCCGGCCGTCACCAGCTCGTGCGTCTCGCCGGTCTGCATGTGCCGGAACTTGAAGCGGGCCTGCCCCTTGATCACGAGGAATTTTTCAGTCTTGGTGTGGTGGTAGTGGCCGCCCCGCGTGATCCCCGGGTGCGCGGTGAAGAACGAGAACTGGCCGCAATCGGGCGTCTTGAGCATCTCCACGAACACGCCGCGCGGGTCGCCATGCTGCGGCACGGTGTAGGTGAAAGAATCCACCGGCAGGTAGCTCACATAGGTGGCATACAGCGCACGCACCAGGCCCATGCCCACGCGATCCGTCATCAGCGTGCCGCGGCTGTCCTTGAAAGCCTGAATCTGGCGGGCCAGCTCGCCCACGGTGGCGGTGTACTGCGGCGTTACGGTGGCGAAGCCTTCCGCATCCATCGCCGTCTCCGCGCCATCCATCAGTTGGATGAAACGCCCCACCACATCGTCCACATAGACCAGCGTCACCGGCACCGCCGGGTCGTTGATCTGGATGGGCAGATCGCGGGCGATGTTGTGGCAGAACGTGGCCACCGCCGAGTTGTAGTTGGGCTTGCACCACTTGCCAAACACATTGGGCAGGCGGAACACATGCACCGGCACCTGATGGCGGTGCGCCATCTCGCGCAGCGCCTCTTCGGCCTGCCGCTTGCTCTGCCCGTAAGGGTTGTCTCGCGCCGCCTGGGTGGACGAGGTGTACACCACCGGGATCTTCTTGCCCGTGGCCTCGGCCGCGGCGCCTACCGCCTGACAGAGCGCGCGCGTCAGGTCCGCATTGCCCGTGGTGAACTCGCCCGGATCTTGCGGGCGGTTCACTCCTGCCAGGTGAAACACAAAGTCCACCCCTTGCAGCAAAGCGGGCAACTCCGACTCTTTCGAGTCGCGGGTAAAGCACACCACCTCCACGCTCTTGCGTTCGGCTAGATGCAACTGCAGGTTCTTGCCGACAAAGCCGTTGGCCCCAGTGATCAACACGCGCATGGCGTTACTCCTCAGCGACGGCGTGTTCACCGCGAGCAATGCGTTGCATGAAATCCAGCTTCAACAACAGCCGTTTCATCCCCTCCACATCCAGACGTTCAGTGTTGTGCGAGTTGTAATCCTCACCGTGCGCACTCTGGGTCAAGCGCTGTTCGCCTTCTTCAACGAACTTGGCGTAGTTCAGGTCACGCCCATCCGGAGGCACGCGGTAATAGTCGCCCATGTCTTCGGCGCACGCCATCTCTTCGCGGCTCAGCAGCGCTTCATACAGCTTTTCGCCATGGCGCGTACCAATGCTTCGCACTTCGTGTCCGGGTTTGCCCATCAGTTCCAGAATCGCTTGTGTCAGCACTCCCACCGTGGCCGCAGGCGCCTTCTGCACGAAGATGTCGCCGTTATTGCCATGCTCGAACGCATACAGCACCAGGTCCACCGCATCGGCCAGCGTCATCATGAAACGCGTCATGGCCGGGTCGGTCACGGTGATGGGTTTGCCCGCAAACACTTGATCGACGAACAGTGGAATCACCGAGCCGCGCGAGGCCATTACATTGCCGTAACGCGTGCCGCAGATCACCGTGCCCGTGCCCTCCAGGTTGCGGCTAGCCGCCACCATCACCTTTTCCATCAGGGCCTTGCTAATGCCCATGGCGTTGATGGGATAGACGGCTTTGTCGGTGCTAAGGCACACCACTCGTTTCACGCCGGCATTGATTGCTGCTTCCAGGACATTTTCCGTGCCCAGCACATTGGTACGCACGGCTTGCATTGGATGAAATTCGCACGACGGCACCTGCTTGAGCGCGGCCGCATGAAACACATAGTCCACCCCACGCATGGCTTGCTCAACGCTGCGCTCGTCGCGCACGTCCCCGATGTAGAACTTCAGTTTGGGATGCGCATAACGCTTGCGCATGTCATCCTGCTTTTTCTCATCTCGACTGAAGATGCGGATTTCGCGTAAATTTGAAGAGAAAACTCGCTGTAAAACAGCATTACCAAAGGAACCTGTACCGCCGGTAATCAATAGAATTTTATTTTCAAACATTTAATATCTTCAATGTCTACATTACAAACAAAGTCAACCCCAACAAACACCCAGCAAAGCAAAAACACAAGGCAAATCATGGCATTGCATTATTTTTATTCACCCTCCTTAAAAACACATCATTAATACAAAACATCAAAATCAAAACCACAAACAATAAATACATATACCTAGCCATTAGCAAGCTAATAATATATGACGCTTGAAAGCAAACTACTGAAATCATAAATACAGTGCATGCAACCCACGGACGCCTCGAACTAAGAAGTCGATAGAAAAATGCATGCACCACCAATCCACCCAAAAACAAAAAAACTATAGATCCAACACCGCCAAAATCATAAATGAGCCCACGGAATATCGTATACAAATTCGATGTCATAATCTCATCAAAGGAAAAATACTCATCATAGATACCCGGAGGGAAATCTATACCATCGGAAAATAATTGAAAAACCGATTGAAACGTATAATTCCCAAAAGAATAAAAATTATCTACATAATTGCGCTGCGACGCACCATCAAAATAATAAGAAAACCAATCCGAAAAAGCATAAACATGCGCAAATGCATAGGAAAAAAAAGAGGTAAGAAGCCTCTCAAGAACACCCTCTCCAGCCTCGATTGACGAAAAATCTCTGGACAAAAGAGAAACGGCAAAAAACGGCAACAAGAGAGCGCCCAATAAAATCCATCGAATTGCAGACTTTATGCTCATTAACTCCAACTTATTGTTGAAAATTTTTTGAATAAGCACTGCAGAAAAAAAGAAGCCCAAGGAGAGAAAGAATGTTAATTTTGCAGATTGCGTCAACATCACAAACAAAGAAGGAATCAACGCAAAAAATATCAAAACACCCTTCCTTAATCTTCCACTTTCGTTATAAACAACCAAACCACCAACCACAGCCGCAGCATATGTAGAAACAACACCCAAGCGCGCCCAGTTATTATAATCTAGCTCACCCCGCCCTCTCATAGCCGCATACTCGCCACTAGATTCCAAAACATTCAACACCATTGAACTCAATTCGAATCCATTTGAATAGGCCTGAGCAACCGTGGCGATAACCGCGACAAGGCTAAAAATAAATAAAAACCATCGCATCAGGTTGCTACTTAATCGCAAAGAGTCCTGCCGATTTTTATTACAATTATCCTCAAATGCTTTCACCCAATTAAACGGGACAGCACTCAAAGAAAATGAACACAGGCAGAGCAATATAAAAACCATACCCCGCGAATCCACAGGAACGCTAAACAAAAAAATCAACGGGAAAAATGTCAAAAAAAACCAAATCAAAGAAAACAAACATGCCGGAAAGATCCACGTTCCAACCATTCTCCGCGCCAAGTACGCTTGGGCAAAAATTATTACGCTAATAAGAATTGCAAACAATTTTTCGAAAATTTCAGATAGAGTCATTTCCATGATGTTCACATCTGTCTGCAATGCACATAAACCAACACAAACTCCAAACGCATCAATAAATCTTATTTACACACTACCCCTCACAGAAACAAAATGCGAGGCCCAAATTATTGATCCGGCCAGCTTTATCCGTGAATCAAGCGGCATATTTCACCCGTGCATCCTGGAAGAACTTTTTCACCCGGTCGGGTGATTTTTCAAGCGTCTGCATGTGCTCGCTTGCTGCGGCTTTCAACTTGGCCTTGGTGCGCACCGGAGCCTTGGTGTAGATCGCCTGCTTCAGATCGGCATTGAGCCGTTCTTCCGGGTTGAGCTCCGGGCTGTAGCTGGGCAGATAGAACAGCTCAATCTTGTCTTTCTGCTCTGCGGCCCAAGCCTTGACCGGCTTGCTGTGATGCACCCGCAAGTTATCCAGGATCAGGAACACTTTCTTCGTGGCGTCCTTGACCAGTGCCTTCAGAAACTCAATCAGCTTGTCCGAGTTGAATGCCTCATCAATGATCATCCAGCGCGTTTTGCCCAGGTTCGTCACGGTCGCGATCATCGATAGCTTCTGGTGTGTGCCGCCGACCGCAAAGGTGACTGGCGTCTGGCCTTTGGGCGCGTAACACCGCCCACGCACATCGGTGTTCACGATGGCAGTCTCGTCACCCCAGTGAATCTCTGCTCCTTCTGCTTTGGCGCGTTTCTCAATTTCGGGGTATTCCTCATCAAGCCAAGCCTGGACGGCTTCGGGACGCTGCTCGTAGGCCTTCTTGATCGGCTTTTGCGGTGTGAATCCCCAGCGCTTGAGGTAGTTGCCAACGCCCCGTACCGACAGTTTGATCCCGTATTCATGTTCGATCAGTTGCATCACGGCGGCCCGGTTCCACAGCGCAAAGGCCATCTTCAGTTGTTCCGGTCGTTTGTCGCAGATGATTTGCCGTATCGACGCTTCCTGCTCTTCGCTCAAACTGCGTCCACTGCCGACTTTCCTTCCTCGCGCAGCGGGCTTGAGTGCGCCAGCGCCTTCTGCAAGGTAGCGCTTGATCGCAGCATTCACGGCATACCAACTCAGGCCACTGTGCTCAACGATTTGCATCACCGGCATCCCCTTGCGGTGCAGACGAATAACCTGCTTGCGCCTCTCGTGATGCACTTGTCTCGTCTGCTTTCTTGCGTCGTCTTTTTCCATGCAAGGTGAGATCCATATCGCGTCTTAAAGTTCACGGATAATTCGTGCCGGATCTATAGTCTTTAGAGCTTCCAGAGATCTCGGTTTTGTCTAAAACTTGACAGATAAACCAAAAGTCTTGAAAAGTTTGAAAATTTATTAGGACCAAGAAGACGCAATATCAGTCGCATGAAGAAATTTATAATTAAAAATTCTCTGCGATGATTAGGTACATCACCAAAACTATTCGCCTTGTATGGCGTATTATTTTTTTCCAGCAAATTATTTAATTTTGCAAATTTCCCCACAGGCCCGTTTGAATCAAATGGATCATGATCAGCCGGGAGTTCTTTAGAGATACATGCGTACGCTCTTCGAAGAGTCGGCGAAATATAATCACCATTTGACATATAATCAAACCCATATTTAATTTTTGACGCAGGGATTTTTTTCGCATCAAGAGCTGATTTATATAAAAAACATAGATCAACCAAGTCTTTTCTATGGCGATTAGTCTCTGAAAGCGGCCGTTTTGTTAGTCGATCTGGATTAGCTTCATCAAAAGAACTAAAATGAAAAAATATCAGCGGAAATTCACCATTCACCAAATATTTCCCATCAGGCAACTTTTCCAACATTCTTTCCTGAATATTCCAGAAAGCCACGTTGTATCCCAAATTAAAAGACACATACAAGTCAGAAAAAAAACAAGGTGCAATACTTACCCATTTCTGATCTGTAGATAGACCAAACTGAGTTTCAAAGTAACCGAAACGAATACAACGATCACTCCACCATCGCAGGAAATCCAATCCTTGATTCGTTTTTCTTACGGCAAAAAACCCTAGATTAAATGAACCAAAACGCATCATCCCTATATCACTATCTGGCAATTGATCAGAGTGCGGGTGCACGTAATGCGGCGTCAAAATAATTGGCTTTGCCTCCAGATCCTGCAGCACGGGTTTCAGCGAATCAAAAAGACATGTATCAGGATCCAGAAATATAACTTTTTCGTAGTTTTCCAATATTTCAAGAGCAATATACGGCTTCAGGCTTGTACTAAATTCGGTGATATCATATTTAAAAGCCATTTGATATAGATTTGACACAAACAGGTCTTCTATCCAAATAAACTTAGCGATTGATTCAGGCAAATCAACATCAATCTTTTTGTCAAATATATATATATTCAACAATTCACCATCGACTCTCAGCAAGGATTCCGCAAGCACAAGTGCTTTCGGTAAATACGCCAAATTACAAACCGTAAATACGGCACAGTTGTTTTCTTTAAAGATATTCATCATACAGTCATTATTCAGCTGATTTTAAAACTCTCGACGCCAACTGAGCAAACATGAAGGCCATGAAGAATTTCACAAAAATTGCAGTGTATTTAAAATTCAAGGTAAATAGAGACAATAATATCAACTTGCAATTTGCTTTTAACGTATCCATGATACGGACTATTGGGTACGCTCTAAAAGCATAAGTTTTTTTAAAAATTTTGTACTTCTTATCGGCCTGCTCAACGGAATGATCAAATCCAGGAACACCTGCAAATCTGCCAATTTTAAATCCGTTATTTTTTGATCTCAAACAAAATTCATAATCGACACCATCCACGAAATATTTGTGATTATGCCAACCGATTTCCTTTAAACTCCTCAAGAAAAATAAGCTGCCGCTATTGATTACCACACTGACATCTTGAAAACTTTTTATGCTTTTATTTTCAGCAGAAAAAAATGCAATCACGCTGTATGCATTTTCCAAATCTCTGTGATTTGCATGATAATTATTAATAAAATCAAGCGTCTCCAAGCTGAATACAGTATCTTGATCAAAAAATATTAACGCCAAATTATCTTCATAATACGCCTGTGCGCAAATTGCGGCCAAACCATAACCCAACCCCACATTTTTACCCACCGTCAAATACTTTACGCATTTATTATTCAAGCAATACTCTGCAATTCTTGATTCATCGGGTGAATTATCAAAAACATAGGCTTGAAATCCATTGGCAGCAGCACTCTTCAATCGTTCGAGGAAACTACCCCCAGGTTTATAAACAACAAAACCAATAGCAATTCTACGCTGCGTGTTCATATATAGGTTTTTTGAATATATTTCCGGCAAAATGCTGCAGTATCAAAAAATCAACAAGGACGCGAATCACCCAAGCACATGCTGCGCCGTTGATTCCAAACATCTTCAAAGAAGCAAATAACAATGGTATATAAAAAATTAATTCAAACACATGTATTAAGGCAGTTATTCTAACATTACCTGCCGCCTGTATTGCAGCATACGGAACCTGCGCCATACCATTAAAACCAATACCAAACACCAATATCGCCATCACTAGCCATGATTTATCAGCAAAATCCTCACCTATCCAAATCGACAAACCAAAATGAGAACAAGCAATCGTGATCAACACGATAGGAGCGAGAACTACAGCAACAATTCTCAACGATTTCAAATATAAATATTTCGCCGCAGCAGCGTCAATATTAATCAGCGCCGTTATTTTCGGAAATAATGCAACAGTCAATGCCCCTGGTATTATTAATATTCTAACCAACACCTCAAAAGGAACGGTATAATATGCAACAGAGACAGCGCCGACTACCGCAGAAATAAAAAATCGATCAGCCGTCACCATAAGAGGGCTAATTACATTGGAAACCGTCATCCAGAAACCAAAACCCGCAACACCCTTAAAGTCACCAACTGACAATCTAATTCGCATCCATTTATCGCCTATTTTTTTATTTACAAGCACCAAATGAAACATAAAAACCAATAATCTTGCGATTATCAAACTAGCTACAGCATATTCAAGCGATTGGCCAAAAAGTAAAATAGCCAGTACTGGAAGTCCAAAATTTGCGACTCCTAGAATTATCCTTAAAATATTTACTATTTTAAAATCCTCAAAACCCTCCAGCACCCCCCGGAGCCCTGTTGTCAAAGTAGTAAAAGGTATACCGAAGGCAGCAATCAGCAAAGAATTTAGCGTATCATTTTGCAAATCAGCACTTACATTTAACCAAGATTGACTAAGTTTCGGAGCCAATCCAAATAATACGCCCCCGCCAAGAAGCCCTGTTAGAGCAGTAAAGACAAGTCCCGTCTTGATAACTCTAGGAATATCACTTATCAAACCTAGCGATTGCTTTGTTGCTATCTGCTGCGTAAGCGCACGGCCAAGACCAAAATCAAATAAACTAAAATACCCTATTAATGCCCAAACAAGGGTCAGCACCCCAAATGCTTCCACCCCCAAAGAGGATATTAGATAGGGTATCGTGATTACACCAACCAACATTGGCGATCCGGAACCAACAAGATTCCACAGCGCATTTCTTTTTAAAGACATTATTCAATCAAAAATTCTAGCAAGTGAACTACCATTGCTATCTTTTTCAGACATCTTCGGCGCGGATATTCCATTTTTCACAAGAGGCCACTGAATATTAATATTCAGATCATTCCATGCAATGCAGCGTTCATGCTCAGGCGCGTAATAGTCAGTGGTTTTATACAAAAAATCCGCCGAGTCGCTGATCACTAAAAAACCATGCGCAAACCCCGGAGGCACCCAAAACTGCTTGTGGTTGTCTTCGGTCAGTTCAATCCCTACCCACTTGCCAAATGTGGGTGAACTCTTGCGAATATCCACCGCCACGTCAAACACCGCTCCGCGCACCACGCGCACCAGTTTGCCCTGGGGCTGCTGGATTTGGTAATGCAACCCGCGCAGCACGCCCTTGGCGCTGCGGCTGTGGTTGTCCTGAACGAACTGGTGGTTGGTGCCGGTGGCCTCATTGAAGGCTTTCTGGTTGAAGCTTTCATAGAAGAAGCCGCGCGCGTCGCCAAACACCTTGGGTTCGATGACCAGCACGTCGGGGATGGCGGTCGGGGTGACTTTCATGCTTTGTTCTTTTCTTTCAGCAGGCGCTGCATGTATTGCCCATAGCCGTTCTTCAGCAGGGGCTGGGCCAGTTTTTCAAACTGCTCGGCGCTGATGAAGCCGTTGCGCCAGGCGATCTCTTCGGGGCAAGCGATCTTCAGGCCCTGGCGGTGCTCCAGCGTGGCGATGAACTGGCTGGCTTCGAGCAGGCTTTCGTGTGTGCCGGTGTCCAGCCAGGCGTAGCCGCGCTGCATGATTTGCACGCTGAGCTGGTCTTTGTCCAGGTAGGCCTGGTTGACGGCGGTGATTTCCAGCTCGCCGCGCGCACTGGGCTTGACGGCCTTGGCGATGTCCACCACCTGGTTGTCGTAGAAGTACAGGCCGGTGACGGCGTAGTTGCTCTGGGGCGTCTTGGGCTTTTCTTCGATGCTGCTGGCCTTGCCGTTGGCGTCAAAGGCCACGACGCCATAGCGTTCGGGGTCTTGCACATGGTAGGCAAACACGGTGGCGCCACTGGTTTGTGCATCGGCATCGGTCAGCAGTTGCACGAAGTCGTGGCCGTGGAAGATGTTGTCGCCCAGCACCAGCGCACTGGGGTGGTTGCCGACAAACTTGTCGCCAATGATGAAGGCCTGCGCCAGGCCGTCGGGGCTGGGCTGCACGGCGTATTGCAGGTTCATGCCCCACTGGCTGCCGTCGCCCAGCAGCTGCTCAAAGCGCGGGGTGTCTTGCGGTGTGCTGATGATGAGCACGTCGCGGATGCCGGCCAGCATGAGGGTGCTGAGCGGGTAGTAGATCATGGGCTTGTCGTACACCGGCAGCAGCTGCTTGCTGATGGCCAGGGTGGCCGGGTGCAGCCGGGTGCCGGAGCCGCCGGCGAGGATGATGCCCTTGCGTGAAGTCATGTGGTGCTTTGTTGTGTTCAGAGAATTTCGGCCAGCATGCGGTCGACGCCTTGCTGCCAAGGTGGCAGGGTGAGCCCGAACACCGTCTGCAGCTTCGAGGTGTTCAGCCGCGAGTTGTGCGGACGCGCCGCCGGCGTCGGGAAGGCACTGGTGGGAACCGGGGCGACCTCTTTTGCTTTTATTGCGATAGCAGGCTGTCGTTTCTGCGCCTGGGCTATGACGTGATTGGCATAGGCATGCCAGGTGGTTTCACCGCTGGCCACCAGGTGGTAGATGCCGGCATCCTTGCCGGAGCGGGCGTCGCCGTGCATCACCTGCCGGATAGCATGTGCCGTGACATCAGCCAGCAACTCGGCGCCCGTGGGGGCCCCCCATTGGTCGTCGATCACGGTCAGCCGCTCGCGCTCCTGCGCCAGGCGCAGCATGGTCTTGGCGAAATTGCCGCCGCGTGCGGCATAGACCCAGCTGGTCCTGAAGATCAGGTGCTTGGGGCAGTGCTTGGCAATCAGTTGCTCGCCTTCCAGCTTGGTCTGGCCATAGATGTTGAGCGGTGCTGGTGCGTCGGTTTCTTTCCAGGGCTGGCTGCCGCTGCCGTCAAACACATAGTCGGTGGAGTAGTGCACCAGCCAGGCGCCCAGTTGGTGCGCCTCTTGCGCCAGCACGCCAGGGGCGGTGGCGTTGAGGGTGCGGGCCAGGTCGGGCTCGCTTTCGGCTTTGTCCACGGCAGTGTGGGCGGCGGCGTTGACGATGACGTCGGGGCGGACCGCGCGCACCGTTTCAGCCAAACCTTGCAGGTTGGAGAGGTCGCCGCAAAAGTCCGTGCTGTGGCGGTCGAGCGCGACCAATTCGCCCAGCGGGGCCAGGCTGCGCTGCAGTTCCCAGCCAACCTGGCCGTTTTTGCCGAGCAGAAGGATTTTCATGCCGCAACCGTGCCCGCGTATTGGGTTTGCAGCCAGTCGCGGTAGGCGCCGCTTTGCACGTTGGCCACCCACTCGGGGTGGGCCAGATACCACTGCACGGTCTTGCGGATGCCGGTGTCAAAGGTTTCGGCAGGCTTCCAACCCAGCTCGCGCTCGATCTTGCTGGCGTCGATGGCGTAGCGCCGGTCGTGGCCGGGCCGGTCTTTGACGTAGCTGATTTGCGTGCTGTAGCTGCTGCCGTCCGCCTTGGGGCGCAATTCGTCGAGCAAGGCGCACACGGTCTGGACAATCTCGATGTTGGGCTTTTCGTTCCAGCCGCCGATGTTGTAGACCTCTCCCAGCTTGCCTGCGTCCAGCACGCGGCGGATGGCGCTGCAGTGGTCTTTGACGTAGAGCCAGTCGCGCACCTGCATGCCATCGCCGTACACCGGCAGTGGCTTGCCGGCCAGGGCGTTGACGATCATCAGCGGGATGAGTTTTTCGGGGAAGTGGTAGGGGCCGTAGTTGTTGCTGCAGTTGGTGGTGAGCACCGGCAGGCCGTAGGTGTGGTGGTAGGCGCGCACCAGGTGGTCGCTGGCGGCCTTGCTGGCCGAGTACGGGCTGTTGGGCTCGTAGCGGTGCTGCTCGGTAAATGCCGCGTCGCCCGCAGCCAGCGAGCCATAGACCTCGTCGGTGGAGACATGCAGCAGGCGAAAGGCCGCTTTGCCTTCGGCGGGCAAACTGCTCCAGTAGGCGCGCACCGCTTCGAGCAGGCGGAAGGTGCCGACCACATTGGTCTGGATGAAGTCTTCGGGGCTGTGGATGGAGCGGTCCACATGGCTTTCGGCGGCAAAGTTGATGACGGCGCGCGGCTGGTGCTCGGCCAGCAGGCGGGCCACCAGGGCGCTGTCGCCGATGTCGCCCTGTACAAAAGTGTGCCGCTCATCGTCTTGCACCGAGGCCAGGGTTTCGAGGTTGCCGGCGTAGGTCAGTTTGTCGAGGTTGACGACGGGTTCCTGCGATTGCGCCAGCCAGTCGAGAACGAAATTGGCGCCGATGAAGCCGGCGGCGCCGGTAACGAGAATCATGATGTGCCCCAAAGATACTGCCTGCTGGCAAAGCCAAAAATTATCTCACCCGCTTCGGATTGTCACGTAACCAGGTGCTGCACAGGGGGGGACGCTGTCCGTGCCGCCATCCTCTACACTTTATTCTTTCCCCTTATTGGAGGTTCCATGGCCAAGAAGATGCAGAAGACCAGCGGCAACAAGAAGCAGAGCGATGCCCAGCTGTCCAGCACCGTCAAGGATTCGGCGCAGCAGATCTGGCTGGCGGGCCTGGGCGCTTTTTCGAAGGCGCAGGAAGAAGGCGGCAAGGTGTTTGAGGCCCTGGTCAAGGAGGGCCTGACCATCCAGCGCAAGACGCAGGCCGTGGCCGAGGAAAAGATCACCGAAGCCACCAGCCGCATGACCACCATGGCCAGCGACATCGGCTCCAAGGCCCAGGGCCAGTGGGACAAGCTGGAGAACCTCTTTGAAGAGCGTGTGGCCAAGGCCCTTTCCAAACTGGGCGTGCCCTCGGCCCGTGATATCGAGGCCCTGCATGCACGCATCGAGGCACTGACCCAGGCTGCAGGCAAGGCCGCCGCCGCGACGACCGCGGCCAAGGCGCCAGCCAGGGCCGCCAAGCCCGCGCCCACCAAGACCGCTGCGCGCAAGGCAGCGGCCAGGCCCGCCCTGAAAGCCGCGCCGGCCAGGAAGGCCCCGGCAAAATCCCCCGCAGCGGCGGCGCCCAAGGCCACGACGGCTGCCGACGACACCCCCGCCGCCTCCTGAGCCTTGCCCCGGCCATGAAAGCGACCGGCATGCCCCGCATGCGGTCGCTTCTTTTTTGCGCTGCCCGTGCCACGGCACGCCAGGCCAGGCCAGGCCAACGATGCGGATGCCTTTGCAAGCCGCACCGGTACTGCGTCTTCGTGCTGCATTGCAGCAAAACGACTGGGGTAGAGTAGGCCTGCGAAAGCAAGCAACCACGGCACAAACAACGACACGAAGGGGCACGCATCCATGGTGAAGAAAGCGCCGCGCCGCACCGCCGAACGCATCCTGGAGGTGGCCCTGGAGCTGTTCAACCGGTTTGGCGAGCCCAACGTGTCCACCACCCTCATCTCGGCCGAGCTGCGCATCAGCCCCGGCAACCTTTATTACCACTACCCGGCCAAGGACGCGCTCATCAACGCGCTGTTTGACCGGTATGAACAGTCGCTGAACGACCTGCTGGGTGCCAGCGACAACGTGCGCAATGTGGAAGACGCCTGGTTCTTCATGCACACGTTGTTTGAAATCATCTGGCAATACCGCTTTCTGTACCGCGACCTGAACGACCTGCTGTCCAAGAACCGCCGGCTGGAAACGCATTTCCAGGCCATCCTGAAAGAAAAGACCCGCGCGGTGCGGGCCATGCTCGATGGCATGGGCCGCGCAGACGCCTTGCGCATCGATGCCAGCGATCGGCAGGCCACCGCCACCAGCATGGTGGTGGTGCTGACCTACTGGCTGAGCTTCGAATACGTGCAGGATCCGCGCCGCGCGCTGGAGCCCGAGAGCGCACAGGCAGCGTTGCTGCGGGGTGCGCACCATGTGCTGAACCTGCTCCTGCCCTATCTGGAGAGTGCGCAGCGGGCGCATCTGCAGCAGATCGTGGGCGCCTACGCACCGGCCACCGGCTGACCACCGCACACCATCCCCAACCCGAGGAGACACACCATGGCCCCATGGACCCCTTTCCCCCATGCTGGTGGCTACCGCCTGGATGCGGCCAGCGTCAAAGCGCAGTGGAGCCGCCTGCACTGCGACGATGCCGAGCCCTGCCCCCAGGATGCCGCCGTGCTGCAGGCCTGGGCGCTTTATCACAACGGCGAATTCGAGCAGGCCGCGGCGGCGGGCCTGCGTGCCGGCGGGGCTGGCATCACGGTCGCCAACAAGGCCACCGCGGTGTATGCCAACTACCTGGAGCCCGGGGAAAAAGCCCGCCTCGATCTGTTCATGCAGGTCGCCGGGCGCGCCGAGGCCCAGGCGGCACAGGAGCCCGAAAACGCCAATGCCTGGTACTGGCAGGCCTACGCCCTGGGCCGCTACAGCCAGGGCATCAGCGTGGCCAAGGCGCTGGCGCAAGGGCTGGGCGGCAGGGTCAAGCATGCGCTGGAGAAGGCGATTGCACTGGCACCCCGGCATGCCGATGCCCACATTGCGCTGGGCACATTCCATGCAGAGGTGATCGACAAGGTGGGCCCGCTGATTGGCGGCATGACCTATGGCGCCAGGAAGGACGTGGGCCTGCAGCTGTTTCAGCAAGCCTTGCGGATCCACCCCGGCTCCGCCATCGGCATGATCGAATATGCCAATGCGCTGGTGATGCTGGAAGGCGACCCCAGAATGCAGGAAGCCACGCAGCTCTATGAAAAGGCGGCAGCCACCGAGCCCCTGGATGCCAGAGAGCGCCTGGACGTGGAAATGGCGCGCATTGAGCTGCAGGAAAACTGACCTTGCGGCCTCACGGCTGCGCCCAAGGTCAGCCGAAACGCCGCGCGGCGATCTCCAGCAGGCCGTCAAAGATCAGGTTGTCCACCAGTTCGAACGGCCGCGTCATGCTGGGCGCCATCTTCCAGCCCGCACCGCCGGTCATCACACAGGCGGGTTCGGCGCCGCAGTGGGCCATGACATGCTGCACCATGCGCTCGACCGCCCCGGCAATGGCATAGGTGCCGCCGCTGGTCAGTGCATCGCTGGTGTTGGTAGGGAAAAGGCGCACGTCGCCCGTGGGCACATGCAGCCCGGCGGTGCCGGCCTCCAGGGCGCGCAGCATGATGCCGTGGCCCGGCAGGATCAGGCCGCCCAGAAAACGCCCTTCGGTGTCGATGCATTCCACGGTGACCGCCGTGCCCACCATCACCACCACGAGGGGGCGCGCCGGGCCTTGCGCGAGCACATGGTGGCGCGCCCCGATCATGGCCACCCAGCGGTCCGAGCCCAGGCGCGAGGGGTAGTCGTAGCCATTGGTGACGCCCGCCTCTTGCGCCGACGACACCACCCATTGCGCCGCCACATCCCACAGCTCCATCTGGTCCTGCACGCGGCGCTTGACGGCGTCGCCCGCCACCACGCAGCCCAGCATTTTGGCCGGTGCGGGCAGCTGCGCCCACGAGCCTTCTGCCAGGCGGTCGATATGGTCGAGGAATTCGGCGCCATGCGCCAGCAAGGCAGCACCCGGACGGTGGGCGTCGTACAGCGCCCATTTGAGACGCGTGTTGCCGACGTCGATGGCCAAGAATGTCATGCGGCGGATTATCCAGAGTTTTTCACCCGCCCCTTTGGGCACCACGGCAGGTGCCGCACTGCGCAGGCACTGCGCGCGAGATCGGGCATTTGTCCGACATGCCGCACGGCAGTCGCGGGGATACAGTGGCCCCTCCCCCCACTCTGCAACCACAGGAGAATCGACATGGGTTTATTCAGTTTCATCAAGGAAGCCGGCGAGAAACTTTTTGGCGGCAAGGACGCGCAGGCGGCACCGGGCAGCCCGGCCGCCACGGACGAACTCAACGCCAATGCCGCCAAGGCCATCGAGACCTACATCGCATCCCAGAACCTGGGCGCCAGCAACGTGCAGGTGGCCTTTGATGGAACGCAGGGCAAGGTCACCGTGAAAGGCACGGCACCCACGCAATCGGTCAAGGAAAAGATCACCCTGTGCTGCGGCAACGTGGCCAACGTGACCAGCGTGGACAACCAGATGGACGTCACCAACCCCGAGCCCGAAGGCCAGTACCACGACGTGGTGCGCGGCGACACGCTCTCGGCCATCGCCAAGAAGTTTTACGGCGATGCCGGCAAGTACCCCCAGATCTTCGAGGCCAACAAGCCCATGCTGACGCACCCCGACAAGATCTACCCCGGGCAGAAGCTGCGCATTCCGGCAGTCAAGTAGCCCCCTGAGTCGCCTGCGGCGCCTTCCCCCGAGGGGGACGCACCCGGTGGCCCGGCAAAGCCGGTTCCACGGGTGCACTGGTGCACTGGTGTGGGCAGTGGTAGCTCAAGCGCTGCCGATGGATGCGGCGCGGGAGCAAGCCGAATTTGAGAAATCAGCTGGCAGCGCTTCACATGCAAGCGCTGGCGGCTATTTTTTTGGCCACCTCAACCCTGCTTCCACGGCAGGCCCTGAAAACGCCAGCCGCCCCTCTTGCCGCGCTGCGCATGGCCATCGGGGTCGCCCTCGAAGCCTTCGAGGATGTTGTAGGCGGTGATGCCCAGCTCGGTGGCGCGCCGCGCGGCAGCCACCGAGCGCACGCCGCTGCGGCACAGCAGCACGGCGCGGCCGCCCTCGGGCACGGCGGCGCGCAGCTGGGCGTCGAAATCGGCATTCATCGCCATGCCGGGCCATTGCTTCCAGGCCACGGCAATGGCGCCGGGCACCTGCCCCACCCATTCGCGCTCGGCATCGCTGCGCACATCGATCAGCACGGCCTGCCCGCTCTGCACCCATTGCCAGGCCAGCTGGGCTGACACATCGCCCGCATAGCCCTCGGCCGTGCGCGGTGCCTGCAGGGTGGCGCCATCGGCGTCGTGCCGCAGGCCCGAATGCAGGTTGGCGGGCACGGCTTCGTCGATGCGGCGCGGGCGCGGCAGGTGCAGCGACTCCATCAGCGCCACAAACTCGGCCTGGCTGCGGCCGGCCACGCGGGCATTGCCGGCCTTTTCGGCGGCGATGGTGGAGTGGCTGCGCCCGTGGTAATCGTGGCCGGGCCAGACAGTGGTTTCCGGCGGCAACGCAAACAGCACGCCGGTGATGCTTTGGTACAGGTCGGCCGCGCTGCCCGACTGGAAATCCGTGCGGCCGCAGCCGTTGATGAGCAAGGTGTCGCCAGTAAAGACATGGTTGCGCCACCGGTACGACATGCCGCCCGCCGTGTGGCCGGGGGTGTGCAGCGCGCTCAGGGTTTCGCCACCGAAGGCCAGCGTCTCGCCGTCGAGCAGCTGCACCGCTGCCGTGCCGATGCCGCAGCCCGCGGGCACCGCCGTGTGCGCCCCGGTGTGCTCGGCCAGGCGGCCGGCGCTGGTGATGTGGTCGGCGTGCGCATGGGTTTCCACGGCCCAGCGCAGCGTGAGGTGGTGCGCCTGCAGCACTGCCAGGTCGCGGTCGAGCTGCTCGTCCACCGGGTCGATGATGAGGGCATCGCGGGTGGCGGGGTCGTGCAGGATGTAGGTGTAGGTGCTGGAAGCAGGGTCGAACAGCTGCAGGGGAATCATGGTGGGCATCCTGACGGTGAGATCCATGCGGAACGAACTGTCATTTTGCCGCCAGCCGCCCTGGCTTTCAAACGCGGCCAGAGTGCCTCTGCGCGCTTGGGCGACGCTGAATAAGTCCCCGCGATGGCGCGCGCCCTGGTTTGGGATGGGCTGCAAGGCGCAAAGCACAGCAATAGCCATCGCTATTGCGAGCATTTGCAGCGCCGCAGACCGCCCAAAACAGGGATGCGCGGCACGCGAGGGACTTGTTCAGCGTTGCCCTTATTCCCACAGCGGTGCCGGCTGTTCGCGCAGGGCGTGGCGCAGCACCGGGTAGTCGGGCACCACCGTGGCCACGGTGCCCCAGAAGCGTGGGCTGTGATCCATCACGCGCAGGTGGGCCAGCTCGTGCGCCACCACATAGTCGATGATGGCCGGGCGGTAGTGCAGCAGGCGCCAGTTCAGGCGGATGGAGCCATCGGCCTTGGCGCTGCCCCAGCGGGTCTGGGCGCTCGACAGGCGCAGGCTGGTCCAGCGCACACCGAGCAGCGGCGCAAAGTGGTCGAGCCGGTCGGTGAAATGGCGGCGCGCATCGCGCATCAGCCAGGCCTGCACGGCATCGCGGATCTGCGCCGGGCTGGCGCTGTGGGACAGGCCGATGCGCAGGTGCGCCCCCCCGGCGCCTTCACTGCCGGCGTGCAGGGCGCCGCCCTTGCCGGTGAAGCCGTGGGTGGGGTCCAGCACCACGGTGAGGGGTTCGCCCAGATAGGGCAGCTGCGCTCCGTGGGCCCAGACGATGCGCCCCCCCTCGCTGCGCTGCTGGCGCGCGCGGGCTTCATCGAGCTTGCGCAGGATCCAGCCCGATTTTTCGCGCAGCGCCGCATCCACGGCCGGCAGGGTGACCCAGGTGGGCGCCCGCACGGCCAGGCCATCGGCCCCCACCGTGAAGCCGATGCTGCGCCGGCGCACGCGCTGCAGCGCATAGGCCACCACGGCATCGCCCAGCAGCACCTCGCGGTTGGCCCGTGGGTGGCGGAACTCGGCGGGGGACAGCAGCGACGGCAGGGCCGCTGCGTCAGGAGGCACCGGGCACGGATCAATCGCTACGCTCTCAGGCGCATCTGGCGCAGCACCCACCGGCGCTAATGGCCTTCTTGGCTTGATTTCTTGCGCGGGAGGCTCTGGCACCACAGGCGCCTCATCCGCCTGGCGATCCGCACCAGGAGGGTCGAACAGATCGAGCGCCAGCTGCACCAGCCGCTGCATCATGGCGCCCTCACGGATTGGAAGAAACGGCCTCGGGGTAAGCCTCCGGGTCGAGGCGGCGCATTTCGGATTCGATCCAGGCCTCGACCTCCTGCATCAGCTCGTCGGGCTTGCGGCCCACGCTGGGGATGGGCTGGCCGATCGACACATCCACCACCCCGGGGCGCTTGATGAAGGCCTTGCGCGGCCAGACCCGGGCCGAGGTGACGGCCACGGGCACCACGGGCACCCCGGTATCAATGGCCAGCCGCGTGCCGCCGCTCTTGTACTGCCCCGCCTGCCCCCGTTCTATCCGGGTGCCCTCGGGAAACATGATGACCCAGGTGCCCTGGGCCAGCAGCGCCCGGCCCTGCTGCACCACCTTGACGAAGGCGCGCGCGCTCTGGCCACGGTCGATGTGGATCATGTCCAGGCTGCCGATGGACCAGCCGAAGAAGGGCACGCGCAGCAGCTCCTTCTTGAACACATAGGCCAGCGGGCGCGGCATGATGGCCGGCATGAGGAAGGTCTCATAGGTGGACTGGTGCTTGACCAGCAGCACCACGCCCTGGTTTTCCGCGGCGGGCAGGTGCTCCATGCCGGTGATGCGGGTGCGGATGCCCATGATCACGCGCGCCGAATCCACACTGAGCTTGAGCCAGGCCCGCGCGATGCGGTAACGCGTGCGGCTGCTGGCGCCCAGCATGCGCACCAGCAGGATGGCCAGCGTGTAGGGCACCACGGTGATGCCCATCCAGAGCATGTGGAGGATGGAACGGATCAGGGCCATATGTTTTGCAAGTGTTTTCGGAAGATGGCGCTTGCCAGACAGGCGCTGCAAGCGATCAAATGAGCAGGATCAAGCCGCCAGGGGCGGCGCAGGTGTTGGGGACGGCGCAGGCGCCGCAGGCAGCAGTTGTTCGGCAAACGCCCCCAGGCTGGCATGCACCTGCGTCGTGGCGGGAAAGTCGATGGGCAAGGCCTGTCCGGGCTGCCAATGGGCCGACCGGCCCGTGCACACCAGATGCACCTGCGCACCCAGCGCGGCCCCCGCCTGCAGATGCTCCGCGCAACTGCCCACCACCTGCACATCGAAAGGCTCCACGCCATAGCGATCGCAGATCTGTTCGAGCAAACCGGGCGCCGGCGCGCGGCAATGGCAGGCCTCATCGGGCGCGTGCGGGCAGTAAAACACCGCGTCGATGCGCCCGCCCACCGCAGCCACCTGCCGCAGCATCTTGGCGTGGATGGCGTTGAGCGACACCACGTCGAACAAGCCCCGGCCCAGCCCGGGTTGGTTGGTGGCCACCACCACCCGCCAGCCGCCATGGTTGAGCCGGGCCACGGCCTCCAGCGCGCCCGGCTGGGCGCTCCACTCATCCGGCGAGGTGATGAAATCATCGCCCTGCGGGTTGAGCGTGCCGTCGCGGTCGAGGATGACGAGTTTCATGGGGTGGGTTTCCCTTGTGAGAGCCGCCAGCCTATCAGCACCAGGCTCACACGGCCAGGCGCGACAGATCGGCCACGCGGTTCATGGCTTCGTGCAGCGTCTTGAGCAGGCCCTGGCGATTGAGGCGCAGGTCGAGCTGCTCGGCGTTGACCATCACATCGTCAAAGAAGGCATCCACCGGCGCACGCAGCACGGCCAGGGTCTGCAGGCTGGCGGTGTAGTCGCCGGCTGCGAACCGCGCATTGGCTTCGGGCACAAAGCGCTGCAGGGCGGCGAACAGGTCCTGCTCGGCCTGCTCCTGCAGCAGGGCGGGGTTGACGTGGGCGTCCACCGGGCTTTCGAGCTCGGCCTTCTTGAGGATGTTGCCCACGCGCTTGTTGGCCGCGGCCAGGGCCGGGCTTTCGGGCAGCGCGGCAAAGGCGCGCACGGCGGCCAGGAACTGGGGCACCTGCGCCAGGCGCTGCGGGCGCAGGGCCAGCACGGCATCGACCTCCTGCGCGCTGTAGCCCTGCTCGCGCAGGCTGCCGGCAAGGCGGTCGTAGATGAAGTCGGCCAGCGCGGCCGAGGCATCGGTGATCTTGTCGCCAAAGGCAGGCACGGCGCTGGCCAGCAGGGCGTGCAGGTCGAGCGGCAGGTCCTTTTCGACCAGCATGCGGAGCACGCCCAGCGCGTGGCGGCGCAGCGCGAACGGGTCGCGGTCGCCCGTGGGCAGGTTGCCGATGCCGAACATGCCGACCAGTGTTTCGAGCTTGTCGGCCAGGGCCACCACCACGCCCGCGGTGTTGCGCGGCAGCGCATCGCCGGCAAAGCGGGGCTTGTAGTGGTCTTCGATGGCGTCGGCAATGGTTTCGCCCAGGCCGTCATTGAGCGCGTAGTAGCGGCCCATGGTGCCCTGCAGCTCGGGGAACTCGCCGACCATGTCGGTCACGAGGTCGGTCTTGGCCAGCAGCGCGGCCTGGTCGGCATCGGCGACCAGGGCGGCGTCGCCCAGCTGCGTTGCGATGGCCTTGGCGATGGAGCGCACGCGTTCCACGCGCTCGCCCTGCGTGCCCAGCTTGTTGTGGTAAACCACCTTGCCCAGGCCTTCCACGCGCGAAGCCAGGGTTTTCTTGCGGTCCTGGTCGAAGAAGAACTTGGCATCGGCCAGGCGCGGGCGCACCACGCGCTCGTTGCCGCCGATGACCAGGCTGGCATCGGCGGGCGTGATGTTGCTGACCACCAGAAACTGGTGGGTGAGCTTGCCAGCGGCGTCGAGCAGCGGAAAGTACTTCTGGTTGGCCTTCATCGTGAGGATGAGGCATTCCTGCGGCACGTCGAGAAACTCTTTCTCGAACGAGCAGGTGAGTACGTTGGGCCGCTCGACCAGCGCAGTGACTTCGTCGAGCAGCGCGTCGTCGTCAATCGGGCGCGCGCCGTTGCCTACCTTCGCGGCGGCGGCGGCAAGCTGGCGGGCGATCTCGGCCCTGCGTTCGGCAAAGCTGGCGATCACGGCGCCCTGGCTGGCCAGCTGCTGGGCATAGCTGTCGGCGCTGGTGATGACCACCGGGTCCACCGCAGCCTCGAAGCGATGGCCGTGCGTGGCGTTGCCCGCGGCCAGGCCCAGCGCCTGCACCGACAGCAGCACCTCGGTGCCGTGCAGCGCCACCAGGCCGTGCGCGGGGCGCACGAAGTGCACGCTGCTCCAGCCGTCCTGCAGCTGGTAGCGCATCACCTTGGGGATGGGCAGCCTGGCAATGGCCTCGTCCAGCGCCTTTTGCAGGCCTTCGGCCAGCGTCGCGCCCTTGGCGGTGCTGTTGTAGAACAGCACGTCGGCCTTGCCGTCGTGCACACGCTCCAGGCTTGCCACGGCAGACGCATCGGCGCCCAGCGCAGCCAGTTTCTTGAGCAGCGCCGGTGTGGCCTGGCCGTCGGCGCCCAGCCCCACGGCCACGGGCATGAGCTTTTGCGACACGGCCTTGTCGGCCGCGCTGGCGGCCACTTCGGTGATGTGCGCGGCCAGACGGCGCGGCGAGGCATAGGCGGTCAGGCGCGAGCCGGCAGCCGCCAGGCCCTGGGCCTGGAGCTGCTCCAGCAGCACGCCGGCAAAGGCGTCGCCCAGTTTCTGCAGGGCCTTGGGGGGCAGTTCTTCGACAAACAGTTCGACGAGAAGATTCGGGTGGGTCATGGTGGTTTCAGTGCTCCGCGCTGCGCCTTCAGGCGGCCTTCTTGTGCTGTTGCTGCTGCTCGGCCCGGGCCAGGTCGGCCAGCACCTCGGCGGCCCACTCCTTGGGCGCCATGGGGAAGCCCAGGCGCGCACGGCTGTCCAGATAGCTCTTGGCCACGGCACGGGCCAGGTTGCGGATGCGGCCGATGTAGGCGGCGCGCTCGGTCACGCTGATGGCGCCGCGCGCATCGAGCAGATTGAAGCTGTGCGCGCCCTTGAGCACCTGCTCGTAGGCAGGCAGGGCCAGCTGCTGCTCCATGAGGTGCTGGGCCTGCTTCTCGTGCGCGTTGAATGCGGTGAACAGGAAGTCGGCGTCGCTGTGCTCGAAGTTGTAGGTGGACTGCTCGATCTCGTTTTGCTTGTACACGTCGCCGTAGCTCAGCTTGCTGCCGTCGGCGCCTTCGGTCCAGGTCAGGTTGTAGACGTTGTCCACGCCCTGCAGGTACATGGCCAGGCGTTCCAGGCCGTAGGTGATCTCGCCGGTGGCGGGCTTGCAGTCAATGCCGCCGACCTGCTGGAAGTAGGTGAACTGGGTCACCTCCATGCCGTTGAGCCAGACCTCCCAGCCCAGGCCCCAGGCGCCGAGCGTGGGGTTTTCCCAGTCGTCCTCGACAAAGCGGATGTCGTTTTTCTTCAGATCGAAGCCGAGCGCTTCCAGCGAGCCCAGGTACAGCTCCAGGATGTTGGCCGGTGCGGGCTTCAGCACCACCTGGAACTGGTAGTAGTGCTGCAGGCGGTTGGGATTCTCGCCGTAGCGGCCGTCCTTGGGGCGGCGGCTGGGCTGCACGTAGGCGGCCTTCCAGGGCTCGGGGCCGATGGCGCGCAAAAACGTAGCGGTGTGCGATGTCCCGGCGCCCACTTCCATGTCATAAGGTTGCAACAGCGCGCAACCCTGGGCGTCCCAGTAGGTCTGCAGCTTGAGAATGATTTGTTGGAAGGTCAGCATGGATCGATTCTGGCTTGCCACAGGCCGGGCCTGCGGCTATGAAAAAGAGTGGCAGTCCGCGCTGCGCAAACGGTGATTTTAAGGTGCAGCACAGCGATATGCCGCGACCGTCGCCGCCGGCCCTGCAACCCCTGTAAATTCTGGAATGGCACCACCATGGCGCATGCGGCACACGTCTCCAGCGCCCTCCTGGGCATTGCGGCGCCGGCGTGCGCGCTGGACTGTTTGATGGGGAGGGCTGCACTGGCTCTGCCGCTTCAAGGCCGCGCCGCGTGGCGATGCCAAATGCCCTGAGCCTTATCTTTGGTTTGACAGAAAGATCCCCCATGCCACCACCCCCCGCCCTCACCGCTGAATGCCTGGCCAACCCTGCAGCCGACCGCCAGGCCCCGTATGGCGAGCGCCGCAGCGCCATCCTGGACGCACCGGCACTGGCGCAGGCCGAGCGCGAGCTGACCAGCTGGCAGGGCTATGCAGTCACGCCGCTGCACAGCCTGCCCGCGCTGGCGCAGGCCCTGGGCGTGGCCGCCGTGCACTACAAGGACGAGGGCAGCCGCTTCGGCCTGGGCAGCTTCAAGGCCCTGGGCGGCGCCTACGCGGTGGCGCGCCTGCTGTGCCGCGAGCTGGGCGCCCGCCTGGCCCGCCCGCTTTCCACGCAGGACCTGCGGACACCCGAACTGCGCGCGCTGTGCGCCGGCATCACCGTCACCTGCGCCACCGACGGCAACCATGGCCGGTCCGTGGCCTGGGGCGCGCAATTGTTGGGCTGCCGCTGCGTGATCTACATCCACGCCACGGTGAGCGAAGGCCGCAAGGCCGCCATCGCCCGCTATGGCGCCGAGGTGGTGCGCACGCCCGGCAACTACGACGACGCCGTGCGCCAGGCCGATGCCGACGCCAGGCTGCATGGCCGCTTCGTCATCTCCGACACTTCGTACCCCGGCTACATGGACGTGCCGCGCGACGTGATGCAGGGCTACCAGCTGATGGTGCAGGAAGCCGCGCAACAGCTCGCGCAGCGCCCCACGCACCTCTTTGTGCAGGCCGGCGTGGGCGGCCTGGCCGCGGCGGTGTGCGGCTATTTCTGGGAGCGGGACGGCAGCGAGCGCCCGGTGTTCGTGGTGGTGGAACCCGACCGTGCCGACTGCCTGGCGCAAAGCGCCAAGGCGGGTCGGCTCACCGCCATCACCGGCGACCTCGACACGCTGATGGCGGGCCTGGCCTGCGGCGAGGTGTCGCACCTGGCCTGGGAGATCCTGGAACACGGCACCGACGGTTTTTGCGTGATCAACGACCAGGCTGCCGTCGAGGCCATGCGCCTGCTGGCCCGCCCGCTCGGCAACGACCCGGTGATCGTCGCGGGCGAATCCGCCGTGGCCGGTGTGGCGGCGGCCGTGGCGGCCTGCCAGAGCGATGCGACGCGCCAGGCGCTGGGCCTCACGGCCGACAGCCGCCTCCTGTTCTTTGGCAGCGAAGCCGCAACCGACCCCCAGCTCTATGCGCAACTGGTGGGCGAGAGCGCCGAGGCCGTGGCGGCCCGTGCCGCAGCCCAAGCACAGGCTGTGCCCTGAAGGCCCCAGAGAAACGGTGGAGGCAACGGGCATGAAAAAGAGAGCCCGAGGCTCTCTTTTTCATGGGCCTGGCGCCCGCATTCCTGCCCCCGCAGGGCGTCTTACTGGCCGTCCCAGCGGCGCAGCACCAGGCTGGCGTTGGTGCCACCGAAACCGAAGCTGTTGGACAGCGCGGTGCGAATCGGCGCATCCACCGTCTCGCGCACCAGGGGCATGCCCTCGGCGGCGGGCTCCAGTGTCTCGATGTTGGCCGAGCCGGCGATGAAGCCCTGCTGCAGCATCAACAGGCAGTAGATCGCCTCCTGCACACCCGTGGCGCCCAGCGAGTGGCCGGTGAGCGACTTGGTGGACGAAAAGCGTGGAATGGCGTCTCCAAACACCTCGCGGATGGCACGCAGCTCGGGCACATCGCCCACGGGCGTGGAGGTGCCGTGGGTGTTGATGTAGTCGATGGGCTCGCTCACGCCGGCAATGGCCTGGCGCATGCAGGCGATGGCACCGTCGCCCGAGGGGGCCACCATGTCGGCGCCATCGGACGTGGCGCCAAAACCAATGACTTCGCCCAGGATGGTGGCGCCGCGCGCCAGGGCATGGTCCAGGCTTTCCAGCACCACGGCACCGCCACCGCCCGACAGCACGAAGCCGTCGCGGTTGGCGTCGTAGGCGCGCGAGGCTTTCTCGGGCGTGTCGTTGTAGGCACTGGACATGGCGCCCATGGCGTCAAACAGCAGGCCCATGCCCCAGGTGACTTCTTCGCCACCGCCGGCAAACATCACGTCCTGCATGCCCCAGGCGATCTGCTGGGCGGCCGCGCCGATGCAATGCGCCGAGGTGCTGCAGGCCGAGGTGATGGAGTAGTTGATGCCCTTGATGCCGAAGTTGGTGGACAGGCAGGCAGACACGGTGGAGCTCATGCAGCGGGTGACCTGGTAAGGCCCCACGCGACGGATGCCCTTGCTGCGCAAAATATCGGCCGCCTCGATCTGGTTGGCGGGCGAACCGCCGCCCGAGCCCATGATGAGGCCGGTGCGCGGATGCGACACCTGCTCGGGCGTGAGGCCCGACTCGGCAATGGCGTTGGCCAGCGAGATGTGGGCATAGGCCGCTGCATCGCCCATGAAGCGCAGCTGCTTGCGGTCGATCAGCGCTTCCAGGTCGATCTGGGGAACGCCTGCCACGCGGCTGCGCATGCCCAGCTCGGCGAACTGCGGCATGGCGCGAATGCCCGAGCGGCTTTCACGCAGGGCCTCTGTGACGGTGGCCATGTCGTTGCCAATGCACGAGACGATGCCCGTGCCCGTGATCACCACGCGTTTCATGCTGCCTCTCCTTGCGGCGCTCCGTCTTTTGCCGCTTCGTCCTTCTTGAACAGGCCCACGCGCAGGTCGTTGGCCACATAGATTTCCTTGCCATCGGCCAGCAGGCGGGCATCGCCAATCGCCATGACGAGCTTGCGCTTGATGACGCGCTTGATGTCGATTTCGTAGGTCACCAGCTTGACGTCAGGGCCCACTTCGCCCGTGAACTTGACCTCACCCGCACCCAGCGCACGGCCACGGCCTGGCAGCTGCAGCCAGGTCAGGTAAAAACCGATGAGCTGCCACATGGCGTCGAGCCCCAGGCAACCGGGCATGACCGGGTCGCCCTGGAAGTGGCAGGCAAAAAACCACAGATCAGGACGCACATCGAGCTCGGCCCGGATTTTTCCCAGCCCGTGCGCGCCGCCATCGCTGTCGATGTGGGTGATGCGATCAAACATCAGCATGGGTGGCAGCGGCAGACGCCCGCTGTCAGCGCCGAACAGCCGGCCCTCGCCCGAGGCAATCAGTTGTTCGTAGGAAAAGGAATCTGCCATTTTCAGTCGTGCTCCAGAACCGCGGCCGTGCCGCTTCAAATATTCACCGTTCGCAACCCCTGCTACCGGTTGCAGGGCTCCATTATCAAGGCACATCCAGGCCGATCGCCCGCAGACCTGCCGATTGACCCGCTGGCCGACCGCGACAGCACCCCGCGACATGACCTGAATCAATGCCTGCCATGCCGCACGGCCGCGTGCCGTGCTGTATGTTTAGCGTTGCCGACGCCGCGTGAACGCCGCCCCGACGACCACGAAGACACCCGCCACCCACAAAGGCGCCAGACCCCAGCGTGCCACCCACCAGGCATACGGCGTAATGCCCCAGCCCTGCTGTGCGTTGAGCCCGCGCCCTTGCACCTCGCCGATCAGCACGCCACGGGTGTGGCGCGCCAGCGCATGGGTGACCACGCCCCGGTGATCAATGATGGCGGTGGCCCCGGTGTTGGTTGCGCGCACCATGGGGCGCTCGAACTCCAGCGCGCGCATGCGGCTGATCTGCAGATGCTGGTCGATGGCGACGGTGTTGCCGAACCAGCCAATATTGCTGAAATTGACAAACAGCGTGGGTGCACTGGCCGGATCGGCAAAACGCGCGCCCAGCTCTTCGCCAAACAAGTCCTCGTAGCAGATGTTGGGGGCAATGCGCTGGCCCGCCCAGGCAAAGGACGGCTGCCCGATGGCGCCCCGGTTGAAGTCGCCCAGCGGGATGTTCATCATGGCCGTGAACCACCGGAAAAACGGCGGAATAAACTCCCCGAACGGCACCAGGTGGTGCTTGTCGTACTGGTACGGCGATGGCTGGGTGGTCTGCAGGCCCAGCACCGAATTGGTGTAGCCCCGCTCCGGATCACCCAGCGGAATCCCCAACAGCGCCGCCTGCGTTCCCTGGTCAAAATGCGTCGCCAAGCCCTCCAGATAGCCCGGCATGAGTTGCTGCGGCAAGAGCGGAATGGCGGTTTCGGGCGCCACGACGAGGGATGCCCTGGCATTGAGCAATGCATCGGCATACCACTGCAGGGCCAACGGCACGCCGCTGCCGGGCTGGAATTTTTCGTCCTGCGGGATATTGCCCTGCAGCAGCGCCAGGCTGATCGGGGCGGACTGCGGCGCCGTCGGTGTGTGGCACAACTCAATGGCGCATTGACGCTGCAGGCCTGCGCCCACCAGCACCAGCGCACCCAACGCCACCAGCGCCCAGGCACGCAGGCGCAGGAGATCGCCGGGGCGCGCCTGCGCCAGCAGCATGGCCAGCACCGCAGCCACGCAACCGACGCCGTACACGCCCACGGTACGTGCCAGCGCGCTCAGGGGCCCCTGCACATGGGCATAGCCGCCGGCGCCCCACGGAAAGCCCGTCCACAGCGTGCCGCGTGCCAGCTCCGCCAGCATCCAGATCGCTCCGAAAACAATAGCTGCCAGCGCACGATGGGTTGGTGCCAGACGCGCAAAAAGCGCCAGAACCGCCGCATAGTAGGCACCCAGAAAGCCCGCCAGCCCCAGCACGGCCACCACCGCCAGTGGCGCCGCCAGGCCACCGTAGTGGTGCATGGAAATGAACAGCCACCAGAAGGTGGCCGCCATCCAGGCCGTGGCAAACACCCAGCCCAGGCCCGCCGCACGGCGCCAGGGCGCTGGTGCCCGCACCAGCCACGCCAGCACGGCCAGCGACAGGATCTGCAACCACCATTGCGGCTCGCCGCTCCACGGCAGGGCCAGGGACAGGGCCTGCGCCACGCCCGCCGCAGCGGCCAGGCAGGCCTGCCCCGCAAGCGCAGCACCCGGCAGGCGTTGCAGCCGGACCATCAGCCGGGGGGACTGTCTTCGTCGATGCGCGACACCTTGAACCAGCGCACGGCGCCGCCCTTGGTGTGCAGCACCACAAAGTGCAGGCCGCACAGCTGCAGGTGTTCGCCCCGCTTGGGCACATGCCCCATTTCGTGGGCGATCAGGCCGCCCACGGTGTCAAAGCTTTCCTCGGGATCACTGCCTTGCAGGGTGATACCAAAGGCTTCGGCCACGCGTTCGATGGGGGTGTCGCCGCTCACGCGGTAGGTATGGTCGGCAAGGCCGAAGATGTCGCCCTCGTCCTCGGGAATATCGAACTCGTCTTCGATCTCGCCCACGATCTGTTCCAGCACGTCTTCGATGGTGATCAGGCCCGCCACCCGGCCGAACTCGTCGATCACGATGGCCAGGTGGTTGCGGTTGCCGCGGAACTCGCGCAGCAGGTCGTTCAGGCCCTTGCTTTCCGGCACGAAGGCAGCCGGGCGCAGCAGGGCGCGGATGTTCAGCTCGGGCGCCCGCTGCAGCTTGAGCAGGTCCTTGGCCATGAGGATGCCGATGATGTTTTCCCGCTCGCCCTGGTACACCGGAAAACGCGAGTGCGCGGTGTTGATCACCAGGCGCAGCAACTCGTCAAAGGGCGCATCGATGTTGACGAGGTCCATGCGGGGGGCGGCCACCATCACGTCGCCGGCCGTCATGTCGGCCATGCGGATGACACGCTCCAGCATCACGCGGGAGTCGGCGCCGATGACTTCGTTGTCCTCGGCCTCGGCCAACGTCTCGATGAGTTCTTCGGTGGAGTCCGGTCCGGGATGGATGAACTCGGCCACCTTTTGCAGGAAAGTGCGCTTGTCTTCCTTTTCGGGCAAGCGCTGGGGGTGCGGGTCAGACACTGTCTTGGAGTGCAGGACGTGCGGTAGTTGAACAGACCCCTAGGATAGCGGATTGTCATGACACCGCCCGCGCCGCAGGCGGGCAACGGCCCTATTCGGCCGACTGGTGGCGTCCGTGCTGCACGCCCTTGCGCACTTCCTGCACCCCGGCCAGGAAGTCCCAGAACTGCTTGGCCTGGCGCTTGAGGCGGTAGTCCATCTCGGCGAATTGCTGCTCGACGATTTCGGTCATGCGCGTGTCCAGGCTGGCGGGCGGAATCTGCAGGTAGGCCTCGGATTCGGAGCCGTCGCGCTGCACCGTGGCGCCCGCATTGCGAGCGATCTTGAGCATGGCGGTGTTTTCCGTCAGCGCATGGATGAACACCATGCTCACCCCCGCGTTGCGGGCATGCATGATGGCGCGGTCAAACAGACGTGCGCCAAACCCCCGGCCCCGTGCCTGCTTGAGCACCGACACGCCAAACTCGGCACATTGCTTGTGCTCGGGGTGCTCGGCAAACGCCAGATGGGCCATGGCGATGAGTTCCAGACGGCGGTTGTAGATGCCAAAGATTTCGTCACGGTCGAAATCGAGCCGCTCGGTGTAGCGGCGGATCTGCTCGTCCGTGGCGGCATAGCCAAAGCGCAGGTAGCGGTCGGGCGGCTCCAGCCGCAGCAGATGCTGCGTGATGCGCTCGCGGTAGGACGGGCCCAGCGAACGGATGGGCACCATCAGCGGAGTGGATGGGGGGGCATCATCCAGCGAAGGGCCGGCAAAGGGCGCCAGCATTTCTTTGCTGGCGTCCCACGAAGCCCTGAGCCAATCTTTGGTTGCGATCATGGTATGGAATTTAAGGGTTTTCCCTCATTTATTCCAGCACTTTTGCTGCGCTGCAACAAAATAGAGACAAGCATCCAATCAGGACAAAAACCGTGATATCCAACACAGACAATGCGCCATAAGCTATTGAATTGATAGCCACTGTTACAAAAAAACCCGCCCCGAGCGCCCCGGGACTCACACCGGCACGGCGGTGGTGGCCTTGACCCGGTCGAGCACAAAGCTGGTCTTGCAGTCCTGCACGCTGGGGTGTTTGAGCAGCGTGTCCATGATGAAACGGCTGTAGTGCGCCATATCGGCCACCACCACCCGCAGCAGGTAATCCATCTCGCCGGTGAGCGCCGCGCACTCCACCACTTCGGGCCAGGTCTGCACGCTGGCGCGGAACAGGTCCATGGGGTTGCGCTTGTGGCTTTCGGTGTGTTTTTCGAGGCGCACATTGAGGTAGGCCGTGAGCCCCAGCCCCACGGCCTCGGGCCGGACCAGGGCCACATAGCGGGCGATCACGCCGCTGTCCTCCAGGCGCTTCACGCGCCGCAGCACGGCACTCGGCGACAAGCCCACCTGCTCGCCAATCACGTCGTAGGTTTCGCGCCCGTTGTCCTGCAGGCGGCGCAGGATGGCCCTGTCCAGCTTGTCGAGTGCGTTGGCATCGTTCATTGCGCAGGATTCTACGAACGAACACCCGCAATGCCCATTGCGGCGAAGAGGCGGCGCACGCCCCGGCCCTGCGCGGACTGCAACCCACCGCTGCGGCACGTCGCCAAAGCCGGCGAATAGCTCCAAAAAACGGCGCGAAATTATCAACATCCTTCATTCGTCAAATATTGATTTGGCGCATGATTCCTGCAAACAGCACGCCACTGCGTCTTCAATTCGCCAGAAACATGAGGGCTTGCGCGCCTACAGTGCACAGCATTCCACATTTCTGGCCGGAGACAACATGAACGCAGCATTGCCGCAACAAGCCACGCAGGACACCGCCGCCTGGGAGAACCCCATGGGCACGGACGGGTTCGAATTCATCGAATTCGCGGCGCCCGATCCGCAAGCCATGGGCAAGGTGTTCGAGGGCATGGGCTTCAAGCCGGTGGCGCGCCACCGCCACAAGAACGTGCTGCTGTACCGCCAGGGTGAGATCAACTTCATCATCAACGCCGAGCCCGACAGCTTTGCCCAGCGCTTTGCCCGCCTGCACGGCCCCAGCGTCTGCGCCATTGCCTTTCGCGTGCACGACACCAAGGCCGCCTACGAGCGCGCGCTGGGCCTGGGCGCCTGGGGCTACGCGGGCGTGGCCGGCCCGGGCGAGCTGAACATCCCCGCCATCAAGGGCGTGGGCGACAGCCTGATCTACCTGGTGGACCGCTGGCGCGGCAAGAACGGCGCCCAGCCCGGCGACATCGGCAACATCGGTTTCTTTGACGTGGACTTCGAGCCCCTGCCCGGCGTGTCGGCCAACGAGGCCCTGAACCCCGTTGGCCACGGCCTCACCTACATCGACCACCTCACGCACAACGTGCACCGTGGCCGCATGAACGAATGGGCCGACTTCTACGAGCGCGTGTTCAACTTCCGAGAAATCAAATACTTCGACATCGAGGGCCAGGTCACGGGCGTCAAGAGCCGGGCCATGACCAGTCCCTGCGGCAAGATCCGCATCCCCATCAACGAAGAGGGCAAGGAAAAGGCCGGCCAGATCCAGGAATACCTGGACATGTACAAAGGCGAGGGCATCCAGCACATCGCCATGGGCTCGGACAACCTCTACGACACGGTCGATGCGTTGCGCGCCAGCGGCGTGCGCCTGCTCGATACGCCCGACACCTACTACGAGCTGGTCGAAAAACGCATCCCCGGCCACGGCGAGCCGGTGGAAGCGCTGCACCAGCGCAAGATCCTCATCGATGGCGTGGCCGACAAGCTGCTGCTGCAGATCTTCAGCGAGAACCAGCTGGGCCCGATCTTCTTCGAGTTCATCCAGCGCAAGGGCGACGATGGCTTTGGCAACGGCAACTTCAAGGCGCTGTTCGAAAGCATCGAGCTCGACCAGATCCGGCGCGGCGTGCTCGAAGGCAGGAAAGACTGAACGGGAGCCGGCCATGGCCACCGAACCCGTCGTCTATGGCGCCAGCGCGCGCCCTCCGCGCGGCGACTACACGCGCGCCGCCGCCGACTACACCTGCCCGCAGAACTTCGCGGCCTATACCGCCGCCGACCACGACACCTACCGGCGCCTGTACGAGCGCCAGTCGGCCCTGCTGCCCGGCCTGGCCAGCGAGGCCTTCGTAGCGGCCCTGCCCTCGCTGGGCATCAAGGACCATATCCCGCGCTTCGAGGAAATCAACGAGCGCCTGTACCGCGCCACGCGCTGGGAGATCGTGGCCGTGCCAGGGCTGATTCCCGAAGTGCCGTTCTTCACCCTGCTGGCGAACCGCCAATTCCCGGTGACGGACTGGATCCGCACGCCCGCCGAGTTCGACTACATCGTCGAGCCCGACATCTTTCACGACCTGTTCGGCCACGTGCCGCTCCTGTTCAACCCGGTGTTTGCCGACTACGTGCAGCGCTACGGCCAGGGTGGCCTGAAGGCGCAGCAACTGGGCGCCTGCGAAATGCTCAGCCGCCTGTACTGGTACACGATCGAGTTCGGCCTGATCCGCGAGGCGGGTGGGCTGCGGGCGTATGGGGCAGGCATTCTCAGTTCATCGGGCGAACTGGCGTATGCGGTACAAAGCCCCGAACCCCAGCGCCTGCCCCTGCAACTGGAGCGCACGATGCGCACGCGCTACAAGATTGACACGTACCAGCAGACGTACTTTGTGATCGACAGCTTTGAGCAGTTGTTTGACATGACGGCGGGGGACTTTGCGCCGATTTATGAGCGGCTGCGGGGGAAGCGGGAGTTTGCGGCGGATGAGAGGGAAGGGGTGGGGGGCCTTGGTTGAGGGCGGGGGCCGGGTCTCGCCCCGGCGGGCGAGGTACTTTTCTTTGCTTCGCCAAAGAAAAGTACCCAAAAGAAAGGCGACCCTGCTGTCTGCGACCCCTTCGCTGCGCTGCGGGGCAACCTGCGGTGCTCGGTGCTGGCGGGGTCTCGCTCGAACTCACGCCTACGGCGCTCAAACAATCGCGAGCCCTGATCCGCCATCCCCTGTGCGCCGCAGGCGCAGCCAGAAGGGGAGGGAAAGCCAAACATCCACACGGGCCATCGCTGCGCTCGGCCCTGCCTGTGCAGCGCGTGGCGCGAGGCGCTTGCGCCCGCGAGATTGGGGCCGAGCGCAGCGATGGCCCGTGGGTTGTTTGGATGTTTTTTCTCCACCCCATCTGGCTGCGCCTGCGGCGGGGCGGTTGCGGGGTGAGCATGCGCGTCGCAGCGCGCATGCCTCGTTATCTGACTCGCCGTGGCTGTCCGAGCGCAGCGCGCCAGCGCGTAGCGAGTTCCACGGCGCACCCCGCCACCGCACCGACGCAGGTCTGCCCCGAAGGGGTCGCAGGCTGTGGGTCGCCTTTTCTTTGCTTACTTTCTTTTGGCGAAGCAAAAGAAAGTGAGGCGGCCGCCGGGCCGAAACCCGGCCTCCGACCTCAACCAAGGCACACCACAAACCATCAAAACAATAGCTGACAGCGCCTGATAAACAAGCACCAGAGCCTAAAAAGACCTCACCCCCGCACCATCTCCTCCAGGCAAGCCCGCATGACCAAAGGG
>NZ_AUEX01000018.1:0-79565 GCF_000426205.1 Acidovorax sp. JHL-9
CTTTTACATACCGATCATTCCTCGATAGCTCAGTCGGTAGAGCGCCGGACTGTTAATCCGTAGGTCCCTGGTTCGAGCCCAGGTCGAGGAGCCAATACTGGCAGCCAAAGGCTACCCTTCTGGGTGGCCTTTTTGCTTTGCAGTACCGCACTAGCAAAAGACGGTACGGCTCGCGCGCGATATCTCCACCCCTCTTGCGTGCCTACGCCAGCTGCAACTGATTTGGCCATTCCGATGCCCCCCCCCCCCGATTGAGCGCCGTGCGGGTGGCGAAAATGCATGTGCAGCCATCACATCACACATGACGGGTCCTTTGCCACACAATCGAATGCCGCCCTGAAGCCTCACAACATGCCCCCTCAACTGCCCTGGCTGGAGCCAGAGGACCTTCTGCCCGACCCCTCCACCGCCTGGGGAAAGACCAGCCCCGCTCCGGGCCTGCTGGCAGCGGGAGGAGCCCTTGATGTGGCCCATTTGCACGCTGCCTACGCTCAGGGCACCTTTCCCTGGTTCGGCATAGGCCAGCCCATTCTCTGGTGGGCGCCTGACCCCCGCATGGTTCTGAAGGTGGCCGATTTCCGGCTGCATCGGTCCTTGCGAAAAACCCTGCAGAGATTTCACACCAGTGCAGCCTGTGAAATCCGCATCGACTCGGCCTTTGGCCAGGTCATCCGGGCATGTTCCAGCACGCCACGGGATGGTCAGAACGGCACCTGGATCGTCCCCGAGATGGTGGTTGCCTACGAAGCGCTGCATGCGCATGGAACGGCCCACAGCGTCGAGACGTGGGTGAATGGAAAGTTGGCAGGGGGTCTATATTGTGTGGCGATCGGCCGCGCCATCTTTGGCGAATCCATGTTTGCCCACGCTACCGATGCCTCCAAGATCGCACTGGCGGCACTGGTTTGCATGTGTCTGCGCAACGGCATTGAACTGATTGACTGCCAACAAAACACCGCGCATCTGGCATCCCTGGGCGCACGCGAAATACCACGTGCTGAATTCATGCAACACGTGCAGAAGCAGACCACCCAGCCCCCGATGGCGTGGCACTTTGAGCCCGTATACTGGAATGCGCTGCTGTAACCAGCGGTACCCACGGCATGACGCAACTCAACGACCTACCGCTGCAAACACTGCAGTTTTACGCAACGGCACCCTACCAGTGCAGTTATCTGCCCGACCGGCAGGCGCGATCCCAAGTCGCCACCCCCAGCCATCTGATTCAAGGCGAGGTCTATTCGAACTTGGTGGCCCAGGGGTTCAGGCGCAGCGGTATGTTCACTTATCGTCCTTATTGCGATGGCTGCCAGGCGTGCATCCCCCTGCGCATCAAGGCCCACCATTTCAAGCCCGATCGCAGCCAGCGCAGAGCGGCTGCACGCCACGGGCACCTGCAGGCACGGGTGTTGAGGCTGTGTTTCATGCCTGAGCACTACCACCTGTATCGGCGGTATCAGAATGCCCGCCATCCCGGCGGGGGCATGGACCACGACAGTGTTGACCAATACACGCAGTTTCTGCTGCAAAGCCAGGTGAACACCCGCCTCGTGGAGTTTCGCGAAGTCGATGCATCGGGCGAGGCGGGTCAGCTGAAGATGGTGTCCATCCTCGATATCCTGGAAGACGGTCTCTCGGCCGTTTACACCTTTTATGCGCCGGAACCACATTGCAGCTACGGCACCTACAACGTGATGTGGCAGATTGAGCAGGCTCGCTCCCTGGGCTTGCCCCATGTGTACCTGGGCTACTGGATCCAGCAGAGCGCCAAGATGAACTACAAAGCCCGCTTCATTCCCCACGAGGTTCTGGAGGCCGGCCAGTGGATCCGCCGGACTGATCAGCATGCGGGTGGCGCTCCACGGCATGCATCAAATTTCACAAGATAAAATCACAACCCCTCCCCACATTCCACCCCATGAAGAAAAAAGATCCAGGCATCCCCGTGAAGCCCAGCGTTCAGGTGCTGGAACGCATGTTCACGCTGATGGATGTACTGGCATCACGCGAAGAGGCAATTTCGCTCAAGGAAATCAGCGAAAAAACGGGCCTGCACCCCTCGACGACCCATCGCATCCTGAACGACCTGACGATTGGCCGGTTCGTTGACCGGCCCGAATCAGGCAGTTACCGGTTGGGCATGAGGCTGCTGGAGCTGGGGAATCTCGTCAAGGCACGCCTGAGTGTGCGCGACGCGGCACTTGGCCCGATGCGCAATCTGCACAAGCTCATTCAGCAGCCGGTGAATCTCAGCATGCGCCAGGGCGATGAAATTGTTTATGTCGAGCGCGCCTATAGCGAGCGATCTGGCATGCAGGTGGTGCGCGCCATCGGCGGGCGGGCACCGCTGCACCTCACATCCACTGGCAAGCTGTTTCTGGCGCTCGACGATCCGCAACGTGTGCGCGCCTATGCCACGCGCACCGGACTGGCCGGGCACACACGCAACAGCATCACCCAGCTTCAGACACTTGAACGAGAACTGGCCAAGGCACGCCAATACGGCATCGCCCGTGACAATGAAGAGCTGGAACTTGGTGTGCGCTGCATGGCGGCAGGCGTCTTTGACGATCAGGGCAAGCTGGTGGCCGGCCTGTCCATATCGGCCCCGGCCGATCGCCTTGATGAAGGCTGGCTGCCCAAGCTTCAGGCCACCGCCCACGAAATCTCCCTGGCTCTGGGCTACCTCTCCACCCAAGACACAACCCGCGCGAACCGCGAATCCTGAAGCAGGATCGGAAGCTTTGCGCAATAAGGGGGCCGGTCAGCCCGCGCGGGCGGCCTGCAGTTTGGCACCCAATGCAGGCAAGGACTCCACCCAATGGCGCACCCGCTGCGCATCCCCCAGCCGGCTGAACTTGCCTGCCGAGTCGAGAAAAACCATGATGAGCTTGCGCCCAGCAATGTGGGTCTGCATCACCAGGCACCGGCCTGCCTCCGAGATATACCCCGTCTTCTGCAACCCGATCGTCCATTCCGGATTCTTCACCAGCCCATTGGTATTGTTGTACTGCAGTGTCTTTTGCCCCACCGCGACCTCATAACCGGGAGAGGTGGAAAACTCCCGCATGACCGGATCCCCGTGGGCCACGTTCACCAGCCGGGCCAGATCGCGGGCACTCGACTGGTTGCGGCTAGACAGCCCGGTGGGCTCGACATACTTCGTGTCGATCATGCCAATCGAACGCGCTTTGCTGTTCATCAGTGCCACAAAAGCATCGAGTCCGCCCGGATAGGTCCGGCCCAGTGCGTGCGCAGCGCGGTTTTCACTGGACATCAGCGCCAGATGCAGCATCTCGCCACGGGTCAAGGTGGTGCCTACGCTCAGGCGCGAGCGACTCCCCTTTTCCGTATCCACATCATCCTGGGTAATGGTCAGGGGCTCGTCCATGGGCAAGCCGGCCTGGGTGATGAGAAGGCCCGTCATCAACTTGGTCAGCGATGCGATGGGAAGCACCGCATGGTCGTTCTTGCTGACCAGAACCTCGTTCGTGTCCTGATCAATCACGAATGCCACACTGGACTTGAGATCGAGGGGATCGGCAACTTGGTGAAGTCCAGCCATCTGACCAAAAGTCGGCTTGGCCGGCTCATAGGCAACCCGCACGGGGGCCTTTGCAGTGCGCGCCGTGGCACGCACCGCCTTGCCCGCGCTGGCAGCCTTGCGCGGCACTGCGGCACGCTGGGCGCTGACGGTCTGGGCTTGGTGCTTCTTGGCGACGGGTTTCTTCCGTTCGCTCGCCTGGGCGGAGGGCGATAGCAGCGCAACGCTGACAACAAACAGGCCAAAAATCTGGAAGAGACGATTCACTGCAGTGGGGCGGCGATGGTGCATCAGAATGCTCCAAACGGTAATAAGTGTGGGCAGTGTACAGAATTGAAAAAAGTCGCGCAAGATCAATACGTTGCACGACTTTTCAATAAAGTGAGTGAATTACAGGTTCACATCTCAGCCCTGTGCTGCGACACGGTCGGATTTGCTTTGCAATTTGTTCAACGCGCTCAGGTAGGCTTTGGCTGACGCAACCACGATATCGGGGTCCGCTCCCACGCCGTTCACCACCCGACCGCTGTTTTGCAAACGCACCGTGACCTCCCCCTGGCTCTCGGTCGAACCGCTGATGGCGTTCACCGAGTACAGAACCATTTCAGCACCACTCTGGACATGCGACTCGATGGCCTTCAGCGACGCATCCACTGGGCCATTGCCGTCGGATTGCCCGCGTACCTCCTTGCCATCCACCGTGAACACAATCGAAGCCTGCGGCCGCTCGCCGGTCTCGCTGTGCTGCGCGAGCGAAACAAATCCAAATTGCTCCTTCTCGCTGGTCACGCTTTCATCACTCACCAGCGCCAGGATATCTTCGTCAAAGATTTCGCTCTTGCGGTCGGCCAGCTCTTTGAACTTGGCGAAGGCGTTGTTGACGTCGGTTTCGCTTTCGAGCTGCACACCCAATTCCTGCAAGCGCTGCTTGAAGGCATTGCGTCCACTCAACTTGCCCAGAACGATCTTGTTGGCACTCCAGCCCACATCTTCCGCACGCATGATTTCATAGGTGTCACGGGCCTTCAGAACACCGTCCTGGTGAATACCGCTGGCGTGGGCAAAGGCATTGGCCCCCACCACGGCCTTGTTGGGCTGCACCACAAAGCCCGTGGTCTGGCTCACCATGCGACTGGCCGCCACGATGTGCCTGGTGTCGATGCCCACGTCCAGCCCGTAGTAGTCGCGGCGCGTCTTGACCGCCATGACCACTTCCTCGAGCGAGCAGTTGCCTGCGCGCTCGCCCAGACCATTGATCGTGCACTCCACCTGGCGCGCGCCGCCGATCTTCACACCCGCCAGCGAGTTGGCCACCGCCATGCCCAGATCGTTGTGGCAGTGCACCGACCAGATGGCCTTGTCGCTGTTGGGCACCCGTTCACGCAGGCTCTTGATGAAGTTGCCGTACAGCTCGGGCACGGCATAACCCACGGTGTCGGGCACATTGATCGTGGTGGCACCTTCGGCAATGACGGCTTCGATCACGCGGCACAGGAAATCCGGGTCGCTGCGATAACCATCCTCGGGGCTGAACTCGATATCCCCCACCAGGTTGCGGGCAAAGCGCACCGACTGCCTGGCCTGCTCCAGCACCTGCTCGGGGGTCATGCGCAGCTTTTTCTCCATGTGCAGCGCAGACGTCGCGATAAAGGTGTGGATACGTGCACTGGCTGCGCCCTGCAGGGCCTCTGCGGCGCGTGCAATATCGCGATCATTCGCGCGCGACAGCGAGCAGATGGTCGAATCCTTGATCGCGTTGGCTATTGCCTGCACCGCCTCGAAGTCCCCGTTGGAGCTGGCTGCGAAACCGGCTTCGATCACATCCACCTTCAGGCGTTCGAGCTGGCGGGCAATGCGCAGCTTTTCGTCCTTGGTCATCGAGGCGCCGGGCGATTGCTCGCCATCGCGCAAGGTGGTGTCAAAAATGATGAGTTTGTCAGCCATGTGGTCTCTCCTGGTACTGGTGGGGTTGCCCGCAACGTCGAAATTCTGGCGCCCAAAACAAAAGGCCCGTTGCGGGTGCATACGGGCCTTTGTGGAAAAAGTGTGCGCGTGCGCCTACCGTCTCCGCCCGTGGGGAGATAGCAGTAGGGCCAGTGCAAACGTGTTCATGCGGGCCAATGTAGCACAGTTTGCTGCATTCCGCTGCCATCACTTGTGCAGACCCCGCTCATCGGGCTCATCGGTCGAGATACTGATCACGCTGCTGTGCTGTCCCTTGGCCTTGCGCCACGCATACACGGCATAGCCGCTCAGGCCGTACAACACAAACACGCCAAACAGGACAATGGGCGGATGGATGTTGATGACGGCAATGCCCAGGGCAATCAGCACGATGGCGGCGAAAGGCACGCTCTTTTTCATCTGCACGTCCTTGAAGCTGTAGAACGGCACATTGGTCACCATGGTGAGGCCCGCATACAGCGTGAAGGCAAACATGACCCAGCTCACCTGTGACCATGTAAGCCACGCGTCCTGGTCGCGGTGCACCCCCAGCTCGGTCAGCAACCAGATGAAGCCCGCCACCAGCGCCGCAGCGGCGGGCGATGGCAATCCCTGGAAATAGCGCTTGTCCACCACGCTGGTGTTGACGTTGAAGCGTGCCAGGCGCAGCGCAGCGCAGGCGCAATACACGAAGGCGGCAATCCAGCCCCAGCGGCCCAGCCCCCGGAGCGACCACTCGTAAGCAATCAGGGCCGGCGCCGCACCAAACGACACCATGTCGGACAGCGAATCCATCTGTTCGCCGAAAGCGCTCTGGGTGTTGGTCATGCGGGCCACGCGGCCGTCCAGGCTGTCCAGCACCATGGCACAGAACACACCCACGGCCGCCATGTCGAAACGCCCGTTCATGGCCATCACGATGGAATAGAAACCACCGAACAATGCCGCCAGTGTGAACAGATTGGGCAGAATGTAAATGCCCTTGCGCCGCTTGCGCACCATCACACCGACATTCTCGGTGGATTCATTGCCATCATGCATCAAATAGACCTCCAGCCCTTGCCTATCAGGCGCAAGAAGCTCTCAAATTTATAGCGTTATTTTTCACCCGCTGCGCTGGCAGAACGCCGCACGGGCACCAGGCGAAGGCAGCAGTGTAGCGCCAGCCAACACCGTGCCCGCCCACAAAAAAGGCCACCGAAGTGGCCTTTGGATGCTGGCAATGCCTTGGCGAGGCCGCATCAGTTGCGGGTCTGATCGACCAGCTTGTTCTTGGCGATCCAGGGCATCATGGCGCGCAGCTGGGCCCCCACCACTTCGATGCTGTGGTCGGCCGTGTTGCGGCGGCGGGCGGTCATGCTCGGGTAGTTCAGGCGGCCTTCCTGGATGAACATCTTGGCGTAGTCGCCGTTCTGGATGCGCTTCAAGGCATTGCGCATGGCGGCGCGCGACTGCTCGTTGATGACCTCGGGGCCGGTCACGTACTCGCCGAACTCGGCGTTGTTCGAGATCGAGTAGTTCATGTTGGCGATGCCACCTTCGTAGATCAGGTCCACGATGAGCTTGAGCTCGTGCAGGCATTCGAAGTAGGCCATCTCGGGGGCATAGCCGGCTTCGACCAGGGTTTCGTAACCCATCTTGATCAGCTCGACGGCGCCGCCGCACAGCACGGCCTGCTCGCCGAACAGGTCGGTCTCGGTCTCTTCCTTGAAGTTGGTCTCGATGATGCCGGCCTTGCCGCCACCGTTGGCCATGGCATAGGACAGGGCCAGGTCACGGGCCTTGCCGCTCTTGTCCTGGTGCACGGCCACCAGGTGGGGCACGCCACCGCCCTGGGTGTAGGTGTTGCGCACGGTGTGGCCGGGGGCCTTGGGGGCGACCATCCACACGTCCAGATCGGCACGGGGCACGACCTGGTTGTAGTGCACGTTGAAGCCGTGGGCGAAGGCCAGCGAAGCGCCTTGCTTGATATTCGGGGCCACGTTGTTGGTGTAGACCTCAGCGATCTGCTCGTCGGGCAACAGGATCATGACCACGTCGGCGGCCTTCACGGCATCGTTGACTTCCATGACCGTCAGGCCGGCCTTGCCGACCTTGTCCCACGAGGCGCCGCCCTTGCGCAGGCCGACCACGACCTTCACGCCGCTGTCGTTCAGGTTCTGGGCATGGGCGTGGCCCTGCGAGCCATAGCCGATGATGGCCACGGTCTTGCCCTTGATCAGGCTCAGGTCACAGTCTTTGTCGTAGAAAACTTTCATGGGTCGCTCCGGTTGAAATTCGTATGGGGTTGAAAAATGAACAGTTGATTGTCTTACATCGGATTTGGATCCGGCCGGATGGCTAGGCGGGGAGCCGCAGACAGTGCTTTAGCACCGCAAGGCTCTCCAACGACGCCAGCCGGTCGAAGGCAAATCCGTTACACGCGCAGGATTCGCTCGCCGCGACCGATGCCGCTGGCACCGGTGCGCACGGTTTCCAGGATGGCCGTGCGATCGATGGCTTGCAGAAAAGCATCGTTCTTGGACTGGTCACCGGTGAGTTCGATGGTGTAGCTCTTCTCGGTCACGTCGATGATGCGACCACGGAAGATGTCGGCCATGCGCTTCATCTCCTCGCGCTCCTTGCCCACCGCGCGCACCTTCACCATCATGAGCTCGCGCTCGGTGTAAGCACCTTCGGTGAGATCCACCACCTTCACGACCTCGATGAGGCGGTTCAGGTGCTTGGTGATCTGCTCGATCACGTCGTCAGAGCCCGTGGTCTGGATGGTCATGCGCGAGAGCGATGCATCCTCGGTGGGCGCCACGGTGAGCGATTCGATGTTGTAGCCACGGGCCGAGAACAGACCCACGACGCGGGAAAGAGCACCGGGCTCGTTTTCCAGCAGGACAGCAATGATGTGTTTCATGGTGAGAGATTCCTCTTTTTGCTGCCCTCCCCTGCGCACGGTAATGCGCAGGCTTGGCAGGCAATAGATTCGTCAAAAAAGATAGCTGCCAGCGCTTACCAGATAAACGCCAAAAGCCGATTGGATGCTTAAAGGTCTTCCGATCCCAGCAACATCTCGGTAATGCCCTTTCCGGCCTGCACCATCGGGAACACGTTCTCGGTGGGGTCGGTGCGGAAGTCCATGAACACCGTGCGGTCCTTGAGTTTGCGGGCTTCGCGCAGCGCGGGCTCGACGTCCTTGGGGTGCTCGATCAGCAGGCCCACGTGGCCATAGGCCTCGGCCAGCTTCACGAAGTTGGGCAGCGCGTCCATGTAGCTGTGGCTGTAGCGGCCGGAGTATTCAATCTCCTGCCACTGGCGCACCATGCCCAGGTACCGGTTGTTCAGCGAGCAGATCTTGATCGGCGTGTTGTACTGCAGGCAGGTGGACAGCTCCTGGATGTTCATCTGCACCGAGCCTTCGCCGGTGATGCAGAACACCTCGGATTGCGGCTTGGCCAGCTTGATGCCCATGGCATAGGGAATGCCCACGCCCATGGTGCCCAGGCCGCCAGAGTTGATCCAGCGGCGGGGTTCGTCGAAGCGGTAGTACTGCGCGGCCCACATCTGGTGCTGGCCCACGTCGGACGTGATGTAGGTGTCCGCGTCCTTGGTCATGTTCCACAGGGTCTCGACCACGTACTGCGGCTTGATCACGTCGCCGCTGCCCATGCTGTACTTGAGGCATTCGCGCTTGCGCCAGCCTTCGATGGTGTCCCACCAGGCGGCCAGTGCACCGGCGTCTGGACGGGTGCTGCTCTCGCGGATCATGGAGATCAGTTCGGTGAGCACGTCCTTCACGTCGCCGACGATCGGGATGTCGACCTTCACGCGCTTGGAGATGCTCGACGGGTCGATGTCCACGTGGATGATCTTGCGGTCGTTCTGCGCGAAGTGTTTGGGGTTGCCGATCACGCGGTCGTCAAAGCGGGCACCCACGGCCAGCAGCACGTCGCAGTTCTGCATGGCATTGTTGGCTTCGATGGTGCCGTGCATGCCCAGCATGCCCAGGAATTTGCGGTCCGACGCGGGGTAGGCGCCCAGGCCCATCAGCGTGTTGGTGACGGGATAGCCCAGCATGTCCACCAGCGTGCGCAGCTCGTTGGTGGCATTGCCCAGCAGCACGCCGCCGCCGGTGTAGATGTAGGGGCGCTTGGCCGCCAGCAGCAGCTGCAGCGCCTTGCGGATCTGGCCGCCATGGCCTTTGCGTACCGGGTTGTAGGAGCGCATTTCCACGCTCTGGGGGTAGCCGGTATAAGCGACCTTCTTGAATGACACGTCCTTCGGAATATCGACCACCACGGGGCCGGGTCGGCCGGTGCGGGCGATATGAAAGGCTTTCTTCAGCGTCATGGCCAGATCGCGCGGGTCCTTGACCAGAAAATTGTGCTTCACGATGGGGCGCGTGATGCCTACCGTGTCACATTCCTGGAATGCATCCAGGCCGATGGCCGCCGTGGGCACCTGGCCAGAGATGATCACCATGGGAATGCTGTCCATGTAGGCCGTGGCAATGCCCGTGACGGCATTGGTCAGCCCGGGGCCCGAGGTGACCAGCGCCACACCCACCTCGCCGGTGGCGCGGGCATAGCCGTCGGCGGCATGCACCGCGGCCTGCTCATGGCGCACCAGTACGTGCTGGATCGTGTCTTGCTTGTAGAGCGCGTCGTAGATATAGAGAACTGCGCCGCCGGGGTAGCCCCAGATGTACTGCACGTTCTCGGCCTGCAGCGACTTGACGAGGATTTCAGAACCCATGAGGTCCTGCGAGCCGGAGGCGGGAGAATTGCCGTGGGAGGCAATGGCTGCCGATGTGAGTTCAGCCTTGGAGATTTCCATGATCAACCTTTGTGAATTTCTCTGACGAAAAACCTTGGGTGCTCCTTACAAGCGCTCTTGTGAAGCCCGCTCGGAACTTGAGGCCAAGGACATGGGCGGGATGATTGCCGCGCCGGACCGTGACCCGTTTGCCTTTTGAATTGCAGTCGGAATTATCGCACTGCAACACACGCAAAACCAGCCGCTTCCAAAAAAATCGGTACCCAATGCGATAATTGAACCCTTGCGCGGACTGCACCGCGCTTTCACGCATGACTGCATCGCCCCTTCCGGGCTGCTTCCTCTTGGCCACTGAACAAGAACTCTCCGACTTCCTCAAAAGTGTAGAAAAGCGCGCATTCAAGCGCTCGCTCTACCACGTCCGCAATGAGGAAGCGGCCCTGGACATCGTCCAGGACAGCATGCTCAAGCTGGCCGAGCATTACGGCGACAAGCCCACGAGCGAATTGCCCATGCTGTTTCAGCGCATCTTGTCAAACTGCACGCTGGACTGGTTTCGCCGCCAAAAGACCCGCGATGCACTGTTTTCGAGCATGAGCGACTTCGACGGACCCGGAGAAGATGGCACGGAATTTGATCTGCTCGAAGCCTACACCGGCCCAGACAATGGCGAACGGGCTGACAGCGCGGAAGATCTGACCCGGCGTGCACAGATCTTCAAGGGCATCGAAGAAGAAATCGAGGCGCTGCCGGCACGTCAACGGGAAGCGTTTCTCATGCGTTACTGGGAAGAAATGGATGTAGCAGAAACAGCAGCCGCCATGGGTTGCTCCGAAGGCAGCGTCAAGACGCACTGTTTTCGTGCAATACAGACTCTCGGCAAGGCGCTGAAGGCAAAAGGAATCGAACCATGAACACCGCAAACACCCCCTCCCATGAAATGGCGGCGGATCGTTTTGCCCGCCGCGTCACTGCACGGTTAAGCAGTGGAGCGAATGATCTGCCCTACGATATTTCCGAGCGGTTGCGCGCGGCCCGCATGCAGGCGCTGGCCAAGCGCAAAGTCACCGTTCAGGTGCGTCGCGTTGCACCCGCCGTTGTGCACTCGGGCCATGCCGCCGCGCTCGGTGGCGGCAGCGAACGGGGTGGCTGGTGGAATGCCCTGATTTCGGCGGTTCCCGTGATGGCACTGCTGGTGGGCCTGGTAGTCATCAATGTGGCCCAGGACGAACTGGGAACGATCGAGGTGGCGGAAGTGGATGCCGCCCTGCTGACCGACGAGTTGCCCCCGGCGGCATACTCCGACCCGGGTTTTGTACAGTTCCTGAAAACCGCCCATTCCAGCAACTGATCGACTTCTTTTTTTCTGCATGCACGCAAGCCCCCCTGACGACCATCCCACCATGCCAGCCTTCGTGCTGGCTTCGGTGCTTTTGGGTGCGCTTGCAGCCGGCGGCATGGCGGTGCTCAACCAGGTGCGCATGGCCCCGGGCACCTTGGTGCCCACGGCCGCGCTGACCTCCAGCCCCAATGGCAAAGGCGCAGGCACGGTAGTCCATCCATCCCGACAACCCCCTGCGGGCCCAGGCTGGGAGGTTCTGAACACTCCGCAGAAACTGGCGCTCTACCCTCTCGCGGAACGCTGGGCGCTGCTCAGCGAAGCGCAGAAACGGCGCTGGCTCGCCCTGGCCCAGAATTTCCCCACACTCCCGGAACAAGAGCAGGAAAAACTCCATAACCGCATGACGGAATGGGCCAGTCTGAGCGTGCAGCAGCGCAACCAGGCACGGCTCAACTATGCCGACTCCAATCGCCTGGCCCGTGACAACAAGCTCGCCCAATGGCAGGCCTACCAGGCGCTGAGCGATGAAGAAAAGCGCAAGCTGGCTGCGCGCGCGGCCCCCAAGCCGCAAGGTGCAGCCACTGCGCTCAAACCCGTTTCTCCCCGCAAGCTGGCACAGATTCCGGCGGCCTCGGAGGCCAACCCCAACCGCCCCAACCAGCCCAAGATCCCACCGGGACAAAGCCTCCCGCCACGGGTCGCGAAGCCAGCACTGCCCGCCCCTGCCGGCGCCGGGCACGGGAGTGATGCACCGGTTCCGCCCCCCCCCGCCTTGGTGGAAACGGCCCCCGTCAACATACCGATGGCTGTGCCAATCACGCTACCGCCACTGCCGGCTGCGCCAGTTGCCAGCGACCATGCGACCCCGGCCGTACCCGATGCGCCCCTCCTGACCCCCCAGTAATTTGCATGCCCGTCCTGCCCCCGCCTGAAGCGCTGCCTTCCACGGTCCCCGCCCCCACGAACCTTCAGGCCCCGAGCCTGGTCCGCCGCATGGCATGCTGGATGTATGAAGGCATCCTGATGTTCGGCGTGGTCTTCATCGCCGGCTACCTGTTTGGCACCCTGAGCCAGACCCGCAATGCCCTGGACAATCGCCATGCCCTGCAGGCCTTCCTGTTTGTGGTGTTTGGCATCTACTTCACCTGGTTCTGGGCCAAGGGGCAGACCCTGGCCATGAAAACCTGGAACATCCGCGTGGTGGACCGTGGTGGCCGCCCGCTCACGCAGGCGCGTGCGCTGCTGCGCTATGTTCTTTCCTGGCTGTGGTTTCTACCGCCATTGGCCGCGGTGGCACCCTTTTCACTGCCGGGCGGCGAAGCCACGGTGATCGTGCTGGGCTGGGTTGCCGTGTGGGCGCTGCTGAGTCGCTTTCACCCCCAGCAGCAGTTCTGGCACGACGCACTGGCGGGCACCCGCCTGGTGCACCACGAACCTGTCAAAAAATAAGCTTTTGCCGGATATGCCCTTGCCCGGACAGATCCGACCCCGACAATTGCAGCATGCCATCACTCGACCCCACACACCCCGCGCCCGCCAACCCCCAGAAAGCCCGGACCGGACTGAACCGGGTCTGGCATGCCACGGGCTACTCCATCGCAGGCCTGCGTGCCGGCTGGCACGAAAAGGCGTTTCGCCAGGAAGTCATTGCGGCCGTGATCCTGGTTCCGCTGGCGTTCTGGCTGGGCCGCAACTGGATGGAGGTGGCGCTGCTGGCCGGGTCGGTCGTCATCGTGATGATCGTCGAGCTGCTCAACACCGGTATCGAGACCGCCATCGATCGCATCGGCCCCGAGTGGCACGACCTGTCCAAGCGTGCCAAGGACATGGGCAGCGCCGCGGTGCTGCTGTCGCTGCTGCTGTGCATCGGCATCTGGTGTGCCGCTCTTTTTCAGAGGTTTTTCCATGGCTGAGCCTGCTTTCTCCATCTGCGTGTACTGCGGCTCGCGCCCCGGTGAGAACCCGGCGTTTTCCCAGGCCGCCCAGGCCGTGGGCCAGTGGATCGGCTCGCATGGCGGCCAGCTCGTGTACGGCGGCGGCCTCAGCGGCCTCATGGGCACGGTGGCCGAGGCCACACGCCTGTCCGGTGGCCGGGTGGTGGGCGTGATACCGCAGACGCTGGTGGACAAGGAACTGGCCAACCGCCAGTGTGACGAATTGCACATCGTGCAGACCATGCATGAGCGCAAGGCCATGATGGCCGAGCGCAGCAACGCCTTTGTGGCGCTGCCCGGCGGCATTGGCACCTTCGAGGAACTGTTTGAAGTGTGGACTTGGCGCCAGCTGGGCTACCACGACAAGCCGCTGGGCCTGCTCAACGTGGGCGGCTACTACGATGGCCTGCTGGCCTTTTTGCAGACCAGCGTGGCGAGTGGGTTCATGAGAGGGTGGCAGATGGACCTGCTGCACATCGCAACCGACAGCGACGCCCTGCTGCGCACCTTGGTGCAGTCGGCAGGCCACAGCCTGGAGCCGGTACCGCTGCGCTCGGTGATCTGACAGCCCGCAAAACGAGCGCGGCCCAAGCCAGCGCCCCTGTGCAAGGGCCGCCCCGCCGCGCTGGGGCCATCCCCCTCAGGGGGATGGCGCGAAGCGACACAGGGGGAGCCTATACCGCTGCGTCGTCCAGGTCACCCGTGCGGATGCGCACCACGCGCTCCACGGCGGTCACAAAAATCTTGCCGTCGCCAATCTTGCCCGTGCGCGCCGCATTGACGATGGCGTCTACGCAGCGCTCCAGGTCTTCGGTCTTGACCACGACTTCCACCTTCACCTTGGGCAGGAAATCCACCACATACTCCGCCCCGCGGTACAGCTCGGTGTGGCCTTTCTGGCGCCCGAAACCCTTCACCTCGGTCACGGTGAGGCCCGTCACACCGCATTCGGCCAAGGCTTCACGGACCTCTTCCAGCTTGAACGGCTTGATGACGGCGGTGATCATTTTCATGGGGGAGTCTCCTGGAGGATAAAAAAGCAGTGGAACTGGCGGATGCCCGTCAGGCCCTGAATTGGCTGGTGATAGGGTAGCGCCAGTCCTTGCCGAAGCTGCGGCGCGTGACGCGCACGCCCACGGGGGCCTGGCGGCGCTTGTATTCGTTCAGCTTGATCAGCCGGGTGACGCGCTCGACATCGGCGCGCTCAAAACCGGCGGCAATGATGGACTCTATCGGTTCGTCATTTTCCATGTAACGCGCCACGATCGCATCGAGCACCTCGTAGGCCGGCAAACTGTCCTGGTCTTTCTGGTCGGGGCGCAATTCGGCACTGGGTGGGCGCGTGATGATGCGCTCGGGGATGGGGTTGGCGCCGGTGCCATACGGATCGTGGGCATTGCGCCAGCGCGCCAGATCGAACACCCGGGTCTTGGCCACATCCTTGATGGGCGCAAAGCCGCCGGCCATGTCGCCATACAGCGTGCAGTAGCCGGTGGCCATCTCGCTCTTGTTGCCGGTGGTCAGCACGATGGCGCCAAACTTGTTCGACAACGCCATCAGCAGCGTGCCGCGGATGCGGGCCTGCAGGTTCTCCTCGGTCGTGTCCTCGGACAGGCCGGCAAATTGGCTCGCCAGCGCCGCCTTGAAGGCCTCGAACTGGGGGGCAATCGCGATTTCGTCATGGCGCACGCCCATGCGCTCGGCCATGTCGCGCGCGTCGATCCAGCTGATGTCCGCCGTGTAGGGCGAGGGCATCATCACGGTGCGCACCTTGTCCGCGCCCAGGGCGTCCACCGCAATCGCCAGCACCAGCGCCGAATCGATGCCGCCCGACAGCCCCAGCAAGGCGCCCGGGAAGCCGTTCTTGCGCACGTAGTCGCGCACGCCCAGCACCAGCGCATCCCACAGATCGGCCTCCGCGCTGCGCTCGGGCGCCACTTCCGCTTCTATTCTGATAGCAGTTTGTGCTTCATGGATTTGCGCAAACACCAGTTTTTCCTCAAAACCAGGCGCCCGGCAGGCCACCGATCCATCGGCATTCAGGGCAAAGGAACGGCCTTCGAAAACCACCTCGTCCTGCCCGCCCACCAGGTGGGCATAGACCAGCGGCAGGCCTGTCTCGGCCACCCGCTCGCGCATGGTCTGCTCGCGCTCGGCGCTCTTGCCCAGATGAAAGGGCGAGGCATTGATCACGGCCAGCAGCTGTGCCCCCGCCTGCGCCGCAGCGCGCGCGGGTGCGGCAAACCACGCGTCCTCGCAGACCAGCACACCCACCCGCACGCCCTCCACCGCGAACACGCAGGGCGACTGGCCGGCGACGAAATAGCGGCGCTCATCGAACACCTGGTAGTTGGGCAGCTCGCGCTTGGCATAGGTCTGCTCGATCTGGCCATGCCGCAGCACGCTGGCCGCATTCAGGCAGGGGCTGAACGCCGGATCGCCCGGCGCCTGCTTTTGCGGATGGCCCAGCACGATCGCGAGGTCCTTCAACCCTGCGGTCTCGCGGACCACGGTTTTCACGGCATCATCACAGGCCGCAAGAAATGCGGGGCGCAAAAACAGGTCTTCTGCCGCGTAGCCACAGATGGCCAGCTCGGGCGTCAGCAGCAGCCGCGCGCCCTGCGCATGGGCCTCACGCGCGGCAGCGATGATTTTTTGCGCATTGCCGGGCATGTCGCCCACGACAAAATTGAGCTGAGCGGTGCAAATGGAGAGCGTCATGGAACTGGGATCGGCCCCTGCGGCCAGGTTGGACACCGCCACCCCTCGGAGCCCCGCGCTGGGCGGCGGCCCATGGAGGCAGCATGGCTGAAGGCAGCATTATCGCCCGCGTGCTGGCATCGCCGCTGGAGGTGGACGCCAGCGCCTGGAACGCCCTGCTGGCGCGGCACCCGCACGCCACACCCTTCATGCGCCACGAATACCTGGCGGCCCTGCACACCAGCGAAAGCGCCGTTCCCCGCACGGGCTGGACGCCCCGCTTCATGACGCTCTGGGAGGGCCAGGATCCACACGCAGTGCTGGTGGCCGCCTGCCCGCTGTACCTCAAGAGCCACTCCTACGGCGAATACGTGTTCGACTGGTCCTGGGCCAGCGCCTACGAGCAGCATGGCGTGCCGTACTACCCCAAGGCCGTGGTGGCCGTGCCCTTCACCCCCGTGCCCGGCTCCCGGCTGCTGGCGCGCGACGAAGCCACACGCCAGCTGCTGGTGCAGGCGCTGCGCCAGTGGTGCGAAGACGAGGGCCTGTCGTCCTTGCATGTGCTGTTTGCCAGCGACGACGACGTGCTGGCCAGTGCCCGGCAAGGACTGATGCTGCGGCATACGGTGCAGTTCCATTGGCAGAATGCGGCCCCCACGCTCCCTGCTTCGCGTGGTTCGCAGCCCTCCGAGGGGGTGCTCACCACCCTGGGGCAGCCCGGCGGTGGCCCCGGCCTGGCTTTCGAAAGTTTCGACCATTTCCTCGCCAGCCTGTCCCAGGACAAGCGCAAGAAGATCCGCCAGGAACGACGGCGCGTGACCGATGCGGGCGTCACCTTCCGCTGGGCACAGGGGTCCGACATCCGCCCGTCCGACTGGGACTTCTTTTACCGCTGCTACGAGCGCACCTACCTGGAGCATGGCAACCCGCCCTACCTCACGCGGGCTTTCTTTCAACAGATGGCCGACCGGATGCCCGGGCACTGGCTGCTGTTCATTGCCGAGCGGGAGGGCCGATCAATCGCGAGCAGTTTGATCGCGATTGACGATTACCCCGCCTGCGCCAGCGGCATTCATCAGGCAAAAAACCCACCCCGCGCCGCGTATGGCCGCTACTGGGGCGCGCTGGAACGCGTGGACTGCCTGCATTTCGAGGCCTGCTACTACCAGCCACTGCAATGGTGCATAGCCCACGGCGTGCAGCGCTTTGAAGGGGGCGCCCAGGGCGAACACAAGATGGCGCGCGCCCTGCTGCCCGTGCAGGCGACCAGCACACACTGGCTGGCACACCCGGCCTTTGCCGATGCGGTGGAACGCTTTCTGGCCCGCGAGGGCGCAGGCGTGGAAGACTATCTGGACCACCTGCAGGCGCGCAGCCCTTTCCGGGCGGCGTAGCATCGCCCCGGTGGCGCAGCGGTGCATCAGCCCCCGCAGGCACCACCCGAGCAGCAGGAGTCTTGCGAGGCCACGGCAGGCTCGGTCTTGCTGATCAGCACGCGCCAAAGGTCCGGGCCTTGCTGCAGATAGGCCCACTTGAAGGCACCTGCGGAGCGGGCCTGGAACTGGTGGTGCAGGGGCTGGGGATCATGGTCGTTGACCAGTTGCAGCGCCTCGCCGGGCAACAGCGTATCAAAGCGGCCAAAAATCAGGGCGTGGCGCTCACGGGGTGCAATCTCGCGGACATCGATGACAGAGCTCTGGGTGTGAAGCATGGCAGGACCTTTCTGAAAGGGTGTGAAAAAACCAAAGGAACCGCTCTGGCCGAGCGGCATATGCATGCAGGCAGCCAAGGCCTGCAGAGCGGAAACATCAACCGTCCTTGCCGTCCAGCCGCGTCTGGATCAACCAAGGGGTGTACAGGCCCAGATAGATGACAAAGGCCGCGGCCCAGGCCAGCGCAGCCAGCACCAGTGCGGCGGCATACCACTGCGGCGCAGCCAGCGGCAGCAGGACCCGCAGCACAGCGGCGCCCATCACCAGCCCATAGGCCAGCACCTCCAGCCGGCCGGCCTGCAGCGGCCTGCCGGTGTGGCCGCGCGCCGTGCGGGTGATCATGCCGACGATGAGTCCGCCCGTGGCACCCACGGCAAAGGCATGCACCGCGGCCGACACTGCCACGACACCCAGTTGCGCCAATGCCAGCAAAAGGAACCCCACAGGAATCCATGCATACGACGCATGCAGGATCCACAAGATGGGGCGATTGCGCGTGATCCATGGCTTCCACCGCCACATGCGCCATCCATGCAACAGCGCTGCCAACCCGGCCAGCACCGCCGTGACCGCACCCGCGCCGAAAGGAACACACACCCAGGACGCCAGTGCCAGCGCCGTCACGGCCAGAATCACGAGCTCCAGCGGACGCTGTGCCTGCAGCTTGAGCCCCGGATTCACGCTCATGGTGAAAGCCGGCACCACACGCCCTGCCATCACGCACTCGATCACCACGATCAGCGCCAGACCCGCGTACAGCGCCTGCACTGGCGGCAGGTTGAGGACACCCAGCACCGCCAGGTGGAACACCCCGTTGGCCACGGACAGCAGCACCAGCACCCCCATCAGCGGCAGATTGCGGCGGTTGCGCGCCCGCAGCAGCACCGCAAGCAGCAAGCCAGCCACCACGGGCAGCAAGACGACATCCAGTACGGCATAGATCGCATAGGGCGCCACCACGGCCGCCACCCGGGCAGCAAGCCAGAGCAAGGCCAGCGCTCCCAGCAGCGCACCGCGCGGAGTGGCCAGGCCGGTCCACGCCTTCACGGCCGTGAGCAGGAACCCGATGATGACGGTCGCCGCAAACCCGAACAGCATTTCATGGGCGTGCCACAGCAAGGGAGCGACCGGAAGATCAAGCGCCACCCACCCCATCATGGAAGCGATCCACAGTGGCACGGTCAGGCACGCCACCAGGGCTGCGCCCAGATAAAACGGGCGAAAACCCAGCCGCAGCAGGGGCATACCCTGGAGAGCGGGGGCCGCAGCCCCGTTCGCGGTAGACATGACGGGAGTGGAGAGTGGTTTCATACGGTGATGCCCACTGCGCGGGAACAACGGCGAGGGCGGGTGTTCATAAGATTCATTTAAAATGAATATTATCGCAGTGCACTCACCAACGCAAGCTCCAATGAATGCCTTGGAGCCCGTCCTTCGTTCTTTGTGTAGCAGAAACCGTTCAGCATGCGCCGGCCGAAACCCATCGACGCGCTCAGGGCGAACGGTAATGAGGGCCACCACATCCGCCACGGCATCCACCACGCACCCCATACCCCGCCTGGCCGTTGCAGCAACGTTCGCCATGCTGCCCAGTGGCGAAAAAAGCATGCAAACCAAGTGGTTTGCATGCTTTTGTTTTGAGAGCTTTCAGCGTTTTACGGCAAAGCGCCAGCCCCCTATTTCACGGAGAAATCGGTGAACGAACTTCAGGCAACGCCCTTCTGGAAGCTCGCGATACCGTCGGTGATTTCCTTCTTGGCGGCGTCGATGCCTTCCCAGCCCAGCACCTTGACCCACTTGCCCTTTTCGAGGTCCTTGTAGTGCTCGAAGAAATGGGCAATGGCGTTGCGGCGCATGGCGTTCACGTCGTCGATCGTCTTCCAGTGGTCGTACATGGGCAGGATCTTGGACGTGGGCACGGCAATCACCTTGCCATCCACACCGGCCTCGTCTTCCATCATCAGGATGCCCAGGGGGCGGCAGGGCACCACCACGCCGGGATGCAGGGGGTAAGGCGTGATCACCAGCACATCGACCGGGTCGCCGTCGCCCGACAGGGTCTGCGGCACATAGCCGTAGTTGGTGGGGTAGTGCATGGCCGTGGTCATGAAACGGTCCACAAAAATGGCACCCGATTCCTTGTCCACCTCGTACTTGATGGGGTCGGAATTCATCGGAATCTCGATGACGACGTTGAAGGTATCGGGAACGTTCTTGCCTGGGGGGACGTTGTTGAGGGACATGTCTTGGTTGAAAAGTTGATGGACGGCAATCCGCGCAGCATGCCGCGTCGGGATTAACCCTGATTTTAGGCACATGGCCCTTTCTGCCGGCTTGCAAATGGGGGTTTGGCTGTAAATTGACCCTGTTGGCCAATCGACTCCGGTACGCTGGGGCACGAGGAAGCAACGCAGCGGAAGCACGCCGATGCGTTGTGTTTCCTTCCGTGCAAGTGAATATTTCAAGGAGTGACGAATGGCTGGAAATACAGCGCTGACTGCCCCTCTGATACTGGCTGTGGTGTGTGGATTGATTGCGGTGGCCTATGGCATCTGGGCCCGGGGATGGATTCTTGCCAAAGACCCCGGCAACGCCCGCATGCAGGAAATCGCCGCCGCCATCCAGGCCGGCGCCGCCGCTTACCTGGCCCGCCAATACAAGACCATTGCCCTCGTCGGCGTGGTGCTGGCCATTCTCATCGGCATCTTCCTGGACGGCACCACGGCCGTTGGCTTCATGGTGGGCGCAGTGCTTTCGGGCGCCTGCGGCTTCATCGGCATGAACGTCTCGGTGCGCGCCAATGTGCGCACGGCACAGGCCGCCACGCAGGGCATTGGCCCGGCGCTGGATGTGGCGTTTCGCGGCGGCGCCATCACCGGCATGCTGGTGGTGGGCCTGGGGCTGCTGGGCGTTACCGGGTTCTACTGGTTTCTGGCAGGCAACGGCAACCTCACGCCCACGGCCAAGCTCTCCGTGCTGCTCAACCCGCTGATCGGCTTTGCCTTTGGCTCGTCGCTGATCTCTATCTTTGCGCGCCTGGGCGGTGGCATCTTCACCAAGGGCGCCGACGTGGGCGCCGACCTGGTGGGCAAGGTGGAGGCCGGCATCCCCGAGGACGACCCGCGCAACCCCGCCGTGATTGCCGACAACGTGGGCGACAACGTGGGCGACTGCGCCGGCATGGCGGCCGACCTCTTCGAGACCTACGCGGTGACGCTGATCGCCACCATGGTGCTCGGCGCGCTGCTGGTGGCCACCGCCCCGGTCAACGCCGTGGTGTACCCGCTGGCGCTGGGCGCCGTGTCCATCGTGGCCAGCATCATCGGCTGCTTCTTCGTGAAGGCATCGCCCGGCATGAAGAACGTGATGCCCGCGCTGTACAAGGGCCTGGCGATTGCGGGCGTGCTGTCGCTCGTCGCCTTCTACTTCGTCACCGTCTGGATCATGCCGGACAACGCCATCACCGCCACCGGCAGCCAGATGAAGCTGTTTGGCGCCTGCGCCACGGGGCTGGTGCTGACGGCAGCGCTGGTATGGATCACCGAGTTCTATACCGGCACGCAATACGCGCCCGTGCGGCACATCGCCCAGGCATCGACCACGGGCCACGGCACCAACATCATTGCCGGCCTGGGCGTATCCATGCGTTCCACGGCCTGGCCGGTGATCTTTGTGTGCCTGGCCATCCTGTCGGCCTACCAGCTTGCGGGCCTGTATGGCATTGCCGTGGCGGCCATGTCCATGCTCTCCATGGCGGGCATTGTGGTCGCGCTCGATGCCTATGGCCCCATCACCGACAACGCGGGCGGCATCGCAGAAATGGCCGAGCTGCCCAGCAGCGTGCGCGACATTACCGACCCGCTCGACGCCGTGGGCAACACCACCAAGGCCGTGACCAAGGGTTACGCCATCGGCTCGGCGGGCCTGGCCGCGCTGGTGCTGTTTGCCGACTACACCCACAAGCTCGAAAGCTATGGCCGGGCCATCAGCTTTGACCTGAGCGATCCGCTCGTGATCATCGGGCTGTTCATCGGCGGCCTCATCCCCTACCTGTTCGGCGCCATGGCGATGGAGGCCGTGGGCCGCGCCGCCGGCGCGGTGGTGGTGGAGGTGCGCCGCCAGTTCAGCACCATCAAGGGCATCATGGACGGCACGGGCAAGCCCGAGTACGGCAAGGCCGTGGACATGCTGACCACCGCCGCCATCAAGGAGATGGTGATCCCCAGCCTGCTGCCCGTGGTGGTACCCATCGTGGTGGGCCTGCTGCTCGGGCCCAAGGCGCTCGGCGGGCTGCTGATGGGCACCATCGTCACCGGCCTGTTCGTGGCGATTTCCATGTGCACCGGCGGCGGTGCCTGGGACAACGCCAAGAAGTACATCGAGGACGGACACCACGGCGGCAAGGGCTCCGAGGCGCACAAGGCCGCCGTCACCGGCGACACCGTGGGCGACCCCTACAAGGACACCGCCGGCCCTGCCATCAACCCGCTGATCAAGATCATCAACATCGTGGCGCTGCTGATCGTGCCGCTGGTCGTGAAATTCCACGGCGGCTGATTCCACCGCCAACCCTCCCCAAGGCTCGCTGCGGCGGGCCTTTTTTGTGCCCGACAGTGCCGTTTTTCAGGCGATTTGCAGCACCGCCAGCGGGTATTGATTCGCCAAAACGCTATCACATCAATAGCAATCAGTTCTTTACAGATAAGCACCGAAGCCACTTCTTACCTCACTCCCCGAGGGACACCCGGCTTTTACCGCACAATTTGGCCATGCCACTGCACTTCATCGCCAATGCCCCCGTTCCCTCCACCTCCGGCCGCACGATCCCGGTGATCGACCCGTCCGACGGCCAGCCGTTCGATGAGATCCAGCGCGGCACGGCCGAGGACATCGACGCCGCCGTGCGCGCGGCGCAGCAGTGCTATCACGCCGTGTGGCAGAAGATGGCGCCCGCCGACCGGGGCCGCCTGCTGCACAAGCTCTCGGTAAAAATTCTGGAGCACGCCGACGAGCTGACCGCGCTGGAGCGGCGCGACTGCGGCAAGCCCACCCGCCAGGCCCGGGCCGATGCGCTGGCGCTGGCGCGCTACTTCGAGTTCTATGCCGGTGCCTGCGACAAATTGCACGGCGAGACCATCCCCTACACCGATGGCTACAGCGTGCTCACCTGGCGCGAACCCCATGGCGTGACGGGCCACATCATTCCGTGGAACTACCCCATGCAGATCTTTGGCCGCAGCGTGGGCGGCGCGCTGGCGGCGGGCAATGTGTGCGTGGTCAAGCCCGCCGAAGATGCCTGCCTGAGCCTGATCCGCGTGGCGCAGCTGGCGGCCGAGGTGGGGTTTCCGGCCGGTGCGCTCAACATCGTCACTGGCTACGGCCACGAGGTGGGCGACGCACTGGCGCGCCACCCCGGCGTGCAGCACATCAGCTTCACCGGCAGCCCCAAGATCGGCACGCTGATCCAGCAGGTGGCCGCCGAGCGCCACTGCCCCGTGACACTGGAGCTGGGTGGCAAAAGCCCGCAGATCATCTTTGCCGATGCCGACCTGGACGCCGCCGTGCCCGTGGTCATCAATGCCATCGTGCAAAACGCGGGACAGACCTGCTCGGCCGGCTCGCGCGTGCTGATCGATTCGCTCATCTACGAGCCCCTGCTGGAGCGCCTGGGCCAGGCCTTTGAAGCGCTGCGCGTGGGCCCCGCCACCATGGACCTGGATGTGGGCCCGCTGATCCGCCAGTCGCAGCAGCAGCGCGTGTGGGATTTTCTGTCCGACGCCCAGGTGGCCGGCATCCCCATGGTGGCCCAGGGCCAGATTGTGGAGGAAGCGCCCGAAACCGGTTTCTACCAGGCCCCCACGCTGCTGCGCGATGTGCCGGTGGAACACCGCCTGGCGCAGCAGGAGGTCTTTGGCCCCGTGCTCAGCGCAATGGCCTTCCAGGACGAGGACCACGCGGTGGAGCTGGCCAACGCCACCCCGTTTGGCCTGGTGGCAGGCATCTGGACGCGCGACGGCGCCCGCCAGTTCCGCATGGCAAAGCGCGTGCACAGCGGCCAGGTGTTCATCAACAATTACGGCGCTGCGGGCGGCGTGGAGCTGCCGTTTGGCGGCGTCAAATCGAGCGGATACGGACGCGAAAAGGGCCTGGAGGCGCTGCACGGTTTCACCACGCTCAAGACCGTGGCCATCCGGCACGGCTGATCCAGGCCCGCCTGTCGCGCCCGCGCAAGACGGCGCGGCGGTGTGCCGGTAGCATGTGCCCTCGCCCTTCCTTTTTGCCCGACGGTTTCTTTTCTCCATGCCCCTGAGCCCCCCCGCCCCCCGCACTGCCCGGCACCAGCGCCGCGTCCATTACCAAGGCTTTGAACGCGACGATGGGCTGTGGGACATCGAAGGCGAGCTGCACGACAGCAAGACCTACGATGCGCCCTCGTTCCGCGAGGCCGGCCTGCGCCTGGCCGGCGAGCCCATCCACCACATGTGGCTGCGCGTCACCGTCAACCGCCAGCTGGTGGTGCAGGCCATCGACGTGGCCATGGACACCCACCCGCTCAAGGACTGCCCCCAGGCCCAGCCCGCGCTGCAATCCATGGTGGGCTGCAGCATGGCGCGCGGCTGGCGCCAGGCCATCCAGAAGAACCTGGGCGGCGTGGCCAGCTGCACCCACCTGCGCGAGCTGCTGTTCAACCTGGCCACGGCGGCATTCCAGTCGGTGCCCGCGGTGTTTGCTGCCGCCAATGCCGACGAACCGCCCCGCCATCTGGGCCAGTGCACCGGCTGGGACTTCAACGGCAACGGCGTGAAGGAATATTTTCCGCAGTTCTACCGCCGCGGCCCGGACGGCCTGACGGTGCCGGTGGGCCCGCCACCAGCGGCCGGCGACGCCCTCGCCGCGCTGCAGCCCTAGCCCGCGTAGCGGGGGAAAAATATGAATAAAAACAGGCGCTAGCGCCTACCCCTAAAGCGCAAGCAGCGATCAAATCTATAAAACAAGGAGACAACACCATGCGCGTGCAGCACAAATCCATCATCGTCACCGGCGCCGGCAACGGCATTGGCGAAGGCATTGCCAAGCGCCTGGCCGCTGAAGGGGGCAAGGTCATCGTCAACGACATCAACGAGGCCGGTGGCCAGCGCGTAGTGACCGAGATCATCGCGGCAGGCGGCACAGCGGCCTTCTTCCAGGCCGACGTGACGAAGTCTGCCGAGGTCAAGGCCCTGATCGACGAGGCCGTGCGCCTGCATGGCCGGCTGGACGTGGTGGTCAACAACGCCGGCTGGACGCACCGCAACCGCCCCATGCTGGAAGTGAGCGAGGACGAGTTCGAGAAGGTCTATGCCATCAACGTCAAGAGCATCTACCTCTCGGCCATCCACGCCGTGCCCGCGATGCGCCTGGGCGGCGGCGGCAGTTTCATCAACATTGCTTCCACGGCGGGCCTGCGCCCCCGCCCGGGCCTGACCTGGTACAACGGCTCCAAGGGCGCCGTCATCACCACCAGCAAGTCGATGGCGGCCGAGCTGGGCCCCGACAACATCCGCGTGAACTGCATCAACCCCGTGTTCAACCCCGACACGGGCCTGGCCGCCGAGTTTGCAGGTGGCCCGGTGGACGAAGCGCGCCGCGCGAAATTCCTGGCCACCATTCCGCTGGGCCGCTTTTCCTCGGCGCTCGACGTGGCCAACGCCGCGCTGTACCTGGCCAGCGACGAGGCCGCCTTCATCAGCGGCGTGTGCATCGAGGTGGATGGGGCACGCTGCGTGTAGCGGCACACCACAGCCCCCCGGACGGCGCTGCCGGCAAGCCCCTGGCTACAGCACCTCGCGCAAGGCGGCTTCGTACAGGCCGGTGAGCCGGTCCATCACGCTCAGCAGGCGTTCGCTGGTGGTGGCCACCACGCTCAGCCCCTGCTCGTCGGCGGGCCGGCGCAGGGCCGCCTCAAAAAACACCCACTGCGGGGCCGCCAGCTCCAGCTCGCCACGAATGGCGGGCGTGGAGACCGGTGCAGCCGTCAGGGTCTGCATGGCCTGCCGGAAATCGGCGGCGTCTGCCGCCAGTTGCGCGTGCACCAGCTTGGTGTCCGCCTTGGCGGCCACCAGAAAATAGTTCTTGGCCAGGCGCTGCGACAGCATGCGCTGGCGCCCGGCCAGGTTCACCAGCCGCGCACTGGCCACCCGTGCCATCTTTTCGATGGACTCGGTCACCGCCTGGGCCACCAGCAGCGTGCGGTCGGACTGCTCGGACACCGCCGCCACGGCCGCCCGCGACGTGGGCGCCGCTGTCAACTGGTCGAGCAGTGCAAACTGCTTTTGCACTTCGTCCAGCTGCCGCGCCACTTCGGCAGGCCACTGGCCCGACTGCAACCCACGCGCCAGCTCGCCAGATCCCTGCTGCACCCTTGTGCGCGCATGGCCCAGCACGTCCCTGGCAGCCTCGGGCAGCACCTGCAAATACTGCTGGCAATACGCCTTGGCCATGCGCTGCGACAGTGCCCGAAACCATCCCGCGTGGTTGATGGCCCCCGACAGTGCCATTTGCGCCTGGGCCCCGCCGGCCCAGGTGGGCAGCAGGATGCCTGCCGCCACCCACTGCACGGCCACCCGGCGCTGGCAGGCAAGCGCTTGTGCCATCGAGCTCGCATTCGTCATGTCATTTCCTTGAAACTTTGTGTGCTGCGATTGTTGTGACGCACCACATGCGCCCCCTGCGCCATGTCAAGCAACTGCCATTCGCCGGACATTGGCGGGACGAACCCGCGTTGACCCGCTCCATTGACCCCAGTCAACCTTGCCAGCAGGGGCATGCCCTCGATGGCGCGGCCGATACGGCAGAATCGCCCCATGTCTGAACGTGTGATTCCTCTGGTGGACCAACGCATCGCCGCTCTGGCGGCCAGGGTGCCCGCGCAGGCCGCCGCTCCCACCGGCCTGCTGACCGACACCCGGGGCCGCCCCCTGCGCGACCTGCGCATCAGCGTGACCGACCGCTGCAACTTCCGCTGCAACTACTGCATGCCCAAGGAAGTGTTCGACAAGGACCATGCCTACCTGCCGCACAACGCCCTGTTGAGCTTTGAGGAGATCGCGCGGCTGGCGCGGCTGTTTCTGGCCCACGGCGTGCGCAAGATCCGCCTGACCGGGGGCGAGCCGCTGCTGCGCAAGAACCTCGAAGAACTGGTGGCCCAGCTGGCCCGGCTGCGCACGGTGGACGGCACCGCGCCCGACCTCACCCTCACCACCAACGGCTCGCTGCTGGCCCGCAAGGCGCGGGCTCTCAAGGCGGCGGGACTGAACCGCGTCACCGTGAGCCTCGACGGTCTGGACGACGCAGTGTTCCGCCGCATGAACGATGTGGATTTTCCGGTGGCCGATGTGCTGGCCGGCATCGAGGCGGCGCACGCGGCGGGGCTGTCGCAGATCAAGGTGAACATGGTGGTCAAGCGCGGCACCAATGACCACGAAATCCTGCCCATGGCGCGCCACTTTCGCGGCACGGGCACCACGCTGCGCTTCATCGAATACATGGACGTGGGCGCCACCAACGGCTGGCGCATGGACGAGGTGCTGCCGTCGGCCGAACTGATAGCCCGCCTGCGCGCCGAGCTGCCGCTGGTGCCGCTCAGCCCCACCAGCCCCGGCGAAACCGCCGAGCGCTGGGGCTACGCCAACGCTGCAGGCCAGCACGACCCGGCCCTGGGCGAAGTGGGCGTGATCAGCAGCGTGACCCAGGCCTTCTGCGGCGACTGCAACCGCGCGCGGCTTTCGACCGAAGGCCGGCTGTACCTGTGCCTGTTTGCCAGCCAGGGCTACGACCTGCGCAGCCTGCTGCGCGGCGGCGCCAGCGACGAGGCCATCGCATCGGCCATCGCGCCCATCTGGCAGCAGCGCGCCGACCGCTATTCGGAGCTGCGCAGCAGCCTGCCGGCCGACACCACGCAGGGCGCGCGCCGGGTGGAAATGAGCTATATCGGCGGATGACCTCGCACACCCCCCTGAACGACTGCGTCGCTTCCCCCTTCTCTCGCACCGCTACGCGATGCGGGAAGGGGAACGCAGCACTCGCTGCGGGGCGGCCCTTGCCCGGCTGCCCTGGCCTGCAGAGCACAGCCTCCAAGGCCGCGGGAAATTCCGGCCCGCATTCTTTTGAAGAGCATCCATGATTGACACCCAAGACATCACCGGCCTGGTCCTGGCCGGGGGCCGAGGCTCCCGCATGGGCGGCGTCGACAAAGGCCTGCAGAATTTTCGCGGCCTGCCGCTGGCGCTGCACACGCTGATGCGCCTGCAGATGCAGGTGGGCGCCACCATGGTCAACGCCAACCGCAACCTGGCCGCCTACGAGGCCTTTGGCGCCCCCGTATGGCCCGACGTGATTGCCGACTATGCCGGCCCGCTGGCGGGCTTTCTGACCGGGCTGGAGCGCTGCGAAACCCCGTGGCTGCTCACCGTGCCCTGCGACACGCCGCTGTTTCCGCTGGACCTGGCCGCACGGCTGGCGGCCGCTGCGGACGCCCAAGGGGCCGACATCGCCATGGCCGCCGCCCCCGAGGACGATGGCGCGGGCGGCACCGCCGTGCGCACCCAGCCCGTGTTCTGCCTGCTGCGTGTGGACCTGCTCGAAAGCCTGGTCGCCTTCACCCAGGCCGGTGGCCGCAAGATCGACGCCTGGACCGCGCAACACCCGCATGTGGTGGTGCCCTTCGACCAGCCGGGCGACGACCCGCTGGCCTTCTTCAACGCCAACACGCTGGACGAGCTGCACCGCCTCGAAAGCGCCGGTACTCCCTGACCGCGTGCACCGGTTGCACCCCCACCCGCCCTGCGCGAACGCCCCCATGAAAACCATTGCACAGATTGCCGCCGAACTGCAGGGCTATGACCCCCAGGCACTCCGCGCCGACCAGGTGTCGGCCTTTCTGGAACGGCTGGCGCAGCCGGTCACGGACACCGAAGAGATCGGCATTTTCGAGGCCCTGGGCCGCGTGCTGGCGCGCGACGTGGTCTCGCCACTGAGCGTGCCGCCCCACGACAACTCGGCCATGGACGGCTACGCCTTTGCCGGTGCGCAACTGGTGGCGGGCCAGCCGCTCACGCTGCGCGTGGTGGGCACGGCCCTGGCAGGCAAGGCCTGGGCCGGCACCGTGGGTGCGGGTGAATGCCTGAAGATCATGACCGGCGCCATCATGCCCGCGGGCCTGGACACCGTGGTGCCGCAGGAGTTCACCACCGCCGCCGATGGCGACCACATCACCATTGCCGCCAACCTGCTGCACCTGGGCGACAACCGCCGCCTCAAGGGCGAAGACCTCATGGAAGGCGGCGTGGCGCTCTCCAAAGGAGCGTTGCTGGCGCCTGCCGCGCTGGGGCTGGTGGCCAGTCTGGGGCTGAAAACCGTGGTGGTGTACCGGCGCCTGCGCGTGGCCTATTTCTCCACCGGCGACGAAATCCTGAGCCTGGGCGAGCCGCCCCGCGAAGGCGCGGTGTACGACAGCAACCGCTACACCGTGTTCGGCCTGCTCACGCGGCTGGGCGTGGAGGTGATCGACCTGGGCGTGGTGCGCGACGAACCCACCCTGCTGGAGGCCGCCTTCCGCGATGCCGCGCAGCGGGCCGACGCCATCATCACCAGTGGCGGCGTGAGCGTGGGCGAGGCCGACCACACGCGCACCATGATGAAGCAGCTCGGCGACGTGGCCTTCTGGCGCATCGCCATGCGCCCCGGCCGGCCCATGGCCGTAGGAAGCATTGCCAGCGCAGATGCGGCAAGCGCTGACGGCGATCAAAACGATACTGGCAAAGCCGCAACCGGCGCCGTGCTTTTCGGCCTGCCCGGCAACCCCGTGGCGGTCATGGTGACCTTTCTGGCCTTTGTGCGCCCCGCCCTGCTGCGCATGATGGGCGGCACCCACCCGGCCCCGCCGCTGCTGCGCGCCGTGAGCACCGAGGTCCTCCGCAAGAAGGCCGGCCGCACCGAATACCAGCGTGGCACCGTCACCACCGCTGCCGACGGCACGCTGCAGGTCTGCACCACGGGCAACCAGGGTTCGGGCGTACTCAGTTCCATGGTGCAAGCCAACGGCCTGATCGTGCTGCACCACGACCAGGGCAACGTGGCCGTGGGCGACACGGTGGATGTGATGATGTTCGACGGAGTGATGTGACCCATGCCCTATACTGCCCAACACCTCGCCCAGCCCCCCACCCGCGCCGACGTGGACAGCCTGCCCGGCACCACCGTGCTCGAATTCGGCACCCCCTGGTGCGGCCACTGCCAGCGCGCCCAGCCCCTCATCGAGCAGGCCCTGCGCGACCGGACGGATGTGGCCCACATCAAGGTGGAAGACGGCCCCGGCCAGCGCCTGGGCCGCAGCTTCGGCGTGAAGCTCTGGCCCACGCTGGTGCTGCTGCGCGATGGACAAGAGTTGGCGCGTGTGGTGCGGCCCCAGGACGCCCTGACCATGGAACAGCTGCTTGGCGCAGACCGGCCGGCACCGGGCTGATTTTCACGGTGTCCTGCACCGCCAGCGACCCATGAAACAGGCGCAGCCCAGGCCAGGGCAGCCAAGCAAGGGCCGCCCCGCAGCGAGGGCTGCGTCCCCCTGCCCACAGCGCGCAGCGGTGCGAGAGCGGGGGGAAGCGGCAACGCCGCTCAGGGGGGGTCTCGCTTCAGGCCTGCTCGATCACCGGGGTACGCTGGGCCAGCCAGGCCAGCGCGCTGGTCAGCGCCGCCATCGCCCCGCAGAAAACCACGATGGCCACCCGCAGGCCCAGGTGGTCCGACAGCCTGCCCACGCCCAGAATGGGCACGATGGTGCCCAGGTAGCCCACCACCAGGTAGGTGGACAGCAGCCCGGACCGGTTCTCGGGGCCCGCCACCTTGTTCACGATGGCAATGCCTGCCAGGTTCACCAGGCCATGGCCTGCGGCGGTGCTGAGCACGCTCAGCACGAACAGCAGCGGCAGGTTGGTGTAGGTGGTGGTAATCAGCAGCAGATTGCAGGCTGCCAGCAGTCCCAGCCCGGCGACGACGCAGGTCTTGGTGTGCACCGGCCGGGCCAACCACTGAAAGCCGGCCGAGAGAAACAGGATCATGGCGATCGACAGGCCACTCACGGCCGGCCCGTGCCAGGGCACCATGTGCGCCATGAAGCTCGGTGCCAGCGACGCATAGAGGCCAAAGATGCCGAAGGTGCTGAACGCCCCCAGGCTGGCAATCAGGAACGGGCGCCGCAGGCTGGGCTGCGGGAGGGTGATGCGCGGCAGCCAGTCGCGCAAGGCCAAAGGCTGCTGCACCGCGACCGCACCCGGTGAAGCCCGTTGCACCTGGTACAGGGCATGGATGGCCAGCCCCCCCCAGCACCACGCTGGGCGCATAGGCCGTCACCAGCGGCAGCGGCACCCACTGCGCCATCAGGCCGCCCACCAGCGGCCCCAGGCCAAAGCCCAGCGCCATGGCAAAACTGGTCATGGCCGAGGCGCGCATCACGTTGCGGCTGCGGTTGAGCTGCGTGAGGCCGATCAAGGCCGAGGTGGTGATCATTCCCGAGGCAATGCCGATCAGCACACGGCTGACCAGCACCAGGCCATGGCGCAGCACGGGCAGAAAGCCGAACCGATCGCTGAGCCGCCCCAGGAACAGCAGGCTGGCCAGCGCACCGAACATGTAGGCCACATAAATGCCCGTGATGTGGCTGGGCTGCAGGCCCCAGTGGACCTGGTACAGCGGGTACAGCGGGCTGGCCAGGGCGGTGCCCATGACACCCACGCACATGGCAAAACAGACCCAGGCAAATGGAGGCCAATGGCGTTGCATAAGCGGTAGGCAGACCGGCAGCGAGCGGGCCGTGTTGGCGAAAAAACGGACGGGGAAAAACGGCAAAAGCCGCATGCGACCCAGGGGCGCACACGGCTTTCCCAGGCTCCAGGGTGGCATCCGATGGGATGCAAAGCAGTCACAACGGTGCATTCCCGGGCGGTCATTCTACGAAGAACACCCCAAGCGCGCCTGCGCCGCAGGCCCCGCCCCTGCCTGCAGGCGCGCCATTGCGTGCCGCGGGCGCAGCCTGCACCCCGCCCCCCCGCCCAACGCACACTCTTTGATCCAACCCCGACTGCGCGTGCGAACAGTGGCGAATCCCGGGTCTAGAATAACCTTTTCAATGAAGTGGTTACCACCATGCTCCAGCGCACAGCTCTGACGATCGGATTGATGGCTGCACTCGTGGTCCCGCCCGTGGTGGCCCAGCAAGCCAAGGCACGCGCCACCGCCAACGTGGATCTGGACGCCCGCTTCCAGGAAGCGCAAACCAGTGCACCGCTGGCCGATCACCTCTACAAGCTGGGCCGCAAGGTGGCCGCCGTGTGCGCCAATTGCCATGGCGAAGGCGGCAACAGCACCAAACCGTCCATTCCCAACCTGGCCGGCCAGAATCCGGCCTATCTGCTGGAGCAGATGCGGCAGTTTGCCGACGGCCGCCGGCGCAACGAATTCATGGAAGGCATGATCCGCGCCATGAACAGCGACGAAAAAATCGGCATGGTGCTGTTCTATGCAGCGCAGCCAGTGGCCCACCAGACCACCGCCAACCCCGCACTGACCGCCAAGGGGCAGGCCTATTTCGAGAAAACCTGCTTTCGCTGCCATGGCACTGCAGGCCGGGGAAACGAGCAGATTGCCCGCATCGCCGGGCAGCAGCCCGACTACCTGCGCATGACCCTGCACCGCTACCGAGAAGATACGGGGGTGCGTGCCAACTCCATCATGACCCCCAACACCAAGCGGATGTCGGATGCCGACATCGAAGCGGTGGTGGCCTATGTGTCGTCCATGCCTTGAACGCCGTTTCATACGGTTTTGCCTTCCAACGTATAACTTCGTTGGTTCGCCTTGCCGTGCTAGAGCACTGTCTGCGGCTTCCCGCCTCGTTATCCGCTTGAATGCAAGACCGTGTCAGACACAACCAGCCACAATGCGGCAGACCTTGCCACTGCGTCCGCGTGGCACGGACAGGCCCAGCTCCTGCAGCACCCGCAGCTGCGGCAGGCCCTGGGCCCTGGCAAAGGCCTTGAGCGCCTTGCAGCCGCGCTCCATGGCCGCCTGCCCGGCCTCGCCCGCCACGGGCAGGCGCAACACCAGCGTGTGCGCGTCCTGCTGGCGCAGGTAGAAATCAAACACGCCCGCGTCGTCCTCCAGCACCGTGGACAAGGCCAGCGGCAACAGTGTTACCGGCCGCCCGTCCGGCCCTGCCATGTGCAACAGGTCGTCGTGGCGCCCCTGCACCACCATCACCGGCAAGGGCGAACCACAGCTGCAGCGCCCGGCCTGCAACGTCACCTGGTCGCCCAGGTCGTAGCGGATGAGGGGCTGAACGGTGTTGGCCAGATTGGTCAGCAGCACGCTGCAGGCGGCATGGCCCGCCGGTACGGGACGGTGGTGCTCGTCCACGGGCTCCAGGATCACCCAGTCGGCGTTCAGGTGCATCTGGCCGTGGGCGCACTCCCAGCCCATGGAGAGGAACTCCGAGGCGCCATAGCTGTTGCGCACCACGGCACCCAACGCCCGTTCGATGTGGGTGCGCACGGCCGGGCTCAGCGTTTCACCACCGGTCCAGACCTCGTGCGGCGCGATGCGCAAGGCCCCCCGGTCCGCCTCGTCGGCCAGCAGCGCGGCCGCAGTGGGGTAGGTGGCCAGCACCGTGGGCGCAAAGTCATTCAGGGCGGCCACCAGCTCGGGCGTGGACTCCTGTATAGAAAAACTGCGGATGCGCCCCGCCAGCCACGGGTTGAGGGTGCGCAGCCGCTGCACCGAGACATAGCTGGCGAAATGCCCGCTGGTCGCCCCCACGAAGGCAATGCGCTCGGACAGGCACAGCGGGTCCAGCCAGCGCAGCAGGGGGCGCGGCGTGCTGCGGCGCAGCGCTTCGAGCGCGTCGTACACGGCCATGGCCTGCGCATCCTGCACAAAGATGCCCGGCTGGCCGCTGGTGCCCGAGCTTTCCCACACCATGTAGCGGCCCTGCCAGGGCGCGGCGATGCGCGCCGGGTCGGCGGTGAAGGCGCGCAAGGCATCCAGCCTGAGGCAGGGGTCTGTCACCCAGTCGTCAAAGCGTGCCATCAACTGGTGGCGTGTGACCACCGGCAAATCCTGCAGCGGCGTGCGGGCCGAGGCGTCAGCGGGCAGCAGCTCGCGGTAAAGGCGCGAGCCCTGGAGCGCGGCCTCCAGCAGCCGCGCCAGCCGCGCCTGCTGGCGCCGCGCCAGGCCCTGCACCGAATCGCGGTTGGCCGCCATCACCTCCAGCGACACCGCCGACAGGCGCAGCGGGTCGAACACGGTGCTCATGGCGGCGCCGCCCGGACCGGCCAGCCCACGGTTTGCGCCAGCAGCACCTGCTGGTTGGTGCCCAGGCCCATGGCCTGCGCCAGTGTGGTGCGGTCCAGCCAGGCGCGGATGACGGTGGCCAGCCCGGTGGATGCGGCCTGCAGGTAGACGTTTTGCGCCATGGCACCCGCTGCCGCTGCGGCGTAGGTGCCGCGCTGTTCGGCCGGCACCAGCTGCATGCGTGCATGGTCGGCCACATAGACGAGATCGAGCGGCGCGCTGTCCACAAAGTCCTGGTAGCCCGTGACGCGCCGCACATCGGCGACCACCATGCGCTGCAGTGCGTGGGCCAGGGGGTCGTAGAGGTACAGGCCTTCGGGCAGGGCCACGTACAGGTCCACCTCCTGCGCGTTCATGGCACTCGGCGCCGTGCGCCCGCCGCTGTCGTGCCGGTTGACGCCCGCCGCAGCCCACAGCAGGTCGGACAGCACCGGCATTGGCAGCGCCACGGGATCGAATTCGCGCTGCGACTGCCGCCGGGCCAGCGCCTGCATGAGCGGCATGCCGCCGTCGCACCGCGGCGGGGGCAAGGCCAGCACCGGGCTACCATCGCCCGTGGGGGGCTCGGGGCGCAGCTGCCCCATCAGCCCCAGCGCCATCTTGGTCAGCGGGTTCACGTTCACTCCTGTGCAGAGTTTCACCGGCCGCCATCAGACCACAGCGTCGCGCCGCTGCCTACCGGCAAGGCGCAGGCCGGTGCCCACCGGCAGAGCGCTCACACACCAGGAATTTGGTGAAATCACCTGAAGCACCTTATTCATGCGCGTTTTAAGCTACCAACAAAGTAGCAATCAACACGCAACAGGCAGCGCATACCCGCCAGATCTGGTCGAGAACTTCAGCGCCGCCCCAGGGCCTGTTCCACGCCGCGGTTGGCCAGGGCATCGGCCCGCTCGTTGCCCGGATCGCCCGAATGCCCCCGCACCCAGCGCCAGTCGATGCGGTGGCCGGCCCCGGTGACCAGCGCATCCAGGCGCTGCCACAGCTCGACGTTTTTCACCGGCTGCCTGGCGGCGGTGCGCCAGCCGCGCGCCTTCCAGCCATGGATCCATTCGGTGATGCCCTTGCGCACATATTCGCTGTCGAGGTACAGCGTCACCGCGCAAGGCCGCTTGAGCGCAGACAGCGCTTCGATCACGGCCAGCAGCTCCATGCGGTTGTTGGTGGTGCCGAGCTCGCCGCCAAACAGCTCTTTTTCAGTGGCGCCGGAGCGCAGCAAAACACCCCAGCCGCCGGGGCCCGGATTGCCCTTGCAGGCGCCATCGGTGTAGATCTCGATCTGGTTCAAACTTTTTTCCTGTGGATGCGGTCTGTGGTGCCCGCCACAATGGTGGGCGCCACGCTGGTGCGGTGCGACGGTTTCCGGGTGGCACCGCGATGGGCCACCGGCACCGACGCGGCAGCGCGCTGCGGTGCGGTGCGCCAGGCGGGCTCGAGCAGGCGCATGCCATGCACGCGCTTGACGGCCACCAGAAAGTACGCGGCCCCGAGTATCGGCCACCATTGATCGCCCAGGCGGTCCATCCAGGCAAATCTTTCCAGCCAGTGGCTGCTGCGTACGGCCGGCCGGTAGCAGCCAAAGCGCGCCGACTCGACCTCGAAATTGAGCAGCCGCAACCAGTCGCGCAGCCGCCGGTAGCCAATGAACTCGCCCGCATCCGGCAGGTACAGGCGGCCCCGCCCCAGGCGCTGGTACAGGCGCGCGCGGTGTTGGCGCAAGGCCCACAGGCTGACCGGATTGAGCCCGCTGATCACCACCCGCCCCTCGGGTACCAGCACCCGCTCCACCTCGCGCAGCGCGGCATGCGGGTCCACGCTCTGCTCCAGCGTGTGCGGCAGCACGATGAGGTCCAGGCTGTTGTCCGCAAACGGCAGCGCCACCGGGTCGGCCAGCAGGGCCAGCAGGCGCAGGGGGTCTGGCACGGGCGCAGCGCCAGCGGGTGGCGGGCTTGCGGCGCGGGTGCCCGGCAGCAGGGCCATGCCCTCTTCGCCCAGGGCCAGCCACTGGTGCGGCATGCGGTTGGCGCGCAGGCCGTCGAGCATCGGTATGCCGATCTGCAGGCCATGGAAGCCAAAGATGTCCGCCACCGCCTCATCGAAGCGCTGCTGCTCCCACGCCAGCAGGTAACGGCCGGGGGGGGAGTCGAACCAGTGGTGCAAACTTATAATTTGATCGCTCATGAACCTGCTACCGCTGCCCGCCTTTGCCGATAACTACATCTGGATGCTGCACAACGGCCACCAGGCCATCGTGGTGGACCCCGGTGACGCGGCGCCCGTGCTGCAGGCGCTGCAGGCCCAGGGGCTGCAGTTGCAGGCCATTCTAGTCACGCACCACCACGCCGATCATGTGGGCGGCGTGGATGCCTTGCGCGCTGCCACCGGCGCCCAGGTGTTCGGCCCGGCGCGCGAGCGCATCCCCGAGCCGCTGGTGCGCCTGGCGCAAGGCGACAGCGTGGATCTGCTGGGCCTGCGGTTTTCGGTGCTCGATGTTCCGGGCCACACGGCTGGCCACATCGCCTATTACTGCCCCGACATGGAGGGCGCGCCCCTGCTGTTTTGCGGGGACACCCTTTTCTCGGGTGGCTGCGGGCGCCTTTTTGAAGGCACACCCGCGCAGATGCTGGCATCGCTCGACCAGCTGGCCGCCCTGCCGGGCAGCACGCTGGTGTGCTGTACCCATGAGTACACGTTGTCCAACCTGAAATTTGCGCGTGCCGTGGAACCCGGCAACGCCGCCTTGCTCCACTACAGCAGCCATTGCACGGCCTTGCGGGCACAAAACCAGCCCACGCTGCCATCACGCATGGCGCTGGAACGTGACATCAACCCCTTTCTGCGTGTGCGCGAAGCCGCAGTCGCCGCAGCCGCCCAGGGCTTTGACGCCCGGGTCCCACAACACGACGCCGTGGCGGTATTTGCCGCCCTGCGCCAATGGAAAAACGACTTCCGATGAAAATTCTGCGCTTCGCCTGCCTTGCGGGACTGCTGTGGCTCACCGGCTGCGCCACCACCGGCACCCCCTCCAGCAACCAGTTCGACACCGATTCACCCGCGGGCACCGCCAGCCACACCCCCATCATCCCCAATGGGCCGCTGAGCCCGATCACGGCCGGCCGCGCCGCCAGCAGCGAAGTGGCCTCGCTGTTCACGCCCACCGACCTGTGGGAGCGCATTCGCCGCGGTTTTGCCATGCCCGACCTGCAGCACGAACTGGTCCAGGACCGCGAGCAGTGGTATGCCAGCCGCCCCGACTACATGCAGCGCATGACCGAGCGCTCCAGCAAATACCTGTTCCACATTGTTGAAGAGCTCGAACGCCGGGGCATGCCCACCGAGCTGGCGCTGCTGCCCTACATCGAAAGTGCCTTCAACCCGCAGGCCGTCTCCAGCGCCAAGGCCGCCGGCATGTGGCAGTTCATGCCGGCCACGGGCAACTACTTCGATCTCAAGCAGAACGCCTTTCGCGATGACCGCCGCGACGTGCTGGCATCCACCCGCGCCGCGCTCGACTACCTGCAAAAACTGTACGGCATGTTTGGCGACTGGCACCTGGCCCTGGCCGCCTACAACTGGGGCGAAGGCAGCGTGGGCCGCGCCATTGCCCGCAACCAGAAAGCCGGGCTGGGCACGCGCTACACCGACCTGAACATGCCTGCCGAAACGCGGCTGTATGTGCCCAAGCTGCAGGCCGTCAAAAACATCGTGGCCAACCCCGAGGCCTTTCGCACCGAACTGCCACTGATCGAAAACCACCCCTATTTCCAGACGGTAGACATCACCCACGACATCGACGTGGCGATGGTGGCCCAGCTGGCCGGGGTGCGCGAAGCGGATTTTCGTGCGCTGAACCCCTCGTTTCACCGTCCGACCATTTTTGCCGCAGGCACCCCCCAGATCCTGCTGCCCTGGGACAACGCGCGGGTCTTCCAGCGCAACCTTGACGCCAAAAACCAGGGGCAATACGCCAGCTGGACGGTGTGGTCCGTGCCCACCACCATGAGCGTGGCCGATGCCGCCCAGCGTACCGGCATGAGCGAAAACGACCTGCGCAGCCTCAACAACATTCCGCCGCGCATGCTGATCAAGGCCGGATCGGCGCTGATGGTGCCGCGCACCACCACCACCCGCCAGGATGTTTCGGCCCACCTGGCAGACAACGGCCAGCTGGCCCTCACGCCTGAAATCGTGACCCGCCGCACCACAGTGCGCGCCGGCAAGCGTGACACCGTGCACAGCATGGCACAGCGCTACCGCGTCAGCGTCGACAACGTGGCCGACTGGAACGATGTGAAGATCGGCGCAGCCTTCAAGGCCGGCCAGCAGGTGGTGATGTTCCTGCCAGTGCGCATGAGCAAAGGGTCATCGGCCAGCGGCTCAGCCAGTCGCACAACAGGAAGCAAGGCTCCAGCCCCCACACGCAAGGGTGGCAAGCCCTCCAAGAAACGCCGCTGAGCACGAGTGCTGCTGTGCCGTAGGCGCTTACCAGCGCAGGGTGTGCATGCCCAGCAAGCCCAAAGCGCCGATCACGATCAGGTAAAGCGCAACAATAGTGCTCAGCAGGCGCGGCATGACCAGGATGAGGATGCCCGCGATCAGGGAAACGAGCGGGCCAATGCTGAGGCTCAGCGACATGAGAGGGTCCTTTGAACTGGGTAAGGAAGAGTGGCGAACACCGGGCACAGCCCCGGTGGCCCGGCATTCTCACCCACGGCGCAGGCCAGCAGCGGCTTCGCACCGCCAGGGCGCGCATCTCACACACCGAATTTCTGCCGCGCCTTTCGGGTCAGGTCATCGGTGAAGGTGCGTGCCAGGCCGGCCCTGGTGCCCAACATGCCGGGATAGGACGGTGCAAGCGCCCGCAAGGCGGTTGCCGGCCCGTCCTCGGGCATGAGCCCATTGGGCGAAAACGTCTCGCGCACCCGGTTGAATGCCGCCAGATAGACCGCCCTGTCACCCAGCAGGTAACTGGCAGGCACGGCCTTGACCAGATCGGCCGGCGCTGCTGTCTGCAGCCACTTGAGCGCATGCACGATGCCGTTGACCAGCGCCTGTGCCACCACAGGCTCCTGGTGCAGAAATGACTGGGGCGCAACCAGGCAACTGGCGGGCATGGCGCCGCCAAACACCTCCTGCGTGGCCTGGAGCGTGCGCAGGTCACCGACAAGGCGCACCTCGCCCCGTTGCTCGAGCAGCGCCATGATGGGGTCGGCATGGCACAGCGCATGGATGCGGCCCGTGCGCAGCGCCGCCAGGGCAGCAACCCCCGTTCCCACGCCCACAAAGGAGACAGTGTGCACATCCACGCCCGCGCGGGCCAGCAGCATGCTCGCCATCACGTGGGTGGACGAGCCCAGGGCCGAAACGCCGATGCGCCGTCCCCGCAGGTCCGACGGCCCCCGATAGCCCGGCACCGCCCGCAGCGACACGCCCAGCGCCTGCTGCGGCGCCCGCCCCTGCACCACGAAAGCGCGGTAATCGTAGCCCCGGCCCTGCTGGCGCAGGGTGTGCTCATAGGCCACCGAGCAGACCTGGGCCACTCCGTCCTGCACCGCCCGCAAGGCCAGGGCACCACCGGGGTAGTCGAGCACCGTGACATCCAGCCCTTCGTCCCGGAAAAAACCCAGCCGGTCCGCGATGGTCAGGGGCAAGTGGTACAGCACAGCCTGCCCGCCCACCGCGATGGTGACGCGCCGCGCCGCAGCGCCGGGCGCATACGCCCAGGCGCCAGACGTGCATGCCGCGACTGCCGACAGGGCAGACAGGGCACCAAAGGCACGGCGGCTGACAGGAGGAAGGGGCATGGGGAAAAAAGCGGAAAAACAGGAAATTGCTGCAACGCAACAATCGTGCCGCAGCCGCTGCATGGGCGCATCAGGGTCTTCCCCTGAGCGCTTCTACGTATTGCCGTGCAGGCAGCAGCCCGCACCGTTTCAGCGGTAGCCGATGAAGAAAATGGCGATGTTCACCAGGAACGCCGCACCCCACACCGCGCTGCGGGCCTTGGGCATGTCCGAGACATACATCAGGATGTAGAAAACGCGCAGCATGATGAACAGGAAAGCGAGGATGTCGAGCAGGGTCTGCGCCGCACCCAGCTGGTGCGCAATGACGACCGCTCCGATGAAGAATGGCAGCGCCTCGAAACTGTTGGCCTGCGCCGCGTTCGCACGGGCATGCCAGTCGGACTGGCGGGCCATCCAGGCGCGCGGATCATGGTTGTCGTAGCCCCCTTCGCGGCGCGGCTTGCCCAAGCCACCGCTCTTGGCCAGCCACGCACACACCAGGGGCAACAGCACAGCCATGAAAACACACCAGTAGGCCACTGTGAAACGTGCCACATGCAAGGAATTCATTTTGTCCCTAAACGGATCTAGCAAAGCACCGACAAGCACTGCTCGCTATTAAATCGGGAGTATTTTAGTGCAATGCTTCACGCTATCCGGCACATAAAAAGGCGTCTTTTCGGCCCCGGCAGCGTTGCAAATCCTCGCGATACCACCCGGTATCGCGAGGATTTGCGCCTTGCCAGAACCAAAAATCCATCCTTTTTATTGGTGCCATCCAGCATGAAACACTGCACTAGCGACGAAAAGGCTAGCGACGGTCTACCAGCGCATGGGCGATGGTGCCCAGGTCCACATACTCCAGCTCGCTGCCCACGGGTACACCCCGCGCCAGCCGCGTGACATGCAGGCCCCTGCTTTTGAGCGCCTCGCTGATCACATGGGCCGTGGCCTCGCCCTCGGCATTGAAGTTGGTGGCCAGGATCACCTCCTGCACCACGCCGTTGGCGGCGCGCTCCATGAGCTTGTGCAGGCCGATCTCCTGGGGGCCGATGCCGTCGAGCGGGCTGAGCCGCCCCATCAGCACAAAGTAAAGCCCCTTGAATGCCCCCGTGCGCTCCAGCGCCGACTGATCGGCGGGCGTCTCGACCACGCACAGCCGCGTGGCGTCGCGCTCCGGGTCCAGGCAGGTGCTGCACACCTCGGCCTCGGTGAAGGTATGGCACAGCGTGCAGTGGTGCACCGACCCCACGGCCTCTTCCAGCGCCCGCGACAGCGCCAGCGCCCCCTGCCGGTCATGCTGCAGCAAATGGAACGCCATGCGCTGCGCAGACTTCACCCCCACCCCCGGCAGCCGGCGCAGCGCCTGGATCAGGACATCAAGGGAGTTGGTGGTGGACATGGGAAAGAAGGATGCGGGTGGCGGTGTGGGAGGGCGGAACCAGGCTTCGACAAGCTCAGCCCGAACGGCACAGTGAGAGAACCATTGCCCCCTTCACCCCGCGCTCAAGGGCGTAGCGAGCGCCTGCCAGGCTAGGCGGACGGAGCACAGCAACCGGAACGTACTTCCTGTACGTGAGGATTGCGAGCACCGCCCAACGACGCATGGCTGGCGCGCAGTAGCCAGGGCATCAGAAAGGGAATTTCATGCCGCCGGGGAGGCCTGGCATGCCTTGCGTGAGCTTGCCCATCTTCTCCGCCGAAGTCTCCTCGGCCTTGCGCACGGCCGCATTGAACGCTGCCGCCACCAGGTCTTCCAGCATGTCCTTGTCTTCGGCCAGCAGGCTGGGGTCGATGGTGATGCGCTTGACGTCGTGCTTGCAGGTCATCAGCACCTTGACCAGGCCCGCGCCCGATTCGCCCTCCACCTCGATGAAGGCCAGCTCGTCCTGCGCCTTCTTGAGGTTGTCCTGCATCGCCTGGGCTTGCTTCATGAGGCCGGCGAGTTGTCCTTTGTTGAACATGGTGTGGTTTCCTTTGCTTTCTTTCTGGTTGATCGATTCCCACAAGGGGTCTGAGATTCAGTATCTGAGATTCGCAGTATTGTGCGGCGCGCCGTCGGCATGCCGTAGAAACTGACGCTACCTAGGCCGGTGCTCCCGCGCAAGGGCAGCCCCGCCGCGCTGGGAGCGCTCCCCTCCCGCGAAGCGAGAGAGGGGGAAGGCGCCGAAGGCGACTCAGGGGGTGCTTCATCTCACGCAGGCTTGATGCTGCCCGGCACGATTTTCGCGCCGTAGTCGCGCACCAGCGACTGCACATAGGGGTCGTTCATCACGATGTCTTCGGCCACGCGCTGGCGCTCGGCGGCGGCGGCGGCATTGCGGCGGGCGGGGCTGTCAATCACCACACCCACTTCCACGCTGATCTGGCTGGCATGGCCGGCGGCCTCCAGCGCGGCACGCAGCCGCTCGCGGGCCAGGGGCTGGTTGAGCGATTCGCGTTCGACGCGCAGCAGCCAGTGGCCGCCATCCCGCGCCACCAGCTGGGACTGCAGGGCCAGCTCGCGCACCAGGGCGGTAATGGTTTCGGCCACCACCAGCTGCTGCACGGTGCGGTGCCATACGTCGCCTTCGTCCGTAGGGGTGTAGCGCGCCGAGACGGGGGTGGGCGCAGACAGGGGCAACGGCTGCAGCCGCTCACCAGGCTCGGGCAACTCCCGCACGGGAATTGCTACATATTCAGGAGCGATTTGCGCACGACCGGCATGCACCGGGGCCTGACTTCCATCAAAATCGTCGGTGGTGCGCACCGGCTGAACGGCGGCAGTGGGTGCTTCAGCCCGCACGGTATCCGGCCCGTCCGAACCCGGCCAAGGAGGCGGCTCGGAGGCATCGGAAGGGACGTCTTCTGACGGCGCAGAAGCGGACGGGGACGGCTGCACCGACAGGACCGGGGCGGTGGCAGCCGGGGCAGGGTCAGCCAACGCTGCGGGCTGCGCCCCAGAAGCTGCTACCGCACGGACCATCGGTGCCGGCACAGGGGCAGCAGGGGACGCCTGGAACCCGGCAGAACCAGCGGCGACCCGGCCCGAAGACGCCGCTTCAGACCGGATCAGAGTTTTTTTTTCAGCCGGTTCGCTCTGGGGCTTGAAGGCCAGCAGGCGCAGCAGCACCATGGTCAGTGCGGCATATTCATCGGGCGCCAGGCCCAGTTCGCCCCGCCCGTGCAGGCACAGGCTGTAGAGCAGCTGGGTTTCATCGGCAGGCATCAAGGCGGCCAGGCGGGCGGTCTCAGCCGCCTCGGGGTCATCGGCATCCACGGCGCCGGCCATCTGCGGCACGGCCTGGAACACCGCCATGCGCTGCAGCACGGCGCTCATTTCTTCGAGCGTGGACGCGGCCGACAAGCCATTCAGGCGCAGCGTGTCCGAGGTGTCCACCACGGTCTTGCCGTCGCCCCGGGCCAGCGCTTCGATGAGGCGGAACACGTAGGAGCGGTCCACCGCCCCCAGCATCTGGCGCACGGCGGCTTCCTGCAACTGGCCGCTGCCAAAAGCAATGGCCTGGTCGGTGAGCGACAGCGCATCGCGCATCGAGCCGCGCGCCGCGCGCGACAGCAGGCGCAGGGCCTGCGGCTCGGCCGCTACGTTTTCGGCTGCCAGCACCTGCGTGAGGTGCGACAGCACGGTCTCGGGCGCCATGGGGCGCAGGTTGAACTGCAGGCAGCGGCTCAGCACCGTCACAGGCACTTTCTGCGGGTCGGTCGTGGCGAGCACGAATTTCAGGTATTCGGGCGGCTCTTCCAGCGTCTTGAGCATGGCGTTGAACGCCGTGTTCGTAAGCATGTGCACTTCGTCGATCATGAAGACCTTGAAGCGCCCCTGCACCGGCTTGTACACCGCCTGCTCCAGCAGGCTCTGCACCTCGTCCACGCCACGGTTGGAGGCGGCGTCGAGTTCGGTGTAGTCCACGAACCGGCCGCTGTCGATATCGGTACAAGCCTGGCACACGCCGCAGGGCGTGGCCGTGATACCGCCCTGCCCGTCTGTACCCTGGCAGTTGAGCGACTTGGCCAGGATACGCGACACCGTGGTCTTGCCCACGCCGCGCGTGCCCGTGAACAGGTAGGCATGGTGCAGCCGCTGCTGGGTGAGCGCGTTGGTGAGGGCCTGCACCACATGCTCCTGCCCCACCATTTCGGTGAAATTGCGGGGACGGTACTTGCGGGCGAGCACGAGGTAGGACATGGGGGGTGATTCTAGGGCCCGCAACGCCACCCCCCTGCAAAACCGGCATGCGCCCCACACCAGGGACACCGCGCAAGGGCCGCGCCGCCGCGCTGGTGTCGTCCCCCTTCCCGAATTGCGCGGCAATTCGAGAGAAGGGGGAAACGGCGCGGCCGTTCAGGGGGTAGAATCTCACCCTGACGGGCCTCCCCGCATGGTGAAGCGGCCAACCGGGTCAGGTGGGGAACCAAGCAGCCCTAACTGTGGAGCCAGTGCCGGGGGTAGGGCTCGTCAACTTCTTTCCGATATTGCGTCAGGCAGGGTGACGAAAACCCTGCAGCCACCCGACAACACGACGAGGCGCCCGTGTTCGCAGAGAACTTCAACCCCCTTGCAGCGCTGACGGCTGCCAAGTGCCCCCGTTGCCACGCCACGGGGTTGGTCGAGATTGACGGCGAAGCCCACGACAAGGCGCCGGAGACCGACAAGCACCAGGCCAAGTTCCACGTCAGCCCCAGCCTCTATGCCCAGTGTCCGGCCTGCGGACTGGTCGGCGAATGGCCCGGCATGAGCGACCATTGACAACGATGCGGCGCCTGCCCAGCCCCTTTCTCGCCCTTGCATCCACTTTGTTTCCACGCCTTGGCACCCGTTTGAGTTTGCGCAGCACATGGCTGGCGCTCTGGCTGGCTGTTTGCGCCCCCATGGCAGGCGCCGCGCCCTGGCTGGTGGACGGACGCCCCGCGCCTGCGGCGCAGCAGGCCGTGGACATCCTGGCGGCGGCGGCCACCGAAGGCCTGCAGCCCGACGATTACCACGCCACCCGACTGGCGCAGGCCGTGGCCTCCGCCGCCCGTGGCCCCGCGCTGGGCCCCGATGCCGCACAGCAGCTTGAAGATGCACTCACCGCCGCCCTGCAGCGCTACCTGGGTGACCTGCGATCAGGCCGCATCGATCCGCGCCAGATCCAGCAGAACTACACCCAGCCCGCAGCCCCCCGCATCGACGCCACCACCGCCTTGCAGCAGGCCCTGGCCGCCCCCTCACTGGCCGATGCCGTGCGTGCCGCAGCGCCCCAGGTGCCCCTGTATGCCAGCCTGCGCACTGAACTGGCCCGCTACCGGGCGCTGGGCGCCCCCGCCGCCTGGGCCACCCCCCTGCCGGCGCTGCCGGGCCGCAAGCTGGAGGCCGGCCAGGCCTGGGCAGGCCTGGCCCAGCTGATGCAGCGCCTGGTGGTGCTGGGCGACCTGCCCGCGGATGCGCAGCCGCCAGCGCTTTACGACGAGGCCCTGCAAAACGGCGTGAAGGCCTTCCAGCAACGCCACGCTCTCGCCTCTGACGGCGTGATAGGCAAGGCCACGCTGGATGCCTTGGCCATTTCGCCCACCGCCCGCGCCCGCCAGATCGAGCTGGCCATGGAGCGCCTGCGCTGGACGCCCCTGCTGCGCGGCCCGCGCATGATCGTGGTCAACATCCCCGAATTCGTGCTGCGCGCCTACGAGGTGCAGGACGGACGGGTGTCGCTGCAGCTGGCCATGAAGGTGATCGTGGGCAAGGCGCTGGACACCCGCACGCCGCTGTTCGACGAAGACATGCGCTTCATCGAATTCAGCCCCTACTGGAACATTCCGCCTTCCATTGCGCGCAGCGAAACCATCCCCCGGCTGCGGCGTGACCCTGGTTATTTGCAGCAGCAGGGCATGGAATTTGTGGGCACCAACGGGCAGGTGCACAGCACGCTGGCGCCAGAGTACCTCGACGCCGTGCTGCGCGGGCAGATGCGCATACGCCAGCGCCCCGGGCCCAAAAATGCACTGGGCGACATCAAGTTCGTGTTTCCCAACAACAGCAACATCTACCTGCACCACACGCCCGCACCGTTGCTGTTTCAGCGCGACCGGCGCGACTTCAGCCATGGCTGCATCCGCGTGGAAGACCCCGTGGCGCTGGCCCAGTTTGTTTTGCACAACGACCCGGCCTGGCCCGAAACGCGCATCCGCGAGGCCATGGCCCGGGGCCAGTCGGCCACGCTGCGCCTGGCCAAACCCCTGCCCGTGGTGATTGCCTACAGCACCGCCATCGTCAAGCAGGGCCAGCTGCATTTCTTTGCCGACCTGTACGGGCAGGACAGACTGCTGGACCAGGCCCTGCGCCAGCAATCCGAGCAGCGCCGCCTGCGCGCCGGCGCACTCTGATAAAACCGGTTTCACCCCTTCCTGGAACATGCCATGACCCAGCCCACCCACCCTCTTGCACCGGAACGCCGCCGCTTTCTGGGCACGGGCAGCCGCTGGCTGGTGACCGGGGCCCTGCTGCCGCTGGCGCAGCCCGCCCTGGCCAGCCTGCCCGACGCCCGCAGCCTGTCGCTGGACCACACCCACACCAGCGAGCGTCTGGCCCTGGTGTATGCGCTGGGCGAGCAGTTCGTGCCCCAGGCGCTGAGCAGCCTCAACCATTTCCTGCGCGACCACTACAGCGGCGAGGCCGGCCTGATGGACCCGCAGCTCTTCAACCTGCTGCACCGGATCCGGCAGGAGCTGCGCGCGCAGCAGCCCTTCCAGGTCATTTCAGGCTATCGCAGCGCGGCCACCAACCACACACTGCGCACCACGCGCGGTGGCGGCGTGGCCAAGCGCAGCCTGCACATGGATGGCAAGGCCATCGACGTGCGCCTGCCCGGCGTGCAGTTGGCCAGCCTGCGCGACGCCGCGCTGGCGCTGGGCCTGGGTGGCGTGGGTTTTTACCCGCGCGAGCAGTTCGTGCATGTGGACACCGGCCCCGTGCGCCGGTGGTGATGAAGCGCTATTTTCAATAGCTACTGGCGCTTTATCCTCCATCGCCAGCGCCCAAAAACTTCAAAACCCCCTGCCCCGCCCGCACGCCACTGGCCAGGCTGGCCGTGAGCAGGTAGCCCCCGGTAGGCGCTTCCCAGTCGAGCATCTCGCCCGCGCAGAACACGCCGGGCGCGGCGGTGGCCATGAGGTGCGCATCCAGCGCCTCGAACGCCACACCGCCGGCCGTGCTGATGGCCTCGTCCAGCGGGCGCGCGGCCACCACGGTGATGGGCAGGGCCTTGATGGCATGGGCCAGGGCCACGGGGTCGTTCATGCCGTCCTTGCCCAGGTGTTCGTACAGGATGCCGGCCTTGATGCCATCGAGCCCCAGGCGGCTCTTGAGGTGGCTGGACAGCGAGCGTGAACCGCGCGGGTGGCGCACTTCCACCAGCACACGCTCAGGCACATGGTCGGGCAACAGATCAAGGTGGAACGTGGCATGGCCATGGGCCTCGATCTCGTCGCGCAGCAGCTGCGATGCGGCATAGACCAGGCTGCCCTCCACGCCCGTGGCCGTGGCCACGAACTCGCCCCGGCGGCTGAAGTGCCGGCCCTGGCTGTCGGTAAAACTGAGCGCCACCGATTTGAACGGCTGGCCGGCAAAGCGCTCGGCAAAGTGCGGCGTCCAGCCCACGGCGCCCCCGGGCGTGCGGCCCAGCAGCTCCTGCAGGAATGCGCGGCGGGTTTCGCCGGCGGGTGCATCCATGCGCGGCACATCGAAGCCGCAATTGGCGGGGCGCAGCGGCGCCACGGCCACGCCACGCCCGGCCAGCAAGGGCACCCAGGCGCCATCGGACCCCAGGCGCGCCCAGCTGCCGCCACCCAGCGCCAGCACCACGGCGCGCGCCGTGACCTGCACCTCACCCACAGGCGCCGCAAAACGCAGGGCGCCGCCATCACTCCAGCCCAGCCAGCGGTGGCGCATGTGGAACCGCACCCCCAGCCCGCGCAGGCGCTGCAGCCAGGCGCGCAGCAGCGGCGCGGCCTTCATGTCGACCGGGAACACGCGGCCCGACGTGCCCACAAAGGTTTCCACCCCCAGGCCCTGCGCCCAGGCACGCACCTCGGGCCCGCCAAAGGCCTGGATGAGCGGCTCGACCTGCGGCTGGCGCCCGGCATAGCGGCTGGCAAAGGGCGCGTGCGGCTCGGAATGCGTGAGATTGAGCCCGCCCTTGCCCGCCAGCAGGAATTTGCGCCCCACCGAAGGCATGGCGTCAAACAGATGCACCGCCACGCCCGCCTGCGCCAGCACCTCGGCCGCCATCAGCCCGGCAGGGCCGCCCCCCACGATGGCGGCATCGCAGTGCAGAGGGCTGGCTGCATCGGTGGCCAGGGGGGTGGGTGCGTTCATGGGGAAAACCTTTCGATCCATCGACAACGTTCGGCGCTCAGAACAAGGAGCCTTGGGCAGGCCCCGGCGCGGGGGCGAGAGTATGCCGCACGGCCTGCGCCGCCCGATCCGCGCCCGCTGCCAAGGCAGCTTCGGCGGGAGGTGCGCCATCGGGCACCGGCACCATGCGCCCGTCGCCCGTGAGGAACGCCGCCCGCACCGGCTCGCCGGGTGCCTGCCCCGAGACCGCCGCGCGGTAGCGCTGCAGCTGCGCCATCAGCGCGGGCTGGCGCTCGGGCTCGGCGGCGCTTTTGTAGTCCAGCACCCACCAGCCCGTGCGCTCGGGCGGCTGGTGGCAGTGCACCAGGCGGTCGATGCGCAGGTTCTGGCCCTGGTGGTGCAGGGGCGCCTCGTTGATGGCGGTGTCCACCACCGTCGCATCCCAGGCCCAGGCACCCTCGCCCGCCAGGATACGCCGGGCGGTCTGCGCGGCGGTGCGCGCGGCGCCCACGGTGATGTCGAAGTCCTGCGCCAGGCGCGCAATGCGTGCCGCGGACCAGCCGTGGGCACGCAGCTCGGCCAGTGGCGCACCGGCCACGCCGGCCTGCTCCAGCAACTGGTGCATGGCCTCGCCCAGGCGCGATGCGGGGGTGGACAGCGACGCCTCCGGGTCGGCGCTTTCTTGCACAGCCCGAGGGGTGGCGCGCAATTCAGCAGGAAGCCCCGGCAACTCAGCCAAGGTGAACTGGTCGTGAACGCTGCCCGTCGTGGCGACAAACCCGTCGGATTCAACCGCTTCGTCCAAGGCCTCCACATCAGCCAGCAGCGGCTCCAGCCGGTTCCACCAGCTGCCTGGCGCAGACACGCTGGGCAACACCGACGACAGCGCCAGGCAGTGTTTGGCGCGCGTCATGGCCACATAGAGCATGTTGAGTTCTTCGCGCTGGCGGGCCTGCTGCTCGGCAGCCAGGGCGGCTTCGGCGCTGGGCGGCGGGCTGGATTCGCTGGCCAGAAAGACGAAGCCTGCGGGCACGGCCTGCTCGCCGGGCCAGTCCACCAGCACGCCCATGGTCTCGGCCTTTTGCGGGCGGGTGTCGGTGTCCAGCAGCAGCACGCAGCGCGCCTCCAGCCCCTTGGCTCCGTGCACGGTGAGCAGGCGCACCGCCAGCGCATCCACCCGGCCGGGCGCGCGCACGCCGCCTTTTTTCATGGCGCGCACAAAGGCATAGGGCGTGAGGTAGCGGCCGCCGTCGTGCTGCAGCGCGGCCGACAGCAGCGCGCGCAGATTGGCCAGCACCGCCATGCGCTGCGCGGCGGGCGCGGCGGCGGCAAAGCGGGCCAGCACGTCGCCATGCTGGTAGATGGCGTGCAGCGCATCGTGTGGCGGCAGGGCATCCACCCAGGCCTTGTATTGGGCCAAACGGGTCGATAGCGCTTGCAGTTCAAGCGGTAGCAGATCACTTTCTTGGAGCAAATCAAACCAGCTGCTGCTGGCATGCTCGGGCTGGCGGCGCAGCAAGGCCAGCGCTACCAGGGCGTCATCATTCAGCCCGAACAGCGGCGACTTGAGCGCGCGCGCCAGCGAGAGGTCGTGCCCGGTGGACACCAAGGCATCGAGCAGCGCCACCATGTCCTGCACCTCGGGCGCGTCGAACAGGTCGGCCTTTTCGGGCTGCACGCAGGGCAGATGCAGGGCACGCAAGGCCTCCTGCATGGCGGCGAGCCGATCGCGTTTGCGGGCCAGCACCAGCACTTCGTTCGGCGGCGTGCCTTGCGCGATCTGCGCCGCCACCCAGGCGGCGGCCTGCGTGCATTCGCGCATGCGCTGGGTTTCCTCGGGCTCATGGCGCGGCTCGGTCAGGCTGTCGCGCCAGGCAAACGGGTCGGTGCCCCCGCCACTGTCAGTATCCGGCGGCAGGATGGAGGGCAGGCGCAGCAGCACGCCGGGGTCTTGGGATTCGGTGGTGTGCTCGCGAAAACCGAAGGTTTCACCAAAGCCGCTGGTTGCGTGTTGCGCCTGCGCGGTGCCCATCACATGGTTCACCGCGGCGATCACGCCCGTGGCGTTGCGGCGCGTGTGGTCGCAACTGAGCAGGTCGCCCGCAAGGCCGTCGCGCACAAAGGCCTGCGCGGCAATGAACACCTGCGGCTCGGCGCGGCGAAAGCGGTAGATGCTCTGCTTGGGGTCGCCCACGATGAACACACTGGGCGCCGTGGCTCCGCCGCCCGAGCCCGCGTAGCCCGCCAGCCAGGCGTGCAGCGCCTGCCACTGCAGCGGGTTGGTGTCCTGGAACTCATCGACCAGCAGGTGGCGGATGCGCGCATCGAGCCGCTCCTGCACCCAGCCCGAGAGCACGGGATCGGCCAGCATGACCAGGGCCGTGCGTTCCACATCGTTCATGTCCACCCAGCCGTGCTGGTGCTTGACGGCGGCAAATGCCGCAATCAGGCAGCGCGCCAGGCGGGCCATGCGCTGCTGGTGCTGCCAAGCCTCGTGCTGGCGGCGGGCGGTGAGCGCGCGCTGGCACAGCGCCTGGACGTGGCGCACCTGCTCGATCCCGGCCAGCTTGTCGTTGAACTTGCGCGGCTCGCCCTTTTGGGTGAGCAGGGCGTCGATCAGGCCATCGGCGTCTTCGTTGCTGACTGCCGTTTCCAGCGCGACGCCCTTGGCCGAGAAGGTGGGCGCACTGGCCCGCCCCAGCGCGAGCGCCGCGGCCAGCAGGGCATCACGCTCGCGACGCAACAACGCGATAGCCGGGTCGTTTTCCCCCGACAGATCGGGGAACAGCGCCCCTGCCGGCGGCACCGAGACATCGACCACGCCCGCGGCGTCGGCCAGGTCAAACTCCACCCGCTTGGCGAGCGCCGCCGCCAGCGCCTTGTGCGTTTGCGAGCGGCCATGGCGGGCCACCACGGCCTCGTAGTCGGCCCGCAGCGTGGCGCTGGTGGCAACCGTCTGCAAAAACGGCCCCCACACCTCGCGCACAGCCTCGGCGTCGTCTTCGAGCAGCTCGAAATTGGCCGGCAGGCCCTGCGCCTGCAGCAGCGCCAGCGGCGCCGTGCCGAGCAGCGCGGCAAACCAGCTGTGAAAGGTGCGGATCTGCACCGGGCGGCCGCTGGCCAGCATCTGGTGGTATAGATTTCGTAGCGCCTCGCGCTTGTCTAGCGCACGTTCGGGGCTGATTCCTCTTGCAACCAGCTCTGCGCCCAAGGTATCCAGCGGGGCCTGGGCAAACGTCTCCAGCCACTCCTGCAGCCGCTGGCGCATTTCGCCGGCGGCCTTCTTGGTGAAGGTGATGGCCAAAATTTCATGCGGCGCAGCGCCGTCGAGCAAGGCGCGCAGCATGCGCGAGACCAGCATCCAGGTCTTGCCCGCGCCCGCGCAGGCCTCCACTGCCACGCTGCGCGCGGGGTCGCAGGCGATGGCGTAGAAGGCCGCGCGCGAGACCGGGTGGCCGTTGTGTTCGTAGGCCGCTTGTTCAGTCATTCTGGTGATCCACGGCGCCCTGCCCGCAAGTGATCTGTGAACCCGGCGCGCGCCCGGGCGAGAGACGCCGCGCAAGGGCCGCCCCGCCGCGCTGGCGTCGTTCACCCTCCCGGCGCAGCCGAGAGAGGGGGGAAGCCGCGAAGCGGCTCAGGGGGGTATTCCTGTTCATTTCCAGAAGTCTTTTCGGCACAGCCCCCGCGCGGCGCAGTAGTCGCACACGGTGCCCTCGCCCAGCGCGGGCATGGGCGCGCCAGCCGCAATGCGGGCGAAGTCGTGCTGGATGCCTTCCACCAGCAGGTCGCGCAGGTGCACCACCTCGTCCTGTTCGTGCATCTGCGTCTCGCCGCGCTCGCCCACGTTCACGTAGGCGGCGCGCAGCGTGTCGTGGCTCAGCAAGGCGGCGTAGAACGCGAGCTGGGTGTCTTCCGCGCCCGCCTGGATGCGCTGGCGCGTCGCGGTGTCGTTCTCGGTCTTGTAGTCGATGACCAGCGGCGTAGGCTCGCCGATGGACGAAACGGTATCGATGCGGTCGATGGTGCCCACGAGCTGCAGGGCGCCCAGCGGCTGGCTGGCTTGCACCTCGGCCTGCCGGAAGTGCCCCCCGGCCTGTTCGTGCTGGGCCAGCCAGCGCAGATAGCCGTCGCGCACCTGCCGCCAGCCTGCGGCAAACGGCAGGAAGTCGCCCTCGCCCAGGCCTTGCTGCAGCGTGACGGACTGCGCGGCGCCGTCCATGCGGACGATGCGGGTGGCTGCGTCGTCCGTTGGCTCGGCGAGCAGGCCTTCGTGAAAGTGCTGCAGCACCGCGTGCAGCCAATTGCCAAAGTCGCGCTTGTCCACCTCGGCGGCCAGTTCTTCGGCCTCCTGCAGGCCCAGCTGGCGCAGCGCAAAAAAACGGTAGGGGCAGTGGCGCAAGTCGGAATAGGCGGTGGACGACAGGCGCAGCACCGGCAGCGCGCTGCCATTGGGCAGGGGCCGCGCCGTGGGGGTGGCCGCCACGGTGCGCTGGCTGCGCTCGTCGGCACCTTGGGTGGCCGCGCCTTCGAGGTGCAGCGCCAGCACCAGCGCGCTGGCCAGCAGGGGCTCGCCGCCTTCGTCGCCCGTGCGCCAGAGCACATCCACCGCGGGTGTCTGCAGTGCGTGCAGCCAGGCGGCGCGCTGGGCCAGCTCCAGCGATTCGCGCGTGGGCAGGCCCCAGGCCTGGCGCTGCGCGGGGCTCCAGTCGCCCACGGGTTCGGGCGAGGGCTGCAGGCGTTTTTCATCGCAACCGGGCAACACCAGGGCGGCAAACGGGCGGGCCAGCAACTGGGGCATGGGCAGTACGACCACGGGCGCGTCGCCCATCTGGGTCGGTACATGACGCGCGGCTTCCAGCACCTCGTTGGCCCAACGGGTGAACTCGGCCAGGGCCATGCGCCGGCCGGCGCTGTCCCAGCCCTCCAGCTCGACCTCCTGGCCGGCCTGCAGGCGCAGCGCCGTCAGCACGCGGGCGCCTGCGGCGTCCGCTTCAAGCTGGGGCCACTGGCCACTGGCCAGCAGCAGGGCGCGCAGGGACTGCAGCCACTGCGCCAGCGGACGCGGCGCGCGCAGGCCCTCGCGCCAGTCCTGCACCTGGGCCACACAGGCCGCCAGCGCGGGCTTGCCGGCCCAGTTGCGCCCGACCGCACCCGCCCAGGCGGCCACCGAAGCCTTGCGCAGGGCACGCTCCAAGGCACCGAGCACGGCGGGCTCGACGAGCGGTGCATGCTTGAGCCAGTCCAGCACCTCGTCGGCCGACGCGTTCCAGGCCGAGGCCTTGAGCGCGGCCATCAGCTGCGCGGCCGCGCGGGTGGTCGAGAGCGTCCAGCCGTTTTCATCGCGCACCGCCACACCACAGCTGGTCAGATGCGCCCCGATGCGGCGCGTGAGGGCGCGGTCGTTGGCCGCCAGCGCCACTGGTGTGCGGCCCGCCACCACATGGGCCAGCACACAGGCCGCCGCCCGCTGGGCCTCGTCTTCGGCATCCTGGGCCGCATGCAGGGCAATGCGGCCGCGCGCGTTGGCATCCGGTGCCGCAGGCGGCAATGCCAGGGCCGCGGCCTTGTCGCCCCAATGGACCTGCAGGGCCTGTGCCAAGGGCTCCACCTGAAAGCCTTGCAGAACCACCAGGGCATCGACCGACTGGCGCACGCCGGGCTCGAACAACACATCGGTGGCATGGCGCGATGCCAGTACCCATTCGAGCGCAATGCGGGCCACGACGGCCTCGAAACGCAGGGTCGAACCTTCGTCAGGCTCCGTCATCAGGCTGCGCGCCTGCATCCCCCAGGCCTCACGCTGCGCCGGGGCCATGGCAGCCACAGCCACTGCCAGCTGGGCGGCAGCCTCTTGCAAGGGCACCGCCAGCACGTCGCGTTGCGCGGCCAAGCCGGCGCGGTCGAGCAAGGCGCGTGCGGTGAGCGTGTCGCGCGCCACGTCACCGGCCAGGTCGTCGCCTTGCGGTACAAAAGCGGCCAGCTGGCGGGCCCAGTTGCGCGTGGTTTCGAAACGGGGTGCAAATCCGTCGGCATGGTGCAAGGCCCAGTAACGCTGCGCCCAGGGCATGAGCTGGGCATAGGGCAGCAGCACCACGGTGCGCGCCGGATGGGCCTGCAAACCCAGCATGTGCGCCTCCACCTGGGCCAGAACGCGCTGCCACAAGGCCGCGCACTGATCGCTTTTCGCTATGACTGTCATAGCGTCGTAAGGCCCGGCCACACCGGTGAACATGGGATTGGTTTCTGTCACAATGACCAGACTTTAAACGTACACCGGTAGCAAACCGCTCAAAATCAAGGAATCCGCCATGGCCAGCGCACTCATCAAACATGTCTCTGACGCCAGCTTTGAAGCCGACGTGCTCCAACCCGGCACCGCCGTGCTGGTGGACTACTGGGCCGAATGGTGCGGCCCCTGCAAGATGATCGCCCCCATCCTGGATGAAGTGGCTGGCACCTACCAGGGCAAGCTGCAGATCGCCAAGATGAACGTGGATGAAAACCGCGAGATCCCTGCCAAGTTCGGCATCCGCGGCATCCCCACGCTGATGCTGTTCAAGGACGGCCAGCTGGCCGCCACCAAGGTCGGTGCCATGAGCAAGGCGCAACTGACCGCCTTCATCGATCAGCAACTGGCCTGATTCACCGACGCCCCGCTGGCTGTGCCGCCACCGGGGCTTTTTATCGGATGCATGGTGCACACACAGGCACCAGGGTCGGCGGCAATCATCGACTCAATTGCGCTCGCATGAAGTCCTCGCTTTTTTTCCTGTCATAATTCTTCCAGATCACCGGGCTGCGTGCATTGGCAGCCGGACCAAGATCCCAGGCGCGCCGGAGCTGCAAACAGCAGCCCATCCGGCCCCGGCCCCCCTCCCCAAAGATTCATACCAGCTCCGCCAAGGAGTCAATCCATGCACTTAAACGAACTCAAGGCACTGCACGTGTCTGAAGTCCTGAAGCAGGCCGAAGAACTCGAAATCGAAAACACGGGCCGCATGCGCAAGCAGGAGTTGATGTTTGCCATCATCAAGAAGCGCGCCAAGACCGGGGAACAAATCATTGCCGACGGCGTGCTGGAAATCCTGCCCGACGGCTTCGGCTTCCTGCGCAGCCCCGACACGAGCTTCACGGCCAGCACGGACGACATCTACATCAGCCCCAGCCAGGTGCGCCGCTTCAACCTGCACACCGGCGACATGATCGAAGGGGAGGTCCGTACCCCCAAAGACGGTGAACGTTACTTCGCGCTGAACAAGCTCGATTCCGTCAATGGTGGTCCGCCCGAGCAGAACAAGCACAAGGTGATGTTCGAGAACCTGACGCCCCTGTTCCCCAAGGAGCAGATGCGCCTGGAGCGCGACGTCAAGAGCGAAGAGAACATCACCGGCCGCATCATAGACATCATCGCGCCCATCGGCCGCGGCCAGCGCGCCCTGATCGTCGCTCCGCCCAAGAGCGGCAAGACGGTGATGATGCAGCACATCGCCCATGCCATCACGGCCAACAACCCCGATGTGCACCTGATGGTGCTGCTGGTGGACGAGCGCCCTGAAGAAGTGACGGAAATGCAGCGCACGGTGAAGGGCGAAATCATCGCCTCCACCTTTGACGAGCCCGCCGCCCGCCACGTGCACGTGGCCGAGATGGTGATCGAGCGCGCCAAGCGCCTGGTCGAGCTGAAAAAAGACGTGGTGATCCTGCTGGACTCCATCACCCGCTTGGCCCGCGCCTACAACAACGTCGTGCCGTCGAGCGGCAAGGTGCTGTCGGGCGGTGTGGACGCCGCCGCGCTGCAGCGCCCCAAGCGCTTCTTCGGTGCCGCACGCAAGGTCGAGGAAGGTGGCTCGCTCACCATCATCGCCACGGCGCTGGTCGATACCGGCAGCCGCATGGACGAGGTGATCTTTGAAGAATTCAAGGGCACGGGCAACTGTGAAATCCACCTGAACCGCCGCCTGTATGAAAAGCGCGTGTTCCCCGCCATCGAGCTCAACAAGAGCGGCACGCGCCGCGAAGAGCTGCTGCTGGCCCCCGAGATTCTGCAAAAAACCCGCATCCTGCGCCAGTTCATGTACAACATGGACGAGATCGAGTCCATGGAGCTCATGATCAAGAACATGAAGGCCACCAAGAGCAATGTCGAGTTTTTCGACATGATGCGAAGGGGCGGATAATTCCGCGCGCCACGGCAAACATCGCCGACTGCCGCTCCGGGCTATAATGGCAGGCTTTTTCTGCGGAAAGTACGCTGGATGTTTCACGAGGCAAAGGTTGCTTCGGGTCCCGCACGGCTCCCGCACTTGACAAGGATTGATCATGAAAGAAGGCATTCACCCCAACTACCGCGAAGTTCTGTTCGTGGACCTGTCCAACGGTTTCAAGTTTGTCACCCGCTCGTGCGTGAACACCAAGGAAATGGGCAAGACCGACGACGGCCGTGAGCTGCCCCTGTTCAAGCTGGACACCTCCAGCGAATCGCATCCTTTCTATACCGGCACGCAAAAATCCGTGGACAACATGGGCGGCCGTGTGGAGCGTTTCCGCAACCGTTTCGGCAAGACCGCAGCGAAGTAATTCACCGCGTTTCCGCCAAAAAGGCAGCACGGGCAACCGCGCTGCCTTTTTGTTTGGATTTGCCCTTATTCTCGACAGCCAGCCATTGCCATCCTCCTGACGCGTGAACGCTCCCACCCCTGCCATCGTTACCCGAAATGCTGCACGCCAGCTTCCTCGCTGGGCCTTGCTGCTGCTGTGCCTGGCTTATGTGGTGCCTGGCTTTGTCGGCCGAGGCCCGTGGAAGAACGCCGATGTGACGGCCTTTGGCTACATGCTGGAACTGGCCAACGGGCACACCCCGTGGCTGAAACCGCTGCTGGGGGGGGTCCCCCCCGAAACCGACGGTTTGCTGCCCTACTGGCTGGGAGCCTGGGCCATCCGGATCACGCCCGATGGTCTGATGGCGCCCGAGATGGCGGCCCGCCTGCCCTTCATGTTGCTGCTGGCGCTGACGCTGGCTGCCACCTGGTATGGCGTTTACTACCTGGCGCGCAGTCCGGGCGCTCAGCCTGTGGCATTTGCCTTTGGCGGCGAGGCCAAACCCCTGGATTACGCCCGCGCCATCGCCGATGGCGCCTTGCTGGCCCTGATCGCCTGCCTGGGCCTGGCACAGCTTTCGCACGAAGCCACCGGCTATCTGCTGCAACTGGCATGTGCGGCACTGATCTTCTTTGCCGTAGCCACCTTGCCTTACCGCACGGTGGTGCCCGCCGTGGCTCTGGTTGCGGGCATGATGGGACTCACGCTGGCCGGCGCGCCCACGTTCGCCGCCTTGCTGGGGGGGGGCTGCATTGCTCTGGTTGCGCTGGCCCCACCCGGCCCCGCCGACCCGGCCCATCACTCCGATCGACGTCTGCACTGGGTCGCGGCGCTGGCGGCCATCACGCTGCTGGCCGCCGCCGTGGCATGGCAACTGGATCTGTGGCGCTGGCGCCTGGTCGATGCGGCCACCGAGGGCAAGGAATTCAGAAGCCTGATACGGCTGCTGCTCTGGTTTGGCTGGCCAGCCTGGCCCATGGCCACCTGGACGCTGTGGCGCTGGCGCAGACAGCTGTTCAGCCGCCAGTTGCATCGACACCTGTGGTTGCCCCTGTGGTTTTCGCTGGTCTCGGTGGGTGCCACCTTCACCACACAGCCGGCAGACCGGGCGTTGCTCGTCGGTTTGCCGGCCATCGCCACGCTGGCCGCGTTTGCGTTGCCCACATTCCGGCGCAGCATGGCGTCGCTGATCGACTGGTTCACCTTGCTGTTCTTCAGCATATCGGCCCTGGCCATCTGGGTCATCTGGTTTGCCATGCAGACGGGCGTTCCGGCACAGCCTGCAGCCAACGTGGCCAAACTAGCCCCCGGATTCACGCCCGAGTTCTCATGGCTGGCACTGGCGGTGGCACTGGCCGCCTCGGCGGCCTGGTGCCGGCTGGTCTGGTGGCGCGCAGCACGCAACCGTGCCGCCATCTGGAAAAGCCTGGTATTGCCCGCCAGCGGGGCGGCTCTGGGCTGGCTGCTGCTGACCACCCTGTGGCTCCCGCTGCTCGACTATGCCCGCAGCTATGCACCGCAGGCGCACAAACTGGCGGCTGCCTTGGGCCCACACCCCGGATGCGTGCAGATGGTCGGCCTGAGTCGGGCGCAGGTGGCCGCACTGCAATACCACGCCCGGCTGCGCCTGCAACCGGTCAACCCGGCAATTCACTGCCCCTGGCTGATTGCAGACAACAACGCCTGGCCGGCACCCGCAAACCTGGTGAATCCTGACCACTGGAAGAGGCAAGCCACCATCGGCCGCCCTACCGACAAGAAGGAGTCCATCCTGCTGTTCCGGAGAACGGAATCACCCGACTGATGTCGGAGTCTTCCACCATCTCCCGCCACGCACTGACCGTGCTCACGGGGCAGCTGGCCGTGATGGCCTTCGGCGTGACCGACACCATCGTGGCCGGGCGCCACGGCGAAACCTCTCTGGCGGCACTGTCGGTGGGCTCGGCCATCTTCATCAGCGTCTATGTGGCCCTGATGGGCATCTTCCAGGCCCTCATGCCCGTCTGGGCCGAGCAGCGGGGTGCGCACAACCCCGGCGCCATTGGCCAATCGCTGCGCCAGGCGCTCTACCTGTGTGCCGTGACGGCAGCCGTCGGCATGCTCATCCTGTTGTCGCCCGGTCCGCTGCTGCGCTGGACCGAGGTACCACAGGCGTTGCGCACCGAGGTAGAACAATACCTTGCAGTGCTGGCCCTGGCGCTGCCACCCGCCCTGCTCTTTCGCCTGTACAGCACGCTGAACCAAGCCATTGGACGACCGCAACTGGTGACCTGGCTGCAGGTGGGGTCGCTGTTCATCAAGGTGCCCCTGTCCATCTGGTTCACTTTTGGCGGCGCCGGCCTGCCGGCGCAAGGCGCCGTGGGCTGCGCCTGGGCCACCCTGGTGGTGAATGCCTGCATGCTGGCCCTGGCTTTCTGGCTGTTGCGCAGCCAGGATCTCTACAGGCCGCTGCGCATCTGGCAGCGCATGGAGCCACCCCATTGGCCCACCCTTCTCGGCTTCGCCCGGCTGGGCGTGCCTGCGGGGCTTGCCATCCTGGTGGAAGTGACCTCGTTCACCCTGATGGCCCTTTTCATTGCCCGCCAGGGCACGGTGGCCACCGCAGCCCACCAGATCGCTGCCAACGTGGCGGCCGTGCTGTACATGGCGCCCCTTTCACTGGCCATTGCCACCAGCGCCCGGGTGAGCTACTGGCTGGGTGCCGGCAACGCTGTGCAGGCACGCAGCGTCGTTTTGATAGGTTTCAGGCTCGCAGTACCTGTGGGTATTGCGCTATCAGCTCTATTATTCATAGCAAATGAAACCGTCGCTGCCCTGTATTCCAGCAGTGCCGCCGTGGTGGCAACCACCGGTGGATTGCTGCTGTGGGTTGCGACCTACCATGCCGCTGACGCCGTGCAGACCCTGTGTGTCTTTGTGCTGCGCAGTTACCGCGTCACGATCGCCCCCTTGGTGGTTTATTGCACCTTGCTGTGGGGCGCCGGGCTTGGCGGGGGCTATGTGCTGGCGTACCAAGGGCTGGGCCCTTGGGCACCCATAACGTCTCCCGTGCCGTTCTGGGCGGCCAGTGCCCTGGCACTGGCCATCACGGCAGGGCTGTTTGTGCTGATGCTGCGGGTTGCAATTCGGCCGGCAACGCGGAGCGGCGAAGCCGGTTGGCAGGAAAAGTAACCGAGAAGACCGATCCCTTGCCCAGTGCACTGGTGATATCAAGCGTGGCGCCATGCCGCTGCACGGCATGCTTGACGATGGCCAGCCCCAGGCCCGTGCCACCCGTTTCCCTCGACCGGCTGCGGTCGACGCGGTAGAACCGCTCGGTGATGCGCGGAATATGCTCCGGCGCAATGCCGGGCCCGGTGTCGCTCACGGAAAAGATGGCATTGCCATCGGTCGTGTAGCGCCATTGCACCGTGATGGTGCCGCCTGCGGGCGTGTAGCGCACGGCATTGCTGATGAGGTTGGACAGCACACTTTGCAACTCGGCCTGCACCCCGGCAATTTCGCCCGCGGATCGCAAATCCTGCGCCGCAGGAAACTGCAGCACATGGTGCCGATGGTTGTTTTGCGTCAACAGTGCCGACAAGGCCCGGCCCTCTTCCTCGCACCGCAGCATCAGGACCTGTACCGACGTCCATTCGGAAATACCGGGCAGGGGACTGCCTTCCAGGCGCGAGAGCGTCAGCAAATCGTGCACCACGCTCTGCATGCGCGCCGCCTGCTGGGCCATCATGGCCAGGTAGCGTGCACGCTCCTCGGCATCCAGCGGCAGGGTTTGCAGGGTTTCCACAAAACCCGTCAGCACGGTCAGGGGCGTGCGGATTTCATGTGACACATTGGCCACAAAATCGCGGCGCATGGCGTCGGCCTGCTCCAGCGCCGTGACATCCCGGGACAGCATCAGCTTGCGCCCATCACCATACGGATGCAGATGCACCGAAATGCGCACGGGCCGGGACAGCGTGCTGTTCCTGCCCTGCAGCACCACATCGTGGGTGTAATCCTGGGCCGCATAGTAGGCACTGAAATCGGGATCCCGTACCAGGTTGCCGACAGACTGCATGACATCCCGTTGGGCATCGAACCCAAACTGTGCAGCCGCAAGCTGATTGCACCATTCAATGCGCCCTTCTCCATCGAGCAGGACAATGCCATTGGGCGTGGCCTGGAGTGCTGCCAGAATTTCCTGCAGACGATCCTCGCTTTCGTTGACCTGCGCCTGGCGCTGGCGCAACAGACGCCGCGCGCGATCTGCCGCTTCACCCCACATGCCGAAAGTTGACGGAGCCGCCGACAGGTCACCCGAGCGCAGCCACTGCAGCACCCGCACCCCCCGCCACAAATCTCCGACAAACCACAACCATGCAGCCACCCCGGCCCCCAGCACTGCGCCCCAGGGGCCACCTTGCCACCAGCCGAGCGCGCCTCCAGCCAATTGCCAGGCCAGATAATAAAGAAAACGCCAGAGCATGCGGACTACACAACTTTCTCGGGGGTCACGAAGGCACTCCGCCCCCGGACTGCAACATTCAGGCCTGCATCAGCGCGGGCGGCTGGGCGGTGAGCCGGTAGCCCGCGCCGCGCACGGTTTCCACCATGACGCCCGCCGTACCCAGGGCCTCCCGCAGCCGCTTCACATGCACGTCCACGGTTCGCTCTTCAATGAACACATGGTCGCCCCACACCTTGTCCAGCAGTTGTGAGCGGCTGTGCACGCGCTCCGAGTGCTTCATGAAGAAATGCAGCAGCTTGAACTCGGTCGGCCCCACCTTCAGCGGCTGCCCATGGAAAGTGACCCGGTAGGTACCCGCGTCCAGCACGAGATCGCCAATGGTGACGCTGTCGCTCACCTGCTCGGGCGCGCGGCGCCGCAGCACCGCCCGGATGCGCGCCAGCAGCTCCTGCGTGGAAAACGGCTTGGTGATGTAGTCGTCCGCCCCCGCATCGAGCCCGGCCACCTTGTCGGGCTCATCACCCCGGGCGGTCAGCATGAGGATGGGGATGGGTTTGGTCCGACTGTCTGCACGCCACTTACGCGCCAGCACGAGGCCGCTTTGACCGGGCAGCATCCAGTCGAGCAGGATGACATCGGGAAGGACAGCATCGAGTTCACGCTGGGCCGAATCACCATCTTCCGACCAGATGGGCTGAAAACCGTTGTGGCGCAGATTGACGGCAATCAGCTCGGCAATCGCCGGCTCATCTTCCACAATCAATACGCGAGGAAGCTTTTTCATGTCAACGCCAATCGCTCACTGCAACAAAGTGGTTTCAATTTCATCAAGTGCCGTGTGCCGCACGTCCTTGCCCTTGACAAGGTAGATGACGAGTTCGGCCACATTCTTGGAGTGATCGCCAATGCGTTCGATCGCCTTGGCCAGGAACAACAGGTCCAGGCTGGCGGAGATGGTGCGCGGGTCTTCCACCATGTAGGTGATGAGCTTGCGGACAAAGCCATCGAACTCTTTGTCAATGAGATCGTCCTCCTTGAGGATGGCCAGCGCCGCCTTGGTGTCCAGGCGCGCAAAGGCATCCAGCGCCTTGCGCAGCATGCCCGAGGCCAGGTCGGCCGATACGCGCAGGTCGCTCGATGGCAGTGAACGGGCCGCACCGCTCTCAATGATCGACTTCACCATGCGGGCCATCTTGTTGGCCTCGTCACCCACGCGTTCCAGGTTGGCGGTGGCCTTGGAAATGGAGAGCAGCAGCCGCAAGTCGCGGGCAGTGGGCTGGCGCCGGCCAATGATGGACGCGAGTTCGTGGTCAATCTCGACTTCCATGGCATTCACGCGCTGCTCTATCAATGCCACCTGCTCCACCGCTTCGAGACTGAAATGTGAAAGCGCGTAAATGGCCTGGCGAATCTGCGATTCCACCAGTCCCCCCAATTCCATGACGCGGGCAGAGACGCCGTTGAGTTCGCTGTCGAACTGCGATGAAAGGTGCTTGTCAGCCATGAATTTGCCTCCTCAGCCAAAACGGCCGGTAATATAGTCTTCGGTTTCCTTGCGCTGGGGCTTGAAGAACATCTGTTCTGTCTCACCGAACTCCACCAGATCCCCCAGGTACATGTAGGCGGTGTAGTCGCTGCAACGCGCTGCCTGCTGCATGTTGTGCGTGACGATCACCACGGTGTAGTCTTCCTTCAGTTCGGCGATCAACTCCTCGATCTTGGCGGTGGAGATCGGGTCGAGGGCCGAGCACGGTTCGTCCAGCAGCAGCACCTCTGGCTTGATGGCAATGCCACGCGCAATGCAAAGGCGCTGCTGTTGCCCGCCCGAGAGGCTGGAGCCACTCTGACTGAGCTTGTCCTTGACCTCATTCCACAGCGCCGCCTTGCGCAATGCCCACTCCACGCGGTCATCCATGTCCGTGGCGCTGAGGCTTTCAAACAGCTTCACACCAAAGGCGATGTTGTCGTAGATCGACATGGGAAAAGGCGTTGGCTTCTGGAACACCATGCCGATCTTGGCCCGGATCAGCGCCACATCCTGCTTGGTGGTCAGCAGGTTTTCGCCATCCAGCACGATCTGGCCTTCGGCACGCTGCTCGGGATACAGCTCGAACATGCGATTGAAGGTGCGCAACAGCGTGGACTTGCCACAACCGGACGGTCCGATAAAGGCCGTGACCTTGTTTTCCGGAATATCCAGATTGATGGCCTTGAGGGCGTGGAACTTGCCGTAATAGAAGTTCAGGTCCCTGACCGTGATCTTCGACGGGCCCGGTTGCGATTTTTGGATAGTGGAGGGCATGAAAGTCTTCCTTGCTTATTTCTGCCGGGTCAGAACCCGCGCGAGGATATTGAGTCCGAGAACGGCGAGTGTGATCAGGAACACTCCCGCCCAGGCCAGTTGCTGCCAGTTTTCATAGGGGCTCATGGCGAACTTGAAAATGGTGACGGGCAGACTGGCCATGGGTTTGGACAAGTCCGAGGTCCAGAACTGGTTGCTCAACGCCGTGAACAGCAAGGGCGCCGTCTCACCCGCAATGCGCGCCACCGCCAGCAATACCCCCGTAATGACGCCGGCCCGCGCCGCCCGCAGGGTGACCATGGTGATCACCTTCCACTTGGGTGTGCCCAGGGCGTAGGCCGCCTCGCGCAGGCTGGCGGGCACCAGAATCAGCATGTTTTCAGTGGTCCGGATGACCACCGGAATAACGATCAATGCCAGGGCCATAATCCCGGCGTAGGCCGAAAAACTCTTGAAGCGCGCCACCACCACGGCATAAACAAAAAGGCCGATCACGATGCTAGGTGCCGACAGCAGAATGTCGTTCACGAAGCGTGTCGTGGATGCCAGCCAGCCGCGCACGTCGTACTCGGCCAGGTAAACCCCGGCCATGATGCCGATGGGGGTTCCCACGAAAGTGGCCAGCAATACCATCACCACCGAGCCGTAGATGGCATTGGCGATGCCCCCCGCCTCATTGGGCGGCGGCGTCATTTCGGTGAACAGTGTCAGGCTCAACCCCCCAACCCCGAGGCGCACGGTTTCCCACAAGATCCATACCAGCCAGAACAAGCCAAAAGCCATGGCGGCCAACGACAGGGTCAGGGCAATCTGGTTGACGCGCTTGCGACCGTTGTAGCGTGCCTGGCGCGCCTGCGCGACATCGGCCGCGGAGAGAAGACGCTGCGAGGTGGTCATGTGCGGGCTCCTTCGTTCTTTTGAAGGCGTGACAGCAAGACCTTGGACAAGGCCAGCACCACAAAAGTGATAAAGAAGAGCACCAGCCCCAGATAGATCAGCGATGCCTGGTGCAGGCCTTCGCCAGCCTCTGCAAATTCATTCGCCAGGGCCGACGTGATGCTGTTGGCTGCCTCGAAAATCGACAGGGAATCGAGCTGGTTCATGTTGCCGATGACGAACGTTACCGCCATGGTTTCCCCCAGCGCACGCCCCAGCCCCAGCATGATGCCCCCCAGCACCCCCGTCTTGGTATAGGGCAGCACCACCTTCCACATCACCTCCCAGGTGGTCGAACCCAGGCCATAAGCCGACTCCTTGAGGAGCGCTGGCGTGACATCAAAAACATCCCGCATCACCGAAGCAATGAAGGGAATGATCATGATGGCCAAAATGATGCCCGCCGACAAAATGCCAATGCCTACCGGGGGACCCGAGACCAGCGCACCCAGATAGGGAATACCGGCAAACAAGGACTGCAAGGGCTGCTGCACAAAACGCGCGAGGATGGGGCCAAAAACCATCAACCCCCACATGCCATACACAATCGACGGCACGGCGGCCAGCAACTCGATCGCCGTTCCCAGGGGCCGCTTCAGCCAGGCGGGAGACAGCTCGGTGAGGAACAAGGCGATACCAAAGCTCACAGGTACGGCAATCAGCAACGCGATGAACGACGTGGCCAGCGTGCCATAGATCATGACCAGGCCGCCGTACTCGTTTTGCACGGGATCCCAGACGCTGCGGGCGAGGAAACTCAGGCCGTATTGGGAAATGGAGGGCCAGGCCCCCGCCACCAGCGACGCCATGATGCCCAGCAGCAGCAACAGCGTGAGGATGGCCGCGCCACGCGCGAGCCATCCAAAAATTCGGTCTGCCAACATGCCTGATATCAGCGGTTTGCGGGGTGGAGGCGTGCTCCGCTTGATGCCAGAGGCAGCCTCTGAGGGCGAACTCTGGCGAGCCGGCATCGTAGTAGACACGTTGGTAGCCTTGAAAGGTTAAATCAAATGGCCGGCAGGATGCCGGCCCAGGAGATTACTTGAACGACACAGCCTTGCCAGAGGTGTCCTTGATGTCACCCCAGGACTTGATGATGACGTTCTTGACGCTGTCTGGCATGGGAACATAGTCCAGTTCGGACGCCGTCTTGTCACCCGACTTGTAAGCCCACTCGAAGAACTTCAGAGCCGTACCAGCCTGCACCGGCTTGTCCTGGGTCTTCTGGAACAGAATGAACGTGGCAGAAGTGATTGGCCATGCATCCTTGCCTGGCTGGTTCGTCAGGATCTGATAGAAGCTCTTGGCCCAGTCAGCACCCGCGGCAGCCGCCTTGAAGGTCGAATCATCGGGTGAAACATAATTGCCAGCCGAGTTTTGCAGCTGTGCGTAGGTCAGCTTGTTCTGCTTGACATAGGCGTACTCCACATAGCCGATCGAGTTGGGCAGGCGGCCCACGAATGCAGCCACACCTTCATTGCCCTTACCGCCCGCACCCGTGGGCCAGTTCACGGCGGTACCCTCACCCACCTTGCTCTTCCACTCGGCGTTGACTTTGGACAGGTAGTTCGTAAAGCCAAAAGTGGTGCCCGAACCGTCGGCGCGACGCACTGGCGCAATGGAATCATCCGGCAGCGGCAGCGAAGGATTCAGCGCCTTGATGGCAGGATCGCTCCACTTGGTGATCTTGCCCAGATAGATATCCCCCAGCACCTGACCGTTCAGCTTGAGCTGCCCGGGTGCAATACCCTTGATATTGACCACCGGAACGATGCCGCCGATCACGGTGGGAAACTGAACCAGGCCCTTCTTGGCGAGATCCTCGTCCTTGAGGGGCGCGTCGGAAGCACCGAAATCCACCGTCTTGGCTTCGATCTGGCGCAGGCCAGCACCCGAACCCACCGACTGGTAGTTGATCTTCACGCCAGTGGCCTTGTGGTAGTCAGACGCCCACTTGGAGTACAGCGGCGCAGGAAAACTAGCACCAGCCCCCGTGGCTTCCTGCTGCGCCATGGCACTGGAGAATGCTCCAGCAGAAGCGACACCAGCCACCAGAACTCGAATCACGGACATTTTCATGAAGATACCTTTTGGGTTGAAAAAGTTGGGATGCCGCGACTCTAGGTGTCATATATGACAACACCGTGACATTTACCAATACCTGTCACACACCTATTTTCCCGTTCCCACGGGGCCGTATTGAATCAAATCGTCATATTTTTGTCACGGCCGTTGCGTAGTCTCCTGCGACCGACATGCGTCGGCTATCTACTTCCAGGAGAATTCCATGTTTCGCCGTCATGCACTTCAATCTGCCATCGCCCTGGTGGCAGTGACCGCTCTGGGCGCCTGCGCCACGCACGCCCCAACATCCCAGACGCTGGCCGACACGGTCGCCAAGACCCCCTCGCTGCAGACTTTCAATACCCTGGTTGCAGAAGCCGGCCTGACGGACACCCTCAAGGCTGCAGGCCCCTACACCGTTTTTGCGCCGTCCGATGCGGCATTCAAAGCAGTTCCCGCCAAGACCCTGGAAGCACTCAAGCAAGACAAAGCGTTGCTGAAATCCGTGCTCAGCTACCACATCGTGCCATCGCGCCTGGCCTCTGCAGAAGTGAAGCCAGGTAATTTCAAGACCGTGCAGGGTGCCAACGTCGCACTGGCGCGCGCTGGCACGTTCGTGACCGTGGAAGACGCCATGGTGGAGCAAGCCGACATCGCGGCCACCAATGGCGTGGTGCATGTGGTGGACCGCGTGCTGATGCCGCCGAAGAAATAAGCACCGCTCAGAGCTTCCATGGCCATGTACTTCTCCGACTTCCCCGCGGTTTCACTGAATCGCCGACACTGGATTCAATGGTCCGCTGCTGCAAGTGCCGTCATGGCAGGCGAAGTAATGGCCCAGCCCTCCTCGGCGAGCCCTCCTCGCAACAGCGACGGAGAACGCTCGCTGGTGGTGGCCCAGATTGTTGACCTGACTTTCGGCCAGCAGGATGTGAGCCGCGACTTTCTGGCGGGCTCCCGATCGGCCTGGCAAGACCTGAATGCGCGCGGCGGTGTACGCGGGCGGACAGTGCGGCACGTCACCATCGAGACCGATGGCACCCCCCAAGGCCTCGCGGCCGCATGGCAGGCCGCCCACCGTCAACCCGAGTGCATAGCGCTGTCTGGTTGCGTGGGCAATGCCGCAGCCGCCGGGCTTGTGGCCCTGCAGACTTCGGCAGGTTCGGCGTCCCCCCTGGCGCTCGTGGCCCCGTGGCTGCACAACGCCGTCACCGACAACGAGGCAGAGACAGTGTTCGAGGTGTTCCCGGGCCACCAGATTCAGATAGCGCATGCCATCCAGACCCATGCATCCCTGGGCGTAAAGCAGATCGGCGTGGTGTTTGCTTCCGCACAGGTACAACACCAATCTCAAGCCTATGTTTTCCAGGCAGCAAAGAGCCTGGGTTTGCAGGCACAGATATTGCCGCTTCCGGGCACGGAAGGACAGGCAGCGAATCAGCTCATCAATCCAACCCAGACCATCATCTTGTTCGTGGGCGGAACACCAGAGCTGCATGCATTCACCAGCAAGCTGATTGCCCCGGCAGGCCGCCAGTGCTTTGTCGTGGCCCTGGCCGATGTGAACCTGCAGGTGCTGGCCCAGATGGGAGGCACGCCCAAAGGCATCTCCATCATTGCCACCCAGCCCGTTCCATTGATCACATCCAGCCTGCCCGTGGTGCGCGCATACCGTGCCGCGCTAAGCCGATTCTTTGATGAGGCCCCCTCCCCGCAAGGTCTGGCCGGGTTCATTGCAGCGCGCTATACCGCCGAAATCCTGGGCGGAATTTCAGGACCATTGACGCGCGCCAGCATGCTCTCGGCATTGCAAAGGCGTGCCGACGTCAATGTGGGCGGGTATACCGTTGCCTATCAAGGAACCAAGCGTTCAAACGCCTACGTCACGCAAAGCATGCTGACGCAGGACGGGCGCATCATCGGTTGATACAGGCCCGAGAAAAGGGGCGCGGGTGCTATGCTGCCCGCTGGAGATCAAGCGCATCACGCGCAGAAACATGCACAACGGAACACTGCTCGCAGCTGTCGATCTGGGATCGAACAGCTTTCGCCTTGAAATCGGCCGTTACGAGCACGGTCACATCCAACGGATGGAATATCTCAAGGAAACCGTGCGCCTGGGCAATGGCCTTGACGAAGAATTCAACCTCACCCCCGAAGCCATGCAGCGCGGCTGGGATTGCCTGGCGCGCTTTGGCGAGCGCCTGGCGGGGTTTGAGCGCGCACAAGTGCGCGCCGTGGCAACCCAGACCCTTCGCGAAGCCCGCAACCGGGAAGACTTCCTGATCCGCGGTGGAGAAATTCTGGGCTACCCCATCGATGTGGTGTCAGGCCCGGAAGAAGCCCGGCTGATCTACCAGGGGGTTGCACGCCTGCTACCCCAATCGGACGAACGCCGGCTCGTGGTGGACATTGGCGGCAGGTCCACGGAGTTCATTCTCGGCCAGCAATTCAACCCCCACACGGTGGCCTCGTTCCGGGTTGGCAGCGTGGCATGGTCCACGCGCTACTTTGCCAATGGCCAGTTCACACGGCAGGCATTCATGGCCGCAGAAATCGCGGCCAAGGCGGTGCTCGATGAGGCCCTTGGCACATTCCGGCCAGAAACCTGGGATATCGCTTATGGGTCTTCGGGTACGGCTGGAGCAGTAGGCGACATCCTCTTTGCCGCGGGTGGCCCGCAGGGGCTGATCACCCTGGAAGGACTGGAATGGCTGCATGACCGCCTGCTGCGCGCGCACCATGCAGATCGCGTTCGCCTGGAGGGGCTCAAGGAAGACCGGCGGGCAGTGATTGGCGGAGGTATCAGCGTGCTGCGGGCTGTTTTTGATCTTCTCGAGATCCGGCAGATGCAAGTGGCCCAGGGCGCGCTGCGCCAGGGCGCACTCTACGACCTGCTGGACCGCGAGCAGCCCGAGACCGACTTGAGAACCACCACGGTGAAAGGCCTCATGCAGCGATTCTCGGTGGACGCAGCACAGGCCGAACGGGTGGCACGCGTTGCCTCCGACCTCTTCACCCAGGCGGCGCCCCAGAACAGCGAGCGCGCAGCACGGAAGCTGCAATGGGCCGCTCGCCTGCACGAGATTGGCGGCATCATCTCTCACAGCGAATACCACCGCCATGGCGCCTACATCCTGGATCACACCGACGCGGCAGGGTTTGCCGTGTCCGAACTGCACAGGCTCGGTGCGCTGGTGCTGGGGCAGCGGGGCAAAGTCCGCAAGCTGGAGGCAGCCCTGATCAACGACCCTGGCTTTGCCCTGCAGTTGTTGAGTTTGCGCATGGCGGTCGCGCTCTGCCATGCACGACGCGACCCGGATGTGGAAGGCCTGTCCTTGCAGACACTGGGCACGCGCCACACCGTCAGCACCCGGGCCGGATGGACGGCTGCCTACCCCCAATCGGCCTACCTGCTGCGGGAAGAACTGGTAGCCTGGCAAAAAACGCCCTGGGAGCTGGAACTCAGACTTGGGTGACGCGATGCAATAAACGGTATAAACTGTTTATACCGTTTATTCATTCATTCACCATGAACGCTTCCAGCACTGTTCCAGGCCAAAACGCCAACACGACGCCCACACAACCTGCCGCCCAGAGCGCAGCAGCGAGCACCGTTGCAACGGCAACGGCGGCCGGTGCAAAAACATCAGCGACGCGTCAAACCAAGACGATTGCCAAAAAGGCACCGGCCAAACCCGTGAAGCGTTCGGCAACGCCCGCTCCCGCCAAGGCAGCACCGGCTCCTGCGCCCGCGTTGCAAGCCAAGGAAGTTCGCGCCAAAAAACCCAAACTGGTTCGCGACAGCTTCACCATCCCCAAGGACGAGTACGCTGTCATCGAGACACTCAAGCAACGCGCGAACTTGCTCGCCCAGCCAGCCAAGAAAAGCGAACTGCTGCGCGCCGGCCTGAAGGTGCTGGCAGGGCTGTCAGACGCGGCACTGCGCAACGCCTTGCAAGCGGTTCCATCCATCAAGACGGGGCGCCCCAAAGCGGAGACTCCAGCCGCCAAGCCGCCGGCAAAAACAGTCCGCAAGCAAGGCAAGTGAGCTGGACAGTGCCGCAATGGCCCGGTGATCGCAGGTCAGAGGAATTCCGGGGACTGCACTGTCATGAGCACGGTCTGGCTATGGTCCAGTCTTTGGCGCTGGCGAAGCCACCACACGGCGCCCTTGCGCACGGTGCATTCGGGTGATTGCATGTCCAGCAATTGGGCAATCGCCTGTCCGAGCACAGGCTGATGCCCGATGATCAGCACGGCTCCACGGGCACGCGGCCACTGGGCCAGTTCCAGCAAGTCCTGCACGCTGCCCCCGGGCAGAAGCTCGGCACGCATCTTGAACTTGCGCCCCAAAGCCCTGGCCGTCTGCTCCGTGCGCCGAGCCGGGCTTGCGAGCACCCTCAAACCTTCCGGCAATTGCCGGTCCAGCCAGGCTGCCATGCGTGCCGCCTGCTTCTCGCCCCGCGGTGTCAGAGGACGCGCCGCATCGTCCACGCCATCAGCCGCCTCTTCGGCTTCGGCGTGACGCCAGAGGATGAGGTCCATCACGCAGCTCCCTGATCCAGCAGAGCCGCAGCCGACATGCCGCCGTATCGCACCATCAGTGCATTCTGAGCCCCCCGGCCGGCGATAGGCTGGCTGGCGCGCTCATAGGTTCCATCCGCCCTGAGGGTCCATGCGTCCTTGTCGTCATGAAGATAGGCGACCAGGCATTCGTCCACGATCTGCTGGCGCAAAACCGGGTCCGTCACGGGCCAGGCCAGTTCCACCCGCCGCATCATGTTGCGGTTCATCCAGTCGGCGCTGGACAGGTACAAATTTTCCTGGCTGTCTGAGCGGAAATAGAACACCCGTGTGTGCTCCAGAAACCGGCCAATCACCGACCGCACACGGATGTTGTCAGTGAGTCCAGGCAACTGTGCCGGCAGCATGCAGGCACCCCGCACAATGAGGTCAATCCGAGCCCCGCGCTGCCCGGCCAGGATCAGCGCCCGGATCAAGGCCTCGTCCGTCAGGGCGTTCATTTTGGCCACAATGCGCGCATCTTCCCCTCGGCTGGCTGCCAGCCCCACCTGCTCAATTTTTTCCAGCATGCGGCGGTGCAGGTGAAACGGCGCCAGCAGCAGCTTGCGCAGCTTGGGTGGGCGATTCTGACTGGCCAGATGGTTGAACACCCCGTCCATGTCGGCGGTGGTTTCTTCATCCGCGGTGAGATAGCTCAGGTCGGTGTACAGGCGCGCGGTGCGTGCGTTGTAGTTGCCCGTGGACAAATGGCCATAGCGACGAAGCTGACGCCCCTCCCGCCTGGTGACCAGCAGCATCTTGGCATGTGTCTTGAGCCCCACCACACCGTACACCACCTGGGCACCAATGGATTCCAGCGCTTCAGCCCAGTTGATATTGGCTTCTTCGTCAAAGCGCGCCTTGAGTTCCACCACGGCCATGACCTCCTTGCCGCGGCGCACTGCCTCGGTCAACAGGTCCATGAGCTCAGAGTCTGAGCCGGTGCGGTAAATGGTCTGCTTGATCACCAGCACCTGGGGGTCATTGACCGCCTCGCGCAGAAAGGCCAGCAAACCGTCAAAGCTCTCGAACGGCTGGTGCATCACGATATCGCGGTGCCGCAATTGCTCCAGGATGGAAACACCGGGCTGAATCTGCCGCGGCCAGGCAGAACGCCAGGGGGAAAACAGCAACGCAGGATCGTTGACCAGATCCACCAGCTGGGTCAGGCGCACCAGATTGACCGGCCCACTGACACGGTAAAGCGCGGCAGCGGGCAATTCAAATTGCTCAAGCAAGAAGTTCGAAAGAAACGCCGAACAGCCGGCAGACACTTCCAGCCGAACCGCCTGGCCATAGTGGCGATGCTGCAAGCCCTGGCGCAGCGCAGTTCTCAGGTTGCGGACGTCCTCTTCATCGAGTGCCAGATCGGAATGGCGGGTCACGCGGAACTGCGAAAACTCGGTGACCTCCCGTCCCGGAAAAAGGTCATGCAGGTGCGCCCGCACGATACTGGAGAGACTGACGAACAAAGCCTCCTTGGGAGCCACCTTCGACGGCATGCGGATCAGCCGCGGCAAGGCGCGAGGGACCTTGACAATGGCAATTTCATTTTCGCGCCCAAACGCATCGCGCCCCTTGAGTCGCACGATGAAATTCAATGATTTGTTGGCGACCTGCGGAAAGGGATGGGCAGGATCCAGCCCCACGGGAATGAGCAGTGGCCGCACTTCGCGCATGAAATAGTCGTGCACCCAGCGTTTCTGGATCGCCGAGCGCTCACCATGCGGAACAATGCGAATCCCGTGCGCTGCAAAGGCCGGAACCAGGGATTCGTTGTACAGGGTGTATTGCCGCGCCACAAGGTCATGCGCCAAGACGGACAGGGCCTCGAACGATGCTTCGGTGTAGAGGCCCTTGGTCTCTCCGTTTTTGGCCGCGGTGATGTGCGGCGCAGCCCTCACCTCAAAGAACTCATCCAGATTGGAAGACACGATGCAAAGATAGCGCAGCCGTTCCAGCAGCGGCACGTCGGTCCGGACAGCCCAATCGAACACACGCTCATTGAAGGCCAGAATGCTGTGGTCCCTGTCCAGAAGCTCCACCACAGAAAGTTGCGGCACCTGCGCTGCGGGCTGCGGATCCGGCATTTCTGCGGCGCCAGAACCCGCTGCGACGACAGGCAGTTTGGCGCGCGACAAGGCCACGGCAGCGTCAGGGGACAGTGGAGACATGGGCACGCAATCAGGGGTTGTACAGACTTCCCCAGTATTCAATACGAATATGACAATCTTGTGTCAATCCATGTGACGCTTTATGTGACAGACATCAGGCGCAGCACCCCATCCGATCGGGCGGGAACCAGATGCTGAACGAAGAGTTTTGTTGCATTGGTCCAGGTGAAATCCAGCGCCCTGCGACGGGCCTCGTGACGCGGCACAGCCAATGCGGCCTGGCATGCCGAGAGCAGATCGGCATGCAGAACACCGCCCCGCACGCCTTGTGGTTCCAGAGCACCCAGGACTTCCTGCGGACCATCCACCGGAAACGCCGCCACGGGGGTTCCGCAGGACATGGCCTCCAGCATGACCAACCCAAAGGTCTCTGAGCGGCTGGGAAACACGAACACATCGGCACAGGCATACAGTGCCGCAAGGGATTGCCGGTCCAGCAGGCCCATCCACCGCACCTCGGGATAACGCTCCTTCAACCGGTGCTCCAATGGGCCCACGCCACACACAATCTTGGTGCCGGGCATCCGGATCTGCAGGAAGGCCTCGATGTTCTTTTCGTACGAAATTCGCCCCACATACAGGCTCACGGGATGGGCCAATGCGCCAACCAGGGGGCTGGGCGAAGCCTCCCCCTGGAAAGGGAACGCCTGCGTATCCACACCATGGGTCCATTGGCGCAAATTGCGAAACCCACGGCGCTCCAGCATTTGCAGGACTCCTTGCGTGGGCACCATGACTCCCGAGGACGGACGATGGAAGTGCCGGAACAATGCATAGCCCCATGCCAGTGGAATACGCAAGGCTGCATGCAATATTTCAGGAAATCGCGTGTGAAATGCCGTGGTGAAAGCCAGCTTGTGGCGCAGACAATAGCCCCGGGCAGCCCATCCAAGAGGCCCCTCCGTGGCGAGGTGAATGGCGTCCGGCTTGATGGCGTCCATGGCGCGCCCCAAAGACGCTGCCGGTCGAACCGCGAGATCGATGCCCGAATAGCCGGGACAAGGGCGGGTACGAAACTGACCTGGGTGAATCACATGGACTTCGTGCCCCAGCCCCTGCAGTTGCTGCACCAACTCCACGAGAGTGGTCACCACCCCGTTCACCTGCGGATGCCATGCATCCGTCACCAGAACAATCTTCATGCAAGCAGTTCCGAGACCGGGGCTACAGATGGCACGGCGGGCCGGGCAGGCCATTGCAACAACTCCAATCGACCGTCCAGATGCTCCACCAGTGCAGTACGACTCTCGACCCAGTCGCCATCGTTGCAATACAGGATGCCGTCGATCTCCCGCATTTCTGCGCGGTGGATATGCCCGCAAACCACGCCATGGTGCCCCCGCCGGTGCGCCTCTGCCGCAACGGCGATCTCGAAGTCCGTTACATAATTGAGCGCTTTTTTCACCTTGCCCTTGAGATAGGCCGACAACGACCAGTACGGCAAGCCCATGCGCGCACGCAACGAATTGAGGTGCCGGTTGAGCTTGAGAGTGAACTCATAGAGGTTATCCCCCAGATAAGCCAGCCACTTGGCACACTGGATAACTCCATCAAAGTAGTCACCATGGGTGACCCAAAGCTGGCGGCCATCGGCCGTCAGGTGCACGGCATCGGCAAGCACTTCGATACCGCCGAACGAATGGCCGACGAATGCGCGGGCAAATTCATCATGGTTGCCCGGCACGAACACCACGCGACATCCCTTGCGGGCACTGCGCAACAGTTTTTGGACCACATCGTTGTGGGCCTGCGGCCAAAACCATCTGCGACGCAACTGCCACCCGTCCACGATATCCCCAACAAGATAAAGCGTTTCGCTGGGGTGATGCTTGAGAAAATCCAGCAGCGCCGTTGCCTGGCAGCCCGGAGTCCCGAGGTGCAGATCGGAAATGAACACCGCCCGGAAACGGTGCGGCTCGGGCACATGCACGTCACCCGGATGGCTGGCGACTCCGTCCATGCCCAAGGCAGCCCCCCACGGTCCCAAGGCGTCGAACGCCGTACGCATCAGACCCCCAGAAAGTGCTTGCGATAGCGGGAGGGCAGATCGGCAATGCGCATCAGCATCGGCAGGTCGGCCGTATTGAAATCCGGATCCCAGGCCGGAGCCCCCAGAACCCTGGCCCCCAGGCGCAGATAGCCCTTGATCAAGGCAGGTGGCTCGATCAGCAGAGAACCATCAAGCTGCTCCACCGGCAATGGCAACCGGGGCCGCACATGGAAATCAATGGGCGCCATGTGGGTCTGGCGCAATTGCTGCCAGATACTGGCTGCCGCATCCCCGCTCACCACGCCGTTGTGCAGCATCGGAATACTGGCGCAGCCGATCATGGTGTCGAGCTGGTTGCGCACCATGAAGTCCGCCAGCGCTCCCCACAGGGCCAGAATGACACCCCCATGGCGGTGGTCCGGATGGACACAGCTGCGGCCCAGCTCGACCATACGGGGGCGCAAACTGCGCAAGCGGGTCAGATCGAATTCATTGTCGCTGTAGGTCCCCCCCACACGCTTTGCCTGTGCCGGGGTGAGCACCCGGTAGGTGCCGATCACCTGCTGGCTTGGTACATCGCGCACCAAAAGATGCTCGCAGTAGTCGTCAAACAGATCCACATCGTGGCCCGGCAGGGTCGTTGCCAGCCGCGCGCCCATTTCTGCGGCAAAGACATCGAAGCGCAGTCGCTGCGCCTGACGCACCTCATCCAGGTGCCGCGCCCAGCCCACCTGGATATTGCCCTGCACCTGCATCAACGGGGCAACGCTGCTTTGGCCCTCTTTGCGCGCATGCGCGCCCCCGGTTGGCGGTGAAGCAGGCAACAGCGGCAGGTTGGTCAACTCATTCATGGAACGTCTCCGAGGCAGGAAAATGGTTTTCTCCGGAAATCGCTACCCATCCGGGCACCGCTTCCTCGCAAAGCAGTGTGAAAGCCTCCCGTGACAACTCCATGTCGTTGCCATGTCGATTGCATGACATGTTGCCCACAAAACAACGGCGGCACCAGGCAACCGCCGCTATCAAGACGGTCTCGGCGACCAGAGCTTGCCCTGCGGTCACCCAACACTTGCGACGGGCTCAGCAGTGCCATCAAGAGCGGGAGCGAAATGCCGCAGCTCCCTGCTCCAGGTTTCTCGTGCGGATCCTGAGAGCCTGTTGACGATCTCGCAGGGGATCGCGTTGGAGCGCCATCGGGATGAGTGGATGCTTCGGGTGCGCCGCATGGGCTCGTGCCCATGCCAGCAGCCGGGGCGCCAACACTCCAAGTACATCGGCCCGATTTCGCTCCAACCCTTGGGGCAGCGGTCTTTGCGGGCGGTCTGCGGCGTTGCGGCGCTTGTGGATAGCCGGGCTATCCACTGCGCACCGCGCCTGGCATCCCATCGCGCAAAGACCGCTGCGCGAACCCTGGGAGATCATGAACAGGTTCTTAGACAAATGCAGCATAATGATGCGACTTTTTAGGCCGTATCTGATATGAATCTGCACCAATTCCGATTTGTTCAAGAGGCCGCGCGCCGCAACCTCAATCTGACCGAAGCAGCCAAGGCCCTGCACACTTCCCAACCGGGCGTGTCCAAGGCGATCATTGAGCTGGAAGAGGAACTGGGGATCGACATCTTTGCACGCCATGGCAAACGGCTCAAGCGCATTACAGAGCCAGGCCAGCATGTCCTCAAAAGCATAGAAGTCATCATGCGTGAGGTGGGAAACTTGAAGCGCATTGGCGAGCAGTTCAGTGCGCAGGACAGTGGAACGCTGTCTATCGCAACAACCCACACCCAGGCCCGCTATGTACTGCCCGTACCAGTAGCGCGGCTGCGAGAGGCATACCCCAAAGTCAACATCAGCCTGCACCAGACCACGCCTGACCAGGTCGCCCGCATGGTCATTGATGAAGTGGCAGAAATCGGCATGGCCACCGAGTCGCTGGCCGACTATCCCGAATTGGTGACCCTGCCCTGCTATGAATGGCAACATGTATTGGTGCTTCCCCCCAACCATTCGTTGATCCATAAAGAACGCATTGGCCTGGATGACATAGCCCATGAACCACTCATTACATACCATCCCACATTCACAGGTCGGGGCAAGATTGATCTGGCTTTTGCAACCAGGCGCCTGCAGCCTCGCATTGCGCTTGAAGCCATAGACTCAGACGTGATCAAGACTTATGTCCGGCTAGGCCTGGGCATAGGCATCGTGGCAGAAATGGCCATGCGTGACGACCCGGTGGGTGATCTGGTGGTACGCCCCGTGGGACATCTTTTCGGTCAAAGCGTAGCACGCGTGGCTTTTAAGCGCGGTGCCTATTTGCGCAACTTTGTCTATAAATTCGCCGAACTGCTCAGTGACCGTCTGAGTCGCGAATTGATCGCCCGTGCCATGACTGGGCATGTCAACGATTACGAGCTCTGATCAGTCGGCAGGGTTTTCCCATCGTCCATCTCGTCCGCCCTCTCCCTATGACCAATACGTTGCAGAAATCACTCACCCCCACATTTCCGAGCAAGCTGCCCCACGTTGGCACGACCATTTTTACCGTCATGTCGGCATTGGCCGCTGAGCATGGTGCTGTTAACTTGGGCCAGGGATTTCCTGATTTTGAATGTGATCCTGCCTTGGTAAACGCTGTGACCCAGGCCATGAAGAACGGTCACAACCAGTACCCGCCGATGCCTGGCATTTCTGCGTTGCGCGAAGCAGTTGCTCTGAAAATTGAAGCACTACACGGTCGAAAATACAACGCAGCCACGGAAATAACCATCACGGCAGGAGCCACTCAGGCGATCTTCACAGCCATTCTTGCCATTGTGCATGCAGGCGATGAAGTCATCGTGCTCGACCCCTGCTACGACAGTTACGCGCCCAATATTGAATTGGCGGGTGGCACCGTTGTTCGCGTACCTCTTACCCCAGGGACTTTTCGGCCTGACTTTGATCGCATCGGCGCAGCAATCACACCACGTACCCGCGCGCTCATCATCAACAGCCCGCACAACCCGAGCGCTACCATCTGGAGTGCCGCGGATATGCAAAAACTACAGGATCTGCTGGCGCCCACCAACATTCTGCTCATCAGCGACGAAGTCTACGAGCATATGGTTTTCGATGGCGCCGAACACCAGAGCGCAGCCCGTTTTCCGGGGCTTGCCTCTCGCGCGTTTGTCGTATCCAGTTTTGGGAAAACTTTCCATGTCACAGGATGGAAGGTCGGGGCTGTCGCAGCACCCGCATCGCTCACTGCCGAATTCCGCAAAGTGCACCAATTTAATGTATTCACCGTCAACACTCCGATGCAACATGGACTGGCGGAGCATCTGAGAGATCCAGCACCTTATCTGCAACTGCCAGCTTTCTATCAGGCCAAACGCGATCTGTTCCGCCATGGACTGGAAGGCTCCCGCCTGAAACTGCTACCCAGTACGGGCAGCTATTTCCAGTGTGTCGACATTTCTGAAATAAGCCGTCTTCCTGAGTCCGATTTTTGTCAATGGCTCACACGCGAAGTGGGTGTTGCAGCTATCCCTCTCTCTGCTTTCTATGGTGATAGTTTCAACCAAGGTGTGATCCGCTTTTGTTTTGCCAAAAACGATGAAACCCTGCGTGAAGCAATTACACGTTTGCGAAAACTCTAAGAAGGCAAGCGGGATGGATTGTAAGGTTGAAGGACCGACAGTTTCCCGCCTCCATAAGAAACGAATATGTTTGCTGCCAGAAAGCAGAAACGCCCCACTCAAATGCTGAGTGGGGCGTTACTGGGCTGTAAGAGCCTGACGATGACCTACTTTCACACGGGAACCCGCACTATCATCGGCGCAAAGTCGTTTCACTGTCCTGTTCGGGATGGGAAGGAGTGGGACCAACTTGCTATGGTCATCAGGCATAACTTGTTGCTGGGCAGTTCCTGGGAACTACCTGGCGAATTCATAGAGTCTGGAATCAGATTGTGTGTTTTTTGACTGCGTCTAACTTGGCATAACAGACTCTGAAGCTTTGCACGCACCCGTTGGGGTCTGCGCACTGGCTATCAAAGTTATAGGG
>NZ_AUEX01000019.1:0-77008 GCF_000426205.1 Acidovorax sp. JHL-9
AGTCTGTTATGCCAAGTTAGACGCAGTCAAAAAACACACAATCTGATTCCAGACTCTATGAATTCGCCAGGTAGTTCCCAGCAACTGCCCAGCAACAAGTTATGCCTGATGACCATAGCAAGTTGGTACCACTCCTTCCCATCCCGAACAGGACAGTGAAACGACTTTGCGCCGATGATAGTGCGGGTTCCCGTGTGAAAGTAGGTCATCGTCAGGCTCTTACAGCCCAGTAACGCCCCACTCAGCATTTGAGTGGGGCGTTTCTGCTTTCTGGCAGCAAACATATTCGTGTCTTATGGAGGCGGGAAACTGTCCGCACACGGTAATGCAACTTCAAGATATTTTGTATTCACAAGGGTTTGGTACCCGTCGTGTTTGCGCGGGCCTGGTTCAGCATGGCTGGGTGGAGACGGCACGCCTGGGCCAAGGCGCTTCTTTTAGCCCTTGTACGGATGCCTCGCTGGAATTCGATACCGCCGATCTGCGTTTGCGGATTCAAGGTGTGGAGTGGCAGTACCACGCCAAAGCGTATGTGATGCTGCACAAGCCTGCAGGCACCGAATGCTCGCAGAAACCGTCAACTTACCCCAGCATCTACACCTTGCTGCCAGCGCCGCTGCGGCAGAGGCCGTGCAAGAGTGCTATCCAAGGTGTGCAGGCTGTCGGTCGTCTTGACCAAGATACGACGGGTCTGCTGTTGCTCAGTGACGATGGGCAATTCATCCATCGCATGAGTTCACCTAAAAAGCATGTTCCGAAGATATACCGGGTAAGGGCCAAGCATCCGGTGGATGAATTGCAAATTGCCAAATTGCTGGAAGGCGTGGTGCTTGACGATGATCCCAAACCTGTGCGGGCCGCCGCGTGCACATTCGTGGACAGCCATAGCCTGGATCTCACCCTGACGGAAGGTAAGTACCATCAGGTCAAGCGCATGCTGGCTGCCGTGGGCAATCGGGTGGAGCAATTGCATCGCTCGCGCATTGGCGCGCTGGACCTTCCCTCTGATCTTGCGCCCGGTCAGTGGAGATGGTTGTCTGATGAGGATTTGTTGAGGCTGACCTCCGTGCCTTGAACTCGTGTCTGCAGGACAACGTCAGGCGAGACGGTCATTTCGTTTGCTGCCTTTTTGCTGCGGTTGCCCAATTCATGCGTGGCCAGTACGCGCATTTTTTACGCCTTGGGTTGAATACATGGGGTTGCGCAGCGCTAAACTTCCTTGCAGCTTTGAAAGTGGGTTCCTGTGAAGATTTTTTCTCATGTGTGCGGTTACGCCACGTTGGCATGGTTCATGTTGTCTTTCGCCCATGCTGCAACGCCTGCCCCTCCCCCTGTTTTTGTCCTGAATTCGCTGGAGGCCAATGTCAGCGTGATCGATCCCGTGACCTGGACTGAAACCGTGCGAATTCCCACAGGAAAGGAGCCGCACCATCTGTACCTGACCCCGGACGAAAAATCGCTGATCGTTGCCAATGCCCTGGGCGACACCCTGACCTTTGTGGATCCGAGAACGGCGCAGGTGCAGCGCACGGTCCGGGGCATCGTCGATCCCTACCATCTGCGCTTCACGCCCGACATGAAGTGGCTCATCACGGCGGCCAACCGGCTCAACCATGTGGACTTTTACCGTTGGGACGGAAGCGAGCCCGTGCTGGTGAAACGTGTGGCCACTTCTCGCACACCCAGCCATATGTGGATAGACAGCCGCAGCACCACGGTTTACGTGTCGATGCAGGACAGTGATGAACTCGTGGCGATGGACATCGCTACGCAAACCATCAAATGGCGCACGAAAACGGGTGCCATGCCCGCAGATGTGTATGGCAGCGGCGACGATCGGCGTCTTTTTGTCGGGCTGACGGGCAGCGACGGCGTCGAGGTCTTCGATATTTCCGGCCGTGAGCCGCGCAGCATCAAAAAGATCACCACCGGCAATGGTGCCCACGCCTTCCGGGCTGCGGGAGATGGTCGCCACCTCTATGTCAGCAACCGCGTGGCCAACTCCATCAGCAAGATCGACATGGGCACGCAAGAGGTGGTGGCAACCTATCCCGTGCCAGGAGGGCCCGACTGCATGGATGTGTCTGCCGACGGCCGCTGGATTTATGTGAGCTCGCGCTGGGCGCGCAAGCTTTCGGTGGTGGATACCCAGGTCGGCAAGGTGGTGCGGCAAGTGGCCGTGGGGAAATCGCCCCATGGCGTCTGGACCTTGCAGCACGCGCCCCGGTGACGTGATGTGCGGCGTGCTCATGCGGTGGTTGGGGGCGGCGGCGAATGCTTTTATTTTGATAGCGTTTGGCGCCTTTCCTGTAAGCGCTGGCGCTCAAAATGATTGTAAAAAACCGCTCTATCTCACCTTCGACACGGGCCACATGGAGGTGGCTCCACTGATTGCGGATGTGCTGCAACGCCAGCAGGTAAAGGTGACCTTTTTTGCCGCGCAGGAACCCACCAGGCAGGGTGATGGCAGTCTTGGATCGCACTGGGCGGCATGGTGGCGCGCCCGCGGGGGCGAAGGCCACGCCTTTGCTTCCCACACCTGGAACCACGTTTACTGGCGTGCCGACCTGGGCGATGCGGCCACACCTGCGTTTCGCGTGCGACCCTCGGTCGGTCCGCGCCAGGGACAGGAGTTCACCATGGGGGCACCAGAATATTGCGAAGAGCTTGCCCGTGCCGCGGATCGGCTGCTGGCCCTCACCGGCCAGAAGCCATTGCCCCTGTTTCGGGCGCCGGGTGGCAAGACATCGCCCCAGTTGCTCGCCAGCACCAAGGCCTGTGGCTACACCCATGTGGGCTGGTCGCCGGCGGGGTTTCTGGGGGATGAGTTGCCCAGCGAAAAATTCAGCAATGAAGCACTGCTGCGCAAGGCCTTGCAAGGAATACGCAGTGGAGACATCCTGATGGCGCACCTGGGCATCTGGTCACGCAAGGACGCTTGGGCCCCGGCTGTGCTGGAGCCCTTGATCGTGGGTCTGAAGGCGAAGGGTTTTTGTTTTCACACCTTGCGGGAGCACCCGGATTACGCGCCCGGGCAGGTGCGCTGACCTGGGCACTGCCGCTGCATTCGCTCAGCACCATGCGCAGAACAACGACAGAGGGGTGAAATGATGGAGTGGTGGGCCGATGCCTTCGATGGGGTGCAGCAGTGCTTGTTCGAGTCCACGCTGCAGCCTTTGCTCTTTGCGTTGGGACTGGGCAATCTGCTGGAAAATGGGTACGAGGCCACGGGTTGGCTGCTGGTGGGCCTGCTTCAGCTCGTGGTCATCGTGGCGGTATTCGGTCCCTTGCAGCGCTGGCGTCCCGTGGAGCCCATCACCGACCGGGCGACCGTTCGTACCGACATGCTCTACACCTTGCTGCACCGGCTGGGGCTGTTTCGGGTGCTTCTGTTCTTTGCCATTGCCCCATTGATGGACATGCTGTTTGGCACGCTCCGGGTGTTTGGCATCAGCACGCTGCAGCTCGATGGCCTGTGGCCCGGGGTGACGGATATTCCATGGGTCAGCCTGCTGCTTTACCTGGTGGTTTTCGACTTCGTGGACTACTGGCTGCACCGGGGCCAGCACCATTTCGATTGGTGGTGGCGGCTGCACTCGCTGCACCATGCGCAGCGCCAGATGACCATGTGGAGCGACAACCGCAACCACCTGCTCGACGACGTGCTCCGGGACACGCTTCTCGTGATCGTTGCGCAGGCCATCGGTGTCGCACCGGGGCAATTCATCGCCATCGTGGCGATCACGCAGCTCAGCGAGAGTTTCCAGCACGCCAACCTGCGCATCTGGTTTGGCCGCTGGGGTGAGAGGCTGTGGATCAGCCCCCGGTTTCATCGGCGGCACCATACCATCGGTTTTGGCCATGAAACCGTCCCTGCGTTGCCGCCATCCACCCCACGGGCCGACAAGGCCCCAGGTCAGTTGCCACCCGCAGTGCGCAAGGAGGTGTTGGGCGGACATAACTTTGGCGTGCTGTTGCCTTGGTGGGACATGATGTTTGGCACTGCTGATTTCGCTGTCCGATACGACCCCACGGGCGTCAGAGACCAGGTGGAGCCCGATCCGCAGGGGCGCCTGCGCGACTACGGCAGTGGTTTCTGGTCACAGCAATGGCGCGGCCTGCTGCGGCTGGTCGGAAAGGCCTGAATCCGCGTTCAGACCGCCTGTTGAACCGATTTTGGGGCAGTCAAGGTATGCTTGCCAACATGGGACTCATGGTCGATTCTTTCTGGCGCGCGGCAGTGTATTGCCTGCGCCCCCGTGTAATCTTGCTGTCGATGGTGCCATTGCTGCTGATCGGGGTTTTGGGTGGCGCCTTGGGGTATTTCTATTGGGATGGCGCTGTACGGGGCATGCGTACATTGCTGGAGTCTTCGGCGCTGCTGGCAACCTTCTGGGGCTGGCTGCATGCCTGGGGCATCGGCGACGTGACTGCGGTGATGGCGCCGCTCCTGGTGATTCTGGCCGCCGCGCCGGTGCTGGTCATGATCTCTCTGCTGGCGGTCGCCCTGCTGACGACGCCTGCCCTGGTCATCCTGGTCGCGCAGCATCGGTTTCCCCATCTTGAGCGCAAGAAGGGCGGCTCTTTCTGGGCCAGCACCATGTGGTCGTTGGGCTCCACCCTTTTGGCGCTGATTGCCCTGGTGGTGTCGGTGCCGCTGTGGCTGGTGCCGCCCTTGGTGCTGGTGCTGCCGCCGCTGATCTGGGGCTGGCTGACCTACCGTGTCATGGCGTTCGATGCCTTGGCCGAGCATGCCAGCAAGGAAGAGCGTTGGGAGATTTTGCGCAGCCACCGAGCCAGCCTGCTGGGAATCGGTGTGTTGACCGGCTATCTGGGCGCAGCGCCCAGTCTCGTATGGGCGTCCGGAGTGGTGTTTGCTGCTGCATTTTTCATACTGGTGCCGCTGGCGATCTGGATCTACACACTCGTTTTTGCCTTCTCGTCCCTGTGGTTTGCCCACTATTGCCTTGCAGCTTTGGAGCGCCTGCGATCGGAGGGCAGTGCGCCGTCGCCTCCGGCGGCGTCTGGCGGCGATCAGGCCGCCCTGGCCATTGCAGCCACGCCGGATGCGCCCCCCGACACCTTCATTTCGGAGCACAAATTGCCATGAGTTCGCATATTGGTCTGATCATCGTGGGTGACGAAATTCTTTCCGGCAAGCGTGCCGACAAGCACATGCCCAAGGTGATCGAGTTGCTGTCTGCGCGCGGGCTGGCCTTGTCCTATGCCGACTATGTGGGCGACAGCCCCGAGCGCATCACCAGCACCTTGCGGCGTGCGTTCTCCACGGCCGATATCGTTTTCTCGTGCGGCGGCATCGGTGCCACGCCCGATGACCACACGCGCCAGTGCGCGGCGCGGGCGCTGGGTGTTGGGCTGGTGCTGCACCCGCAGGCCGAGGTTCTGATCCGGGAGCGCATGCAAGACATCGCACGCGAGCAGGGCGTGCCCTACTCGGCAGACCGGCCAGACAATGTTCAGCGGCTCAACATGGGCGTGTTCCCAGAAGGCGCGCGCATCGTGCCCAACCCCTACAACAAGATCCCTGGCTTCAGCTGCCATGGGCCCGGCGGTGGGGCCGTGCATTTTGTGCCCGGCTTCCCGGTGATGGCGTGGCCCATGATCGAATGGGTGCTGGACCACGAATACCCGCATCTTTTCAATCGGTCCCCCCAGACCGAGCGGTCCGTCATTGTCTTTGGCGCCATGGAGGCGGCGTTGACGCCGCTGATGGAGCGCATCGAGCAGGAGCACCCCGGAATCCGGGTCTTCAGCCTGCCCAGCGTTGATCATCCACAATATGGGCGCCACATAGAATTGGGCGTGAAGGGGCCTGCCGCAGCGGTTCCCGCCGCCTGGGCGGACTTGCAGGCAGGGCTGCACAATGTTGGTGCAAATTGTGGCCCAGAATTGGTGCGAAATTTGCGTTGAGCATATTGCGAATGCAGATATGCACATTTTTGGTGATGTTGCGTGCCGGGGATTCTTTGGTTTTGCCCTGAATGCTCCGTCCGAGTGCAGTCATCGCACTCGCCTGGCACGTAAACTGCTTTTCGTTTGGCAGATTTTTTAACAAGCGCTTTACCCAGGAGAACCTGATGGCCAAGACCGTTGCAGACGTGATGAAGCTGGTGAAGGAAAACGAAGTCAAATTCGTGGATTTCCGCTTTACCGATACCCGTGGCAAGCAGCACCACACCACGGTGCCCGTCTCGCATTTTGACGAAGACAAGTTCGTTTCGGGCCATGCCTTTGATGGCTCTTCGATTGCCGGATGGAAGGGCATCGAAGCCTCCGACATGCAGCTGATTCCTGACCCGAATTCGGCCAACATTGATCCGTTTTTCGAAGAAACGACGCTGATCCTGACCTGCGACGTGATCGAGCCCAGCGATGGCAAGTCGTATGACCGCGATCCCCGCTCGGTTGCCAAGCGCGCCGAAGCCTATCTCAAGGCCTCTGGCCTGGGCGATACCGCATTCTTTGGTCCCGAACCCGAATTCTTCATCTTCGATGGCGTGCGCTGGAGCACCGAACCCAACCATACCTTCTACGAAATCGAAGAATACGAAGCACCCTGGAACACCGGTTCCAAGCTGGAAGGCGGCAACCGCGGCCACCGCCCCACCCTCAAGGGCGGCTACTTCCCCGTGCCTCCTGTCGACAGCACGCAGGATATGCGCGCCGAGATGTCGCTGATTCTCGAATCCCTGGGCATTCCGGTCGAAGTGTTCCACCACGAAGTGGCGGGTGCCGGCCAGAACGAAATCGGCACGCGTTTCAGCACCCTGGTCGAGCGCGCCGACTGGACCATGCTGCAAAAGTATGTGATCCACAACGTGGCCAACGCCTACGGCAAGACCGCCACCTTCATGCCCAAGCCCTACCATGGTGACAACGGCTCCGGCATGCATGTGCACCAGTCGGTCTGGAAGGATGGCAAGAACCTGTTTGCGGGCGACGGCTACGCCGGTCTGTCGGATTTTGCGCTGTACTACATCGGCGGCATCATCAAGCACGCCCGTGCGCTGAACGCCATCACCAATCCAGGCACCAACAGCTACAAGCGCCTGGTGCCGCACTTCGAAGCGCCGGTGAAGCTGGCCTACTCGGCCAAGAACCGTTCCGCCTCGATCCGCATTCCTTACGTGGCCAACCCCAAGGGCCGCCGCGTGGAAGCCCGCTTCCCCGATCCACTGATGAACCCCTACCTGGGCTTTGCTGCGCTGCTGATGGCGGGTCTGGACGGTGTGGAAAACAAGATCCATCCCGGCGAAGCTGCCACCAAGGATCTGTACCATCTGCCTCCCGAAGAGGACAAGCTGGTGCCCACCGTGTGCCACAGCCTCGACCAGGCGCTGGAAGCGCTGGACAAGGATCGCGGCTTCCTGACCAAGGGTGGCGTGTTTTCTGACAGCATGATCGACGCCTACATTGACCTGAAGATGGGCGAAGTCACGCGTTTTCGCATGGCGGTTCATCCGGTCGAGTACGACATGTACTACTCGCTGTAATCGCCTGCCCGCAGGCCATTGCATCCCAAGGCGGCGCGAGCCGCCTTTTTTCTTGGGGCGGGTGAGGCGAGAGGGCATGCGCGGGCGCTGCGCCTTCATCGGTGCCATCCTCCCACAATAGCCCGTGGGTCAGCGGGTGGTGAATTGGCGATGTATTGTGATTAGGGGATACTCAACAGCACACCCCTGCATTGCATGTGCGAGAGACCTCATGAATAAATCGCTCACTATCCTCCTGGTTTTTACCGCCATGGCGCCCGCGGCCTGGGCTCAAGACCGCATCTACCGTTGCGGCAATGAATACACCAATAACGCCACGCAGGCCAAGGAGCGCGGCTGCAAGCTGGTCGAAGGCGGCAATGTGACGGTGGTGCAGGGCAGCCGCCCCAAGACTTCGGGCGCTGTCGCGCCGACCACCACCACGGCCTCACCGGCCGGAGCACCCCGCGTGGACAACAACGATCAGCGCGCCCGCGATGCCGATGCCCGTGCCATTCTGGAGTCCGAACTGCGCAAGGCCGAGGCACGCCACGCCGAGCTGCTGAAGGAATACAACGACGGCGCACCCGTGCGCAGTGCGCTGGAGCTGCGCAATCCCCAGATTTACATGGAGCGCACGGCCGAACTCAAGGCGAGTGTTGCGCGCAGCGAGAGCGACCTGGCCGGAATCCGGCGCGAACTGGCCCGCCTCGCCCCCGCCACCAGTGCAAAGTAAGCAGGGTGGAGCGTTCGGTGCGTGATTCACTGGTGGCAGAAACGGAGCGCTTTCACTCGCTGGACCTCATGTCCACCCTGGTGGCGGTGCTGCGGTCGGACGGTGCCGTGCAGTTTGCCAATGCGGCCCTGGAAAACACGCTGGGCCTGTCGCGGCGCACGCTGGAAGGCGTGGATTTTTCGACCTTTTTTACCGACCCCACCCTGCTGCAGATGGCATTGTCCGGTGCGCGTGGCAAGGATTTTGCAGCGCTGCGTTACGAGGCCAGCTTGAAGCGTCTGCACCAGGAGCCTGTGCCCGTGCATGTCAATGTGGCCGATGCCGAACAGGTGGGTGAAATCCTGGTAGAGCTGTGGCCGCTGGAGCAACACGCCCGCCAGGACCGTGAAGAGCGGCTGCTGGATCAGGCCCAGGCCAACAAGGAGCTGATCCGCAATCTGGCCCACGAGATCAAGAACCCCCTCGGTGGCATTCGGGGCGCCGCGCAATTGCTGGAAATGGAGCTTGAAAGCCGCGAGCTCCACGAATACACCCAGGTCATCATCCATGAGGCCGATCGACTGCAAAGCCTGGTGGACCGGCTGCTGGCGCCGCACCGGCACCCGCATCTGGTGGGTGACGTGAACATCCACGAGGTGTGCGAGCGCGTGCGTTCGCTGGTGCTGGTGGAGCATCCGCAGGGCCTCAAGGTGCTGCGCGATTACGACACCTCGATCCCCGAGTTCCGCGGTGACCGTGCCCAGCTCATCCAGGCCTTGCTGAACATCGTGCAGAACGCCGCGCAGGCACTGGCAGAACGCATGGCGGCGGGCGATGCCGTGATCACGCTGCGCACCCGCGTGGCCCGCCAGGTCACGTTTGGCCGCCAGCGCTATCGGCTGGCACTGGAATTGCATGTCATCGACAACGGACCGGGCGTGCCCGATGCCATCAAAGAGCGGATTTTTTACCCGCTGGTGTCGGGACGGGACGGGGGATCGGGGCTGGGGCTCACGCTGGCGCAAACCTTCGTGCAGCGACACCATGGGTTGATCGAATGCGACAGCGTGCCGGGTCGCACCGACTTCCGCATCCTGATTCCCTTGCCCTGAGGTCCCCTGACACGCAACCACAGTGAAGGTATAAAAACACATGAAGCCGATCTGGATAGTAGATGACGACCCCTCGATCCGCTTCGTCCTGGAAAAGGCGCTGGCCCGCGAGAACCTGCCCACGCGCAGTTTCACACACCCCCGCGAAGTGCTGGATGCCCTGGCAGATGTCACCGTTGGTGACACCGCACGCCAGAGCCCCCAGGTCCTGGTGAGCGACATCCGCATGCCTGGTGGCTCGGGCCTGCAACTGCTCGAAAAAGTGCGCGAACTGCAGCCCGGCCTGCCCGTCATCATCATGACGGCGTACTCCGACCTGGACAGCGCTGTGTCGGCCTTCCAGCGTGGAGCGTTCGAATACCTGCCCAAGCCGTTCGACCTGCCCAAGGCGGTAGAGCTGATCCGCCGCGCGGTCGAAGAGAGCCAGCGCGAAGAAGTGACGGAAGAGCGGCAGGCCGACACTCCCGAAATGCTGGGCCAGGCGCCCGCGATGCAGGATGTGTTCCGCGCCATCGGCCGGCTCAGCCAGAGCCAGGTCACGGTGCTGATCACAGGCGAATCTGGCTCGGGCAAGGAGCTGGTGGCACGTGCGCTGCACAAGCACTCGCCGGTTGCAGACGGCCCCTTTGTCGCCATCAACACGGCCGCCATCCCCAAGGACCTGCTGGAGTCCGAACTCTTCGGCCACGAACGTGGCGCCTTCACCGGCGCACAGACGCAGCGGCGCGGCCGCTTCGAGCAGGCCGAAGGCGGCACGCTGTTTCTCGACGAAATCGGCGACATGCCGTTTGATCTGCAGACCCGCCTGCTGCGCGTGCTGTCGGATGGCCAGTTCTACCGCGTGGGTGGCCATGCGGCCGTGAAGGCCCATGTGCGCGTGATCGCCGCCACCCACCAGAACCTGGAGCAGCGCGTCAAGGAAGGCGGTTTCCGCGAAGACCTGTTCCACCGCCTTAACGTGATTCGCCTGCGCCTGCCCGCGCTGCGCGAGCGGCATGAAGACGTGCCCATGCTCACGCGCCACTTCCTGCAGCAAAGTGCGCGCCAGCTGGGTGTGGAGCCCAAGCGCATTGCCGACTCGGCGCTGGCGCGGCTGGAGCAGTTCGCGTTTCCGGGCAATGTGCGGCAACTGGAGAACATCTGCCATTGGCTCACGGTGATGGCTCCTGCCCAGGTGATCTCGCTGCAGGACCTGCCGCCCGAAGTGCTCGAGGTCCCCGTGTACCAGCCACCCGTGCGGGCAACGGTGGGTGCTGAACCTGCTGCGGCCACGGTGACATCGATGCCGGTAGCGCCGCAGACCCCTGTGGCACCCGCGGTGCAGGCGCCCTTGGCGCAGCAGCCCCCGCCTGAAATGGTGGGTGGGCTGCACCCTACCGCGGCAGTGCCGTCCTGGTCGGCTGATGCTGCTGCCACTGCCCACAGCTGGGAGCAAGCGCTGGAAACCGAAGCGCAAAGGCTGCTCGCTGGGGGCCAGCCCGAGGTGTGGGATGCACTGACGCGGCGTTTCGAGTCGCGCCTGATTCGCACGGCCCTTCTGGCCACCCATGGCCGTCGCATGGAGGCCGCGCAGCGGCTGGGCATTGGGCGCAACACCATCACCCGCAAGATCCAGGAACTGGGGCTGGATGCCCCGGATGAAGCATGAAAATGGCCGCTAGCGCTTGATGAGATTGCGCTGGCCGCAATTGCATTGAGAACTCATCTGGTGAAGGTGGGTGGCGCGGCTTTTGCCAAAAGATCGGCGCCTGATGCGCCAAGACCCCAGGCCGGGTGCTGGCCGATGTCCTACACGCAGGTCCTCCATGGGCTGACCTGCAGCTCCGGTGCTTGCTTCAACAATGAAGTCACTGCCAACCAACCGGAGATTTCCTATGTCGGATTTCAACGATGCCAACCGTGACCCTTTGACCCATGAGCCCGGTGCCCACCCCGTCGGAACCGGTGTGGGGGCTGCCATGGGTGGCACCGCAGCAGGTGCTGCCGCAGGTGCATTCGGAGGCCCCGTCGGGGCTGCCATTGGGGGTGTGGCGGGTGCGGTGGCGGGCGGCTTGGCAGGCAAAGCCGCTGCCGAAGCCGTGAACCCCTCGGCCGAAGACGCCTACTGGCGCGTGGCCTATGACCGCGAGCCCTACTACGTGGGCGGGCGCACATATGACCACTACCGGCCCGCGTACGAACTGGGCTGGTCGTCGGTGGGGCGGTACGACGGTGACTTTGACGTCATCGAACCGCGCCTGGCGGATGACTGGCGCGCCCGCCACGCCGCCGATGGCCTGGCGTGGACCGATGTGCGTCCCGCCACGCGTGCCGCCTGGGAGCGGGCCTCGGTCAACCGCCAGGTCCCCGGTGACCGCTCCCCGGATGGGATCATCGGCAACGAAGACGTGGTTGATGTGCTCAATGACCTGCTGGAATCGGCGCACGATGGTGAATATGGCTTTCATGCCTGTGCGGAGCATGCCGAGTCGGGTGCGCTCAAAAGTATCTTTGAGCGCCACTCGCGCGAATGCGCCGCGGCCGCCATGGAACTGGAGCATGAGATCCGGCGCCTCAACGGCGAGCCAGCTTCGGGTGGCACGGTGGCCGGAGCGTTGCACCGCGGCTGGGTGTCGCTCAAAGCGGCGCTGTCCTCACGGGATGACAAGGCCGTGCTCGAAGAGTGCGAGCGTGGCGAAGATGCCGCCGTGGCCCGCTATCGCAAGGCGTTGAAGACCGCGTTGCCCGTTGGTGTCCACGCACTGGTGGAACGCCAGGCGCAGGGGGCGCAGCGCAACCATGACGAGGTGCGCACGCTTCGCGACAGTTTTTCGCCACAGCGCTGATCCCACCGTCTGCCGTTGAATGGGTACAGCCAAAAGGCTGCCAGGTGAAAACCTTGCAGCCTTTTTCGTTGTTGCCCCGGCACCTACCGATGGGGGCGTTTTACCCGGCATCGGGCTTGGCAGATCGCTCAGGCCAGCGTGACCACCACCGGCGCATGGTCGCTGGGCTGCGGATTCTTGCGCGGGGCACGGTCCACCACGCAGGCAGTCACACCGGGGCGCAGGGCTTCGCTCACAAGAATATGGTCGATGCGCAGGCCCCGGTTCTTCTGGAAGCCCAGCATGCGGTAATCCCACCATGAGTAGCTTTTTTCGGGCTGCTCGAACAGGCGAAATGCGTCGGTCAGGCCCAGGGCCAGAAGGGCCTGGAAGTGGTTGCGCTCTTCGGTGGTGTGGTGAATGGTCTCGCGCAGGCCCACGGGGTCGTAGGAGTCGCGGTCTTCCGGCGCCACGTTGAAGTCGCCCACCAGCATCAGGCGGGAGTGGGCCGCCATCTCGGCGCGCACCATGTCCTGCAGGGCCTGCAGCCAGCGCATCTTGTAGGCGAACTTTTCCGAGCCTGGCTCCTGGCCGTTCACGAAATAACCGTTGAGCAGGCGCAGGGGGCCCGTGGGCGTATCCAGCGTGGCCGCGATCACGCGGGCCTGCTCATCCCCGAACCCGGGGATGTTGCGCACCACATCGCGCAGCGGGTGGCGGCTCAGGATCGCGACGCCGTTGTAGGTCTTTTGCCCGAATGCCGCGGTTTCATAGCCCGCCTCTTTCAGCGCATCGTGCGGAAACTTGTCGTCGGTGAGCTTGAGCTCCTGCAGGCACAGTGCATCGACCGGATGGGCGGCCAGCCAGGCCAGCACCTGGGGCAGGCGCACGCTGAGGGAGTTGATGTTCCAGGTGGCGATCTGCATCGTTGATTCTCTATGGGAAGCCGTGAAGGTGCGCCATTGTCGTCTGACCGCACTCCGCTCGGGCGATGCCGTGCCAGCTGGGGATGGCTGCGGATTTCTCCGGCTGCCTGCACTCTGCGCGGTGGCGGCTCGGTGGCGGCCATCGTCACCCACGGCAATTGCATGGAGCTGGGGCTGGCCGTGGGCGGCACGGCCGCGGCGATCTTCAGGGCTTCCTGCGTGATCGTGGGCGCTCCGGCGTAGGCGTTCAGCCCCGGCGCTCGTAGCGCACAAAGGCGAACGGCAGGCCGCTGGCGCTGGTGTGCTCTTCGCGCGTGGTTTCCCGCCATTCGGGGCCGAGTTCGGGGGCGTAGGCGTCGCCGTCGAAGCGCTGCGCGATTGCGGTCACTTCCACGCGGTGGGCCAGGGGCAGGGCCTGGGCGTAGATCTGCGCGCCGCCGATGACCCACACGGTGGTGGGATTGGATTGCTTTGCTACTTGCAGCGCCTCGTGCAGGTTGGACGAGCGCTGAGCGCCGATTTCACTCCAGTCTGGTTGGCGTGTGACGACGATGTTGCTGCGCCCCGGCAGCGGGCGAAAGCGCGGCGGGAGCGAGTCCCAGGTCTTGCGCCCCATGATGACGGGGCTGCCCTGCGTGAGCTGCTTGAAATGCGCTAGGTCTTCGGGCAGGTGCCAGGGCATGGTGCCGTCCTTGCCGATGACACCGTTGGTGGCGCAGGCATAGATGAGGGCGATTTCCATCACACCGCCACCGGTGCCTTGATGGCGGGGTGGCACTGGTAGTCCAGCACTTCAAAATCTTCGTACTGGTAGTCGAAGATGCTGTCGGGCCGGCGTTGGAGGCGCAGCGTGGGGTAGGGGTAGGGGGCGCGCGCCAGTTGCGTCTGCACCTGCTCGGTGTGGTTGCTGTAGATGTGGCAGTCGCCACCGGTCCAGATGAAGTCACCCACCTCCAGATCGCACTGCTGCGCCACCATGTGCGTGAGCAGGGCGTATGACGCAATGTTGAAAGGCACGCCGAGGAAGATGTCGGCGCTGCGCTGGTAGAGCTGGCAGCTCAATACTCCTTTGCCGCCGGGCGTGGTGGCCGGCGCCACGTAAAACTGGAAGAAGGCATGGCAGGGCATGAGGGCCATCTTGGAAAGCTCGGCCACGTTCCAGCTGCTCACGATGATGCGGCGCGAATCGGGGTTGGTTCTGAGGGTGTCTATCACCTGGCTGATCTGGTCGATGTGGCCGCCATCGGGGGTGGGCCAGCTGCGCCACTGCACGCCATACACCGGGCCGAGGTCGCCGTCGGCACGCGCCCATTCGTCCCAGATCGTGACACCGCGCTCTTTGAGCCACAGGTTGCTGCTGGAGCCGGTGAGAAACCACAGCAACTCCACGATGATGGACTTGAGGTGCACCTTCTTGGTGGTGACCAGCGGAAAGCCTTCGCGCAGGTCAAAGCGCATCTGGTGGCCAAACACGCTCTTGGTGCCGGTACCCGTGCGGTCGCCCTTGTCCACGCCGTGCGTGAACACATGGCGCATGAAGTCTTCGTATTGCGAGCGGACGGGGCGCAGGTGAGGGGTAGAAGTCATGGGGTAAATAAACTGGCGTTTGACAGGCGGCGGCCCGCGGTGGCGCCGAGCCCGGTAGTGTGCCACCGATGGCCGGGCGGTCCCTGGGGCTAGGCGCCAAACCCTGTGGTGGCCACCTCTGTGCCATCTTCGAACAGCAGCGTGCGCTCGGGCCAGCGCAGTGCGGCCAGCCGGTATTGCGGGTCGTGGGGCATGCCGGCCTGGCGGGCCCGCCAGCGCCCGCCCACCGAGTAGTCCACGCAAAACACGTTGTGGCGCTGGCCGTGCCAGGCAAAGGGCGGGATGTGGCCGAACAGGCCGGCTTCTTCGGGCGTCAAGCTGCCCAGGGTGTCGGGCGCGGCCACGACGGGGCGCCGCCAGTAGTGGCCCACCACCACGGGGGTGGCGTCGGTGTAGCTGTCCCACCAGGCCATGCGTTCGACAAAGCGCCATTTGCCGCCGGCAACAAAGGGATCGGTGCCCTGGCGTTCGACCCCCGAGGTCAGCACCTTCAGGGGGTTGAGCATGGCCTTGAGCAGCTCGTTGTCGGCATGGGCCTGCAGAAAGGGCGGCTTGTGCAGCGGGTCTTCGAGGTCGTGCGGCCATTGCTGGCGCTCGGCCGCCATGCGCCGGGCGAGCGTGCCGTCCTGGGCCTGGCGGCGCACCTCGGCTTCCCAGTGGTCGTATTCGCTGCGGACGCTGCCGGGCGGCAACTGGCGTGCGGCAGCGATCTGGCCTGGCAGCCATGCGGCGTGCACGATGCGCAGGTCTGGCCGCTCCAGCGCCACTGGCAGGGTGCTTAAAAAGGCGACGATGGCCGCGCGCTCGCCGGCCGTGGGGCGCGCAAAGGGCGCATATTTGCCCTCGTCGGAGGCCAGGCGCGCATCAAAGTACCAGCCGGCGCCATCCTTGGCGTCGTTGCGCAGCAGGTTGATCTCGTGGTTGCCGATCACGGCCACAGCGCGGCCGCTGGCCACCAGCTGCGCCACACGCATCAGCACGGCGGGGCTGTCGGGGCCCCGGTCGCAGAAGTCGCCCACAAAGACCAGCGTGCGGCCACCCGGGTGCTGGCCCTGGGCGTCGTAGCCCAGGTGGGGCAGCAACTGTTCCAGCGCATCGATTTCGCCGTGGATGTCGCCGACGATGTCGAGTGCTCCCGAGGGCAGTGCCTGGATGAGACTCATGCGGCGCCCAGTACACGCCCCGGGTTCATGATGCCCTGCGGATCCAGTGCCGCCTTGATGGCGCGCATCATCCCCAGTGCCGTGGGCGACTGGTATTGCTCCAGCTTCTCCACCTTGAGCGCGCCAATGCCGTGTTCGGCCGAGAACGAGCCGCCGAACTGCGCCACGGCCTCGTAGACGAGGTGGTTCACCCGGTCTTCCTGCTCGCGCAGGAAGGCCTTGGCGTCGCCGCCCTCGGGGGCCTGCACGTTGTAGTGCAGGTTGCCGTCACCGAGGTGGCCGAAGTTGACCAGGCGCACGCCCGGAATCTCGCGCACCATCAGCGCGTCGGCGTATGCGACAAAGGCCGGAATGCGCGAAATGGGCACCGAAATATCGTGCTTGATGTTCAGCCCCTCTTCGGCCTGCGCCAGCGGGATGCTCTCGCGGATATGCCACAGGTTGTGCGCCTGCGTGAGGTTTTCGGCCACCACGGCGTCGGTCACGCAGCCGGCCTCGAAGGCGGTCTCCAGCAGCGCCTCGAAGCGTGCGCGGGCGTGGTCCTCGGATTCGCTGTCCGAGTTTTCCAGCAGCACGCCGTAGGGCACGTCTTCCTGGTCGATGAAGGGAACGCGCAGTTGCGACATGTGCTTGTGCACGAGCGACAAGGCAAAGCGCCCCATCACCTCAAACCCCGTGAGCCCCGCGCCCAGGTGCTGGTGTGCCAGGCCCAGCAGCGCCACGGCATGTTCCATCGAGGGCACGGCGGCCCAGGCCGTGAGTTGCGCAGCGGGCTTGGGATACAGCTTGAGTGTGGCGGCCGTGATGACGCCCAGTGTGCCCTCGCTGCCGATAAGCAGGTTGCGCAGGTCATAGCCCGTGTTGTCCTTGCGCAGGCCCTTGAGGCCATTCCATACCTCGCCCTGGGGCGTGACCACTTCGATGCCCAGGCACAGATCGCGGGCGTTGCCGTAGCGCACCACCTGGGTGCCGCCGGCATTGGTGCCCAGGTTGCCGCCAATGGTGCAACTGCCCTCGGCCGCCAGCGACAGGGGGAACAGCAGCCCCGCCTTGTCGGCCGCGTCCTGCACGTTCTGCAGGATGCAGCCGGCCTCCACCGTCAGGGTCAGGTTGTCCTTGTCGAGGTCGCGCACGGCGTTCATGCGCGCAAGGCTCAGCACCACCTGAGTGCCCGACAGATCCGGCGTCGAGCCCACGGCCAGGCCGGTGTTGCCGCCCTGCGGCACGATGGCGGTGCCCGCGGCGGCGCAGGCGCGCACCACGGCTGCCACCTCATCGGTGTTGCCCGGGCGTACCACGGCCAGCGCCTTGCCGCGCTCGCGGCGGCGCCAGTCTTGTTCCCAGGCGCTCAGGTCGCCGTCGGTCAGAACATGGGCGGCACCCACAATGCGCCGCAAGGTGTCGAGCAGGGGGGACATGGGGAGGACTCTTTCAGGTGAACAGTGAAGGGTGCGCAGAGGGCGGTCTCAGGGCGCTATGGCTGTGGTTTCGGCATTGGCCTGTGCCTGGGCCCGGGCGTTGCGCTGGCGCAGCCGTATATGCAGCGTGCAGGCCGTGAACAGCACCACGCACAGCACGATCTCGCCCATTGCCAGCCAGGAGCTGGGGCGGGTGTCGCCCCAGGCCCGTACCACGCCTTCGATGAAATACAGCCAGATCACCAGGCTGACCCAGCGGTAGGTGTACATGCGGTTCTTGAGGATGCCGGCCAGTGGAATGCACAGCGGCAGCGCCTTGAGCGCCAGCCACGAGCCGCCGGGGCGCAGCGGGGCCAGTACCAGCTCCCAGGCCAGGCTCAGGGCGATCAGCGCCAGCAGGCTGCCTGCGGCGAGCCAGCGGGTGGCGGCAACGGCATTGTCAGGAGAGGGGCGGGATGAATTCATGGAATAGGTGGTCGGGAGGGGGACGGCGCGGATTGCGCTCAAGCCAGGCGGTTGGGGCCACAATGCGCGCTCGATCTCAGCACAAATCGGCAGCATCCATGCAGCGTTTTTTCATCAGCTTAGGAGCCCGTCGGACTTGGAGCGTCGATAGCGAAAATTGGCCCCAGCGAGAACAGTTTTTGCCAGATTTGCAGCCCCATAGCATGGCTATGGGGCAAAAAGACGGTAAAAAATGGACCGCTGCGGCCAATTTGCAGCCGACGATTTCCAAGTCCGACAGGCTCCTAACGGCCCCAGGATCATATCGGCCATGTCCTTGACCCCACAGACCGTGGTCCAGCGCTTGCAGGCGCTGCTGGCCGAGCTGTCGCACTTTCCCTGGAAAACCACCGCCCAGACGCTGCGCGAGCGCTTTCGTGAAGACCGCCTGGGCCTGACCGCCAGCAGCCTCACGTTCACCACCGTGCTGGCCCTGGTGCCGTTTGTGACGGTGGCGCTGGCCGTTTTCACGGCGTTTCCCATCTTCGGCAAGCTGCAGGAGGTACTGCAGCGCTGGCTGGTGGACAGTCTGGTGCCCGACAGCATCTCGCGCCAGGTGCTGGGCTACCTCACGCAGTTCGCGGCCCAGGCCAGCCGGCTGGGGGTGGCGGGCTTCAGCATCCTGCTGGTGACGGCGCTGGCGCTGATCCTGACCATCGACCGCACCCTCAACAACATCTGGCGCGTGCGCCGCCTGCGGCCGCTGGGGCAGCGGGTGCTGATCTACTGGGCCGCGATCACGCTGGGGCCGGTGGTGCTGGGCGCCAGCCTGGCGCTCACCTCGTATGTGATGTCGGCCTCGGGCGGGTTGGTGCGGGCCGTGCCCGATGGCGTGCGCCTGCTGTTCGACTCCATCGAGTTCTTCGTGCTGGCAGCCGGCATGGCGGCGCTTTACCACTATGTTCCCAACACGCCCGTGAAGTGGCGCCACGCCTGGGCTGGCGGCCTGTTCGTGGCCGTGTGCATCGAACTGGCCAAGAAGGTACTGGCCATTTACCTGGGCAAGGTTCCGACCTATTCGGTGGTGTATGGCACCTTTGCCACGCTGCCCATTTTGCTGGTCTGGATCTACGTGGCGTGGGTCATCGTGCTGCTGGGGGCGGTGGTGGTGGCCTACCTGCCCAGCCTGCTGGCGGGTGTGGCCCGGCGCGGCAAGGTGCCGGGCTGGACCTTTCAGCTGGCGGTGGAGGTGCTGCAGGAGCTGCAGCGCGCGCGCCGCCACATCGGCAAAGGCCTGCGTGCCAGCCAGCTGGCGCAGCTGCTGCGCGTGGATGTGCTGCAGCTGGCGCCGGTGCTCGACGCCCTGACGGCGCTCGACTGGGTGGGGCGCACCAGCGACCCGGCGCAAAGCGCTGCCGACGACCCCGAGCCGCGCTATGTGCTGCTGGCCGACCCCGGCACCACCCTGCTGGAGCCCCTGCTGCAACGCCTGCTGCTCGACCGCACCGACCGCCTGGAGCCACTGTGGGGCAGCGCCGGGCTGGCGCAGTTGCATCTGTCGGATGTGCTTCCAAAAGAATAGCCGCTGGCGTTTATGGAAAAAGCGCCGGATGGCGATGGAGTCGCGTATTCAACTGCGTAGTGCGCAGCTGTCCGGTAAAGGTGTTCTGCGTCGTTGCGCAGGCCTGGCCAGCCCATCGCGGCACTGCCGGGTGCATCCTGCTGCCGTTTCGCGGGTTTCTGCAGGCCTTGCTGGCGGCGCCTGAACAACCGGTTCTGGCTCGCAGACTGCATTTTGAAAAATGACCCATGGACCTGTTGAGCAGGAACTGGTAAATCAAGTAAGTCTTTATTCCGGATGGCGGATTGCCTTGCAAAGGCTGCGGCGTAGTGCTAAACCGCACCAGCGGTAAATTTCTCACGCCACTGATCAGGAGCGACCGGTCGGTCTTGCTCCATCCTTTGTGCAAGGGGCGAATTCAGCCGCAGCGAAGGAGAAGGTCATGAAAAATTTGCAAACCCAGCAGGTGCGGGCGTTGAAAGAGGGGCTTCAGGGGCCGGTGATTTTGCCGGATGACTATGCCTACGAAGCCGCGCGCAAGGTCTGGAACGCGATGATCGACAAGCACCCTGCAGCCATCGTCTGCTGCACGACCACCGCGGATGTGGTGCATGCGGTGAATTTTGCGCGCGACCAGGGCTTGCCGCTGGCCGTGCGCGGCGGTGGTCACAACATTGCCGGTAGCGCTCTGTGCAACGATGGCATCGTCATCGATCTGTCGGAGATGCGGTCGGCGCAGGTGGATGCCGACGCGCGCCGCATCACCATCGAAGGCGGTGCCACACTGGCGGATTTTGATGCCGCCACCCAGGCCCACGGCCTGGCGACGCCGCTGGGCATCAACTCCACGACCGGCGTCGCCGGCCTCACGCTGGGCGGCGGCTTTGGCTGGCTCAGCCGCAAATACGGCATGACCATCGACAACCTGGAATCTGCCGAAGTGGTGACGGCGGCGGGCGAGGTGTTGCACGCCAGCGCCACCGAGCATCCAGACCTGTTCTGGGCGCTGCGCGGCGGCAGTGGCAATTTCGGTGTGGTGACGCGCTTCGAGTTCCGGTTGCATCCCGTCGGCCCGAATCTGCTGGCTGGGCTGATCGTGTTTCCGATTGCCGAGGCAAAACGGGTGCTGCAGCAGTACCGCGAATTCATGGACCAGGCGCCTGACGAACTGTCGGTCTGGGTCGTTTTGCGCAAGGCGCCGCCGCTGCCGTTCCTGCCCGAAAGCGTCCATGGCAAAGAGGTGGTCGTGCTGGCGCTGCTCTATAGCGGCGACCCCGTGCCGGGAAAAGCGCTGGTCGAGCCGCTGTACCGCTTTGGCACACCGGCTGGCTCCCATGTTGACGTGATGCCCTACGTGGCTTGGCAAAAAGCCTTTGATCCGCTGCTCACGCCCGGTGCACGCAACTACTGGAAGTCACACAATTTCTTGGAACTCAAGGACGGACTGTTCGATGCCGTCATCGACTACATCGCCAGGTTGCCGTCCTCCCAGTGCGAGATATTTTTCGGTGCCATTGGCGGCGCCACCACCGAGCCTGCGCCCGATGCCACCGCCTATGCCCACCGGGATGCCCGTTTCGTCATGAATGTTCACGGCCGCTGGGATGACTCGGCCGATGACGCGCGTGGCATGGGCTGGGCGCGCGACTTCTTCAAGGCCTCGGCGCCCTATGCCAGCGGCGGTGTCTATGTCAATTTTCTGACCGACGATGAGAGCGACCGGGTGAAGGCAGCCTATGGCCAGAACTACGAGCGGCTGGTGCAGATCAAGCGCCGGTACGACCCCGCCAACCTGTTCAGCACCAACCAGAATATCCGACCCGCCTGAACGCGATCCTCGGTGGGGCAGGTCGGCAAAAAAGCTGCTTTGGAATCAAGCAGGCGGCGTGCTCATGCGTTCAAAAAATCCCGGATGGCCGTCAGCGTGCCATCGGGCGCCTCGGTCATCTGGTTGTGCCCCACGGGCAGGCTGACCACCTGCACGACCTTGCCGGCGGTGCGGGCCATGGCGATCAGGCCCTGCGCGGCCTTGGGAGCGGTCATCTGGTCTTGCGCACCCAGTGCAAACAGCACCGGGCACTGCAGCTGCGCCATGGCCTGCTCGCCGTGGGCATAGCTGTCGCAGGCCACGAAGCCCCGGTGGAACAGGTTGACCTCGCGGTTGCTGCGCAGCACCTTGCGGCCCAGCGCCATGCCGGCGCCAAACACCCAGAAGCCCGCACCCGATGGCGGTGCCAGCGTGCTGCGCGAGAACACATTGACCATGCGCAGCGCCTTCTCGGGCGCATTCAACGCCGATTCGATGAGCGCGGGTGACACCTTCATGGGGTAGGCCGTGCCCACCAGCACCAGGTGGCTTGCGCGCGGGCCCAGCTGGGCCGCCGCTTCCAGCGCAATCAGCGAGCCCCAGCTGTGGCCCACCAGTGCGGCGCGTTCAATGCCCAGGGCGTCGAGCAGCGCCGCCACAAAGGCAGCGCCTTGCTCCACGCTGGCCGGGGCATCGCCACCGCTGCGGCAGTGGCCGGGCAGGTCGACGGCCAGCGCATTCCAGCCGTGGTGGGCCATGTAGCGGCTTTGCAGGGCCCACACGCTGTGGTCGTTGAGCACGCCGTGGATGAAGACCACCGTGGGCTTGGCCGCATCGAAGGCTTTGCCACCGGTGTAGCAATAAATCGGGGCACCGTTGACTTGGATGTGCATGGTCAGGCTCCCGCTTTCTCGGCGGCCTTGAGTGCGCGCTTGAGATCGTCAATCAGGTCGTCGGCGTCTTCCAAGCCAATCGACAGCCGGATGGTGCCCTGGCTGATGCCCGCATTGGACAGGGCCTCGTCGCTCATGCGGAAATGCGTGGTGCTGGCCGGGTGGATCACCAGGCTGCGGCAGTCGCCCACATTGGCCAGGTGGCTGAAGACCTTGAGGGTTTCGATGAACTTCTTGCCCTGCTCGCGGTTGCCCTTGAGGTCGAAGCTGAACACCGAGCCGGCGCCGCGCGGCAGCAGCTTTTGCGCCAACGCATGGCTGGGGTGCGACGCCAGCATGGGGTGGCCCACACGGGCCACAAAGGGCTGTGCCGCCAGAAACTCCACCACCCTTTCGGTGTTGCGCATGTGCTGCGCCATGCGCAGCGGCAGGGTTTCGATGCCCTGCAGGATGAGCCAGGCCGTGTGCGGGCTCATGCAGGCGCCAAAGTCGCGCAGGCCTTCGCGGCGCGCGCGCAGCAAAAACGCGCCCACGGTGCTCTCCTCGGTGAACACCATGTTGTGAAAGCCGTCGTAGGGCTGCGTCAGCTCGGCAAACTTGCCCTGCGACCGGGGGCCGTCCCAGTCGAAACTGCCGCCGTCCACCACGATGCCGCCGATGACGGTGCCGTGGCCCGAGAGGAACTTGGTGGCCGAGTGGTAGACCAGGTCGGCGCCATGCTCGAACGGCTGGATCAGCCAGGGCGAGGTGAGGGTGGAGTCCACCAGCAGCGGCACGCCCGCTTCATGCGCAATGGAAGACACGGTGGGGATGTCCAGCACATCCAGGCCGGGGTTGCCCACGGTTTCGCCAAAAAAGAGCTTGGTGGTGGGCCGCACGGCGGCGCGCCAGGCGTCGATGTCGCCGGGCTGCACAAAGGTGGTCTCGATGCCGAAGCGCGCCAGCGTGTAGTGCAGCAGGTTCTGCGAGCCGCCATACAGCGCCGTGCTGGCCACGATGTGGCTGCCCGCGCCCATCAGTGTGGCAATGGCCAGGTGCAGCGCGGCCTGGCCGCTGGCCACGGCGATCGAGCCCACGCCGCCTTCCAGCGCCGCCACGCGCTGCTCCAGCACGGCATTGGTGGGGTTGCTGATGCGGCTGTACACATGGCCCGGGCGTTCGAGGTTGAACAGCGAGGCGGCATGGTCGCTCGATTCAAAGACAAACGAGGTGGTCAGGTGGATGGGCACGGCACGCGCGCCGGTGGCGGGGTCGGGTGCGGCGCCTGCATGCAGCGCCAGCGTGTCAAAGCCGGGGTCGGAGTAACCGGGCATCTTGTGTCTCCAGGGTTGTCAGATCAGCCGGGCATTGTGGGCTATATTTGCCGAGAACCAGCCTGTTGCGCCCCACGCGCCCTCGGAGAGCACACCATGAAAGTCAGCGACATCCTTCGCGTCAAGGGAAATACCCTCTACACCGTGACACCGGACGAAACCATTGCCGTCGCCTTGAGCGTGATGGCGGAAAAAGACATAGGTTCGCTGGTGGTAATGGAGCTGGGCGACCTGGTGGGCATGCTCACCTTTCGCGAAGTGATCCAGGCCATGGTGCGCAATGGCGGCAGCATCGGCAGCATGCTGGTGCGTTCGGCCATGGACGACCACCCCCTGACCTGCACGCTCGAAACCGACATGGACGAGGTGCGCCGCATGATGCTCGACCGCCACGCGCGCTACATGCCGGTGATGGACCGCAGGATGCTCATGGGCGTGATCAGTTTTTACGACGTGGCCAAGGCCGTGGTGGACGCCCAGAACTTCGAGAACAAGATGCTCAAGGCCTACATTCGCGACTGGCCGGACGAAGACGCGCGTCCGGTGGTTTGAGAGATTTTTTGGTGAAATAAGGCGGCAGTGCCTGCTGGCAAATCGCTGGCAGCTATTTTTTGAGAGCGACGGGTTTGCCGCCTGCATTGCGGGGCAAGTGCCGGGCTCTGGGATAATCCAGCGCCATGAGCGGCAACACCTTCGGCACCTTATTCGCAGTCACCAATTTTGGTGAATCCCACGGCCCGGCCATTGGCTGCGTGATTGACGGTTGCCCGCCTGGCATGCCGCTCTCCGAGGCCGACATCCAGGCCGATCTGGACCGGCGGCGCCCCGGCACCAGCCGCCACGTCACGCAGCGCAACGAGCCCGATGCGGTGGAAATCCTCTCGGGCGTGTACGAGGGCCGGACCACCGGCACTCCGATTGCCCTGTTGATCCGCAACACCGACCAGCGCAGCAAGGACTACAGCAACATCGCCGAGAGCTTTCGCCCCGGCCATGCCGACTACACCTACTGGCACAAATACGGTATCCGTGATCCGCGCGGTGGCGGCCGCTCGTCAGCCCGCCTCACGGCGCCCACGGTGGCGGCCGGCGCAGTGGCCAAGAAGTGGCTGGCCCAGCAATATGGTGTGCAGTTTCGTGCCTGCATGACGCAGCTGGGCGAGCTGCCCATCCCGTTCGAAAGCTGGGACCATGTACCTGGCAACCCCTTCTTTGCGCCGGTGGCCGATGTGGCGCCATACGAGGACTACATGGACGCCTTGCGCAAGGCCGGAGATTCCTGCGGTGCCCGCATCCGCGTGCAGGCCACGGGCGTGCCGGTGGGCCTGGGCGAACCCCTGTTCGACAAGCTCGATGCCGACATCGCCTACGCCATGATGGGGCTCAACGCGGTCAAGGGCGTGGAGATCGGCGCCGGCTTTGCCAGCGTGGCCCAGCGCGGCACCACGCATGGTGATTCGATGAGCCCCGGCGGTTTTCGCAGCAACCACGCAGGCGGTGTGCTGGGCGGCATCAGCACCGGGCAGGACCTGGAAGTGAGCATCGCCATCAAGCCCACCAGTTCCATCATCAGCCCGCGCGAATCAATCGACATCCACGGCCACAGCGCCGAGGTCATCACCAAGGGGCGCCACGACCCCTGCGTGGGCATCCGCGCCGCGCCCATTGCCGAGGCGCTGCTGGCCCTGGTGGTGATGGACCACGCCCTGCGCCACCGCGCCCAGTGTGCCGATGTGGTGGCCAGCGTGCCGCCCATTCGGGCTTCATTGCTGTAAGAGCCTGTTGACGATCTTCCAGGGGTCGCGCAGCGGTCTTTGCGCGATGGGATGCCAGGTGCGGTGCGCAGTGGATAGTCCGGCTATCCACAAGCGCCCCAACGCGGCAGACCGCCCGGCAAGGCAATTGCCCGAAGGGTTGGAGTGAAATCGGGCCGATGTACTTGGAGTGTTGGCGCCCCGGCTGCCGGCATGGGCGCGAGCCCATGCGGCGCATCCAAGGCATCCACTCATCCCGATGGCGCTCCAACGCGATTTTCTCCGAGATCGTCAACAGGCTCTTATGGTGAAGTGCCGTGTGGAAAGACCCACTGCCCGGGTTCCGTGGTGATGCCATCGGTCCACGATTTGCTATTTAAGTGATAGCTGTAGTGCCTGGTGCGTAAGCACTTTGGGCCCAAACGCTCTCAATCTGGCGCAATTTACTTGCGCACCTCATCGACCATCGCGCGGAAGTCGTCGATGTCCTCAAAGCTGCGGTACACGCTGGCAAAACGGATGTAGGCCACCTTGTCGAGCTTCTTCAATTCGCGCATGACCAGTTCGCCGATGCGGCTGGAAAGCACTTCACGCTGCCCCAGGTTGAGCAGCTTTTCCTCAATGCGCTCGATGGCGCTGTCAATCTGGGTGGTGCTTACGGGCCGCTTGCGCAGGGCCAGGTTGAACGAGGCGAGGAGCTTGCCGCGCTCGTACTCGATGCGGCGACCATCCTTCTTGACGATGGCCGGGAAGTTCACTTCCGGCCGCTCGTAGGTGGTGAAGCGCTTGTCGCAGGCGCCGCACTGGCGCCTGCGGCGAATGAAGTCCCCGTCTTCCGACACCCGGGTCTCGACCACCTGGGTTTCCTGGTGGCTGCAGAAGGGGCACTTCATTGGAGCAGCGCGCCGGACTTAACCGTAGACCGGGAAGCGGGCTGTCAGCGCATTGACCTTGGCGCGCACGGCGGCGATGTTGGCTTCGTCGCGCGGGTTGTCCAGCACGTCAGCAATCAGGTTGGCCGTGATGCGGGCTTCTTCTTCCTTGAAGCCGCGCGTGGTCATGGCGGGGGTGCCAATGCGCACGCCGCTGGTCACCATCGGCTTTTCCGGGTCGTTGGGGATGGCGTTCTTGTTGATGGTCATGTGGGCGGCGCCCAGCACGGCCTCGGCTTCCTTGCCGGTGATGCCCTTGGCGCGCAGGTCCACCAGCATCACATGGCTCTGGGTGCCGCCGCTCACGATGCGCAGGCCGCGTGCGGTCAGCGTCTCGGCCACCACCTTGGCGTTCCTGGCGACCTGTTCCTGGTAAGCCTTGAACTCGGGCTGCAGTGCTTCCTTGAACGCAACGGCCTTGGCCGCGATCACATGCATCAGCGGGCCGCCTTGCAGGCCGGGGAAGATGGCGCTGTTGATGGCCTTCTCGTGCTGGGCCTTCATCAGGATGATGCCGCCACGCGGGCCGCGCAGGCTCTTGTGCGTGGTGGAGGTGACCACGTCGGCGTGCGGCACGGGGTTGGGGTACACGCCGGCGGCGATCAGGCCGGCATAGTGGGCCATGTCCACCATGAAGATCGCGCCCACGTCCTTGGCCACCTTGGCAAAGCGGGCGAAGTCGATATGCAGGCTGTAGGCCGAGGCACCGGCGATGATGAGCTTGGGCTTGGTTTCGTGGGCCTTCTTCTCCATCGCGTCGTAGTCGATGGCTTCGTTGGCCTCCAGGCCGTAGGAGACTACGTTGAACCACTTGCCGGACATGTTCAGCGGCATGCCGTGCGTCAGGTGGCCGCCTTCGGCCAGGCTCATGCCCATGATGGTGTCGCCGGGCTTGAGGAAGGCCAGGAACACGGCTTCGTTGGCCGAGGCGCCGCAGTGCGGCTGCACGTTGGCGGCCTCGGCGCCGAAGATCTGCTTGACGCGGTCGATGGCCAATTGCTCGGCCACGTCCACATGCTCGCAGCCACCGTAGTAGCGCTTGCCGGGGTAGCCTTCGGCGTACTTGTTGGTCAGCTGCGTGCCCTGCGCCCACATGACGGCGGGCGAAGCATAGTTTTCACTGGCGATCAGCTCGATGTGCTCTTCCTGGCGCTTGTTTTCAGCCTGGATGGCGGCAAAGAGTTCGGGATCGGTTTGCTCGACAAGAGTTTTGCGGTCGTACATGGTATTGGCAGTCCTATGAACTTGTGTCCCTTGAAGCAGGGGCTGCCCAGGCGAACGGCGGAACACAGAAGGTTTTGAGCCTTTGCGGCACGCTCCCTAGTGGTTCGCAAGGGGCATGTCCTTGCTGGTTTCCACGTCAGCGGCGGCCCCCTGTGGGAAGCCGCGCCTATCGCCAGTCGCGTACGTCGCTAGTGTAGCCGACCAGCACCTGGCGCCCATGCCAGCATCCGGGGCGGCCTTGTCGCCCGATTTCGCTCCGGTCTTTGCGGGCGGTCTGCGGCGTTGCGGCGCTTGCCAAGAGCGGGACTATTGGCCGCACACCGCGCCTGGCATCCCCTCGCGCAAAGACCGCTGCGCGACCCCTGGGAGATCGTGAACAGGCGTTTACAGCAAAGCGAGCTTGTCGCCAGCGGTTTCAGGCGCAGTGACGGGGGTGGTGCGGGCCGGGGCCTGGGTTGACAGGGTGGCGGGTGGGTTCATGGGGGCAGAACGTCCACCAGCGACCTGGCGCAAGCGGAAGTGCTCGGCCAGCACCTTGGCGGCGTAGCCACCGTCATCCGGCAGATTGGCCGCACCCACGTAGTAGCGCAGTCCGCCTTCCACCGATCCGGCCCGCGCTATGCATTCCTGCAGCACCTTCACGCCGACGCGCAGGTTGGTGACCGGATCGAACGCCGCGAAATGACCACCGAAGTTCTCGTACTTGTCGGTGTGGACCCGTGTCATGACCTGCATCAGGCCCTGGGCGCCCACAGCGCTCTGGGCAAATGGGTTGAAGCTCGACTCGATGGCCATGATGGCCAGGATCAGGGTCGGATCAATCTTGGTGCGGGCGCCGGTTTCATAGGCTTCGGCCACCAGCGCGCTCAGGGGTTCTGGCGCGACGCGGTACTTCTTGCTCAGCCAGTAAGCCACCGCGGCCTGCTCTTTGGGCAGGTCTTTGGGATTGGTGGCGGTTGCGCGCTCGCTGGCATCCAGCTCGACCGGCATGTCCAGCAGGGCCACCTGGCGGGACTGCAGCCAGTCTCTCAGCTGCTCCTCGCCTGCCTGGCGCAAGTCCGGGCGGGCGGTAAGGGTCAGGACGACAAAGGCAACGGCGAGCCCGATGAGGGCAAAGCTGTTGTGGGTGATCTCAAGGAAACCTTCGGTCACGTCGGTAACGAAGGTTCGTACACCGGAGACAATTTTTCCTGACGCTGTCATAGCTCTTCCTTTCTGAGGCGAGCTCTGCAGACGATGCCGCCGTCAACGACAGCATCGGTTCAGTCACTCACCTGGATTGGTACGCCATCAATTTCGTGCTTCGTTCATAAGGCGAAGCGAGGAACTGACTTAGCCGGGTTCGGCAGCGGGTTGGGGTTTTTACCAGCCCTTTTGGGGGCTGGCGGATTCTAGAAGTTCACTAAATGCCAAGTCAATACTAACAAATTTGTTTTAAATACTAATTTGTTATAAAAAGACTGTAAAAAACACCAGTAAAAGCTTGATTTTTGCCGATTTCACGGAAATGTTGGGGTGCGTTCTGTGACGGCCGTGTGTCAGATTCAATCGTGTTCACGCGACCCATTGAGAATGCAATTTGAGTCAGTCCCGCGAATTTGCTAAGGTGGCGTTGCCTGTGGATTTCAGGCATCGCCAGACAAGGCAAAGTCTCCCGCCGAAGGCATGCAGTGCCCAGGTGCAGCAGATGCTGCTTTTATGGCAAACCTTGGAGGCAATCCCTTGCCTCCTCGCAATGTGGATCTTCATCTCCAGATTGCGAAACGATGGCAAAGACCGTTGCGTCAGCCGTCAAGCCCGGTGAACAGGCCATGCGGCCTGTTTTCCGGGCTTTCTTGTTGGTGCATGGTTCAGCGTGCGGCCCTGAAGGCCGCGGGCGGCTGACGAGGCATGCTGGCCTGGTCGCTGGTGGCGCATATATATAGATAATGGGGCAGTTTTCCTGGGTGCATTCCGTTGTACCGGAGGATGAAGTCCATCAACCGACCTATCTGCGTTCGCCGGCCTGACCGGCTTGCGTCAGATCATTGCTTGATGCGTGGCCCAGGACCGTGGTGTGGTCTTTTGCTGGAACCCGGTGAAAATAGTCTTCTCACCTGCAGGCACGCATGGCACAGGGCCCCAGCGGCCGGCTTTCCACCGCAGCCTGTCCGGTTTTCGTTATCCATTGGATCCATGTTTCCTTTTTTTTCTCGCAGCAAAATGTCCGACGCACCTGAAGTGAACCCGGCCCCGGCCAAAACCCAAGAGTCGCATCCACTGGATGCACTGACTGGCGGCGCTTTTTCGGCCGCCACGTCCAGTGAGCGGGCTTCCCGCATTCGTGACTGGCTCGCTTCCCAGCCGGCGCCCGAGCAGCTGCAGGAGGTCTTCAAGGAACTGAGCGGGCGTGACAAGGGCGCCGCCCGCGCGGTGCGTGAACGGCTGGATGAAATCCGCCGCGCCAAGGGCCAGGAGGCCATTGCGGCTGAGTGGGCCGAGAAGGCCCAGGCATTGCTGGCCGCTCCCAGGCTCAATATTGCAGACGCCCTGGCGTGGCAGCGTGATGCGGCCAAGGCCGGTGCACCCCTGTCGCGCGAACCTCTGTCGCTGCTCAAGGTGCAGGTGGCCGAGCGGGTGAAAGGGATCGAAGACCTGCAGCACCGCGTTCAGGTGCAGCGGGAAGCCGCCGTGTTGCTCGCCCAGCGCATCGAAGTGCTATCCACCAAATCCTGGAAAGATGCCCAGGCTGCGCTCGAATTGCTGCGTGCCGACGTGGCACGCTGGCAGGAGCAGGCCCAGGAGTTGACCGGAGACACCAGCTGGGTCAGCGTGGAGGCGCGCTTTCCCCCGCTGCTGGAGGCCTCGCGCACGCAGCTGCTGGTCGTGTGGGATGCATTCCAGCCTGCCGTGGCGCAAGCCGCTGCGGCTGCTGCGGATACGGCTGCCCCGTTGCCTCCCGTTCCCGTGTGGGCCGACGAGTTACGTGCTGCCCGTGGCTTGCCCGTGGAGGCTGCCGCTGCCACAGCGGCCAAGCCGGCCCGAGGGGCACGCCCCAAGGCGGATCCGCAGGTGCAGGAGCAGGCCATGCAGGTGGTGCGTGAAGCGCTGGCCACCCTGGAGAAGGAAACGGCCGAAGGGCATGGCAAGGCCAGTGCGGGCGCCGCATCTGCGCTGCGCGCGGTGCTGAAGGTGCATGGCAAGCATATAGACACCCCGTTGGAGCACCAGGTGCATGCCGCGCTGGTGGCTGCAGGTGAGCTCGAAGGCTGGCAGCGATGGAGCGCAGACCAGGTTCGCGAAGAGCTGGTGGCCAAGGCGCAGGCGCTGCTCCAGCGTCCCGAGGGCCAGGCCTTGGGTGGCCGCAAGATGCAGGAAACATTGCGCCAGTTGCGCGAGCAGTGGAAGCAGTCGGACCAGGGCGGAGCGCCCAACCACGGCCTCTGGAAGAAGTTTGATGAGGCGTGCAATGCCGCGCACAAGGTGGTCGAGGCATGGCTGGACAAGATTCGCACCGAGGCGGCCGAGCACAAGGCCCAGCGCCTGGCTCTCATCGAAGAGGTCAGGGCGTGGGCGCAGGAGCATGCCGCCTCTGGTGACTGGAAGGCCATCAACCGCGCGCTGCACCAGTTTGGCGACCGTTGGCGCGAAGGCGGGCATGTGGGGGAAAAGCTGTTTGCCGAACTGCAGCCGCTGTGGAAGCAGGCCATCAGTGCGGCTGCCGCACCGCTGGAAAACGCGCAAAAAGACAGTCTGGCCCGCCGCCACGCGATGATTGATGAAGCGGTGGCGCTGGGCGCTGCGCCCACGCTGCGCATTGATGCCGTGAAGGCCTTGCAGCAGCGGTGGCAGGCCGAAGCCCAGGCCGTGCCGCTGGACCGCAAGCATGAGCAAAAGCTGTGGGATGCCTTCCGCAAGCCGATCGATGAAGCCTTCAACCGCAAGTCGGCAGACCGGGAGAAGGCGGTCACCGAACTGAGCGCCCGCGACCGGGTGGTGCTGGAGGCCTCCAAGGCGCTGGAAGCCACCAATGCCACGGGCGACGCGCAGCAGATTCGCTCTGCCATGCAGGCGCTGGAGGCCGCGCTGCACGGACAGGCCCAGGCGGCACAGGTGGTGGCTTCGGCGCAGAAAGATGCCCAGAATCAGCTTGAGGCACCCGCCTCATCTGCGCAGGCAGTTGCTGAAAATGCAGCTGCAGAGGCAGCAGCAGAAGGTGCTGAAGAAGTGCCTGCATCTGCTGCTACCCCTGTCGTTCCCAAGCCGGTTGCACGCCCCGTGGTGGCGGTGCGTGGCGATGACCGTCCTGGCATGAAGAAGGATGCGCCCGCAGCGCCAGGCCGTGGCGGGCGTCCGGGTGATCGCCGCGATGGTCGTGGTGATCGCGATGGCGGCCGCAATGAACGTGGCGGCCGCTTCGGTGATCGTCCTGCATATGAAGAGCGCGGGCCGCGCCTGGGTGACGCGGCTTTCCGCGCCCAGCGTGAAGCCATGGAGCACGCCCAGCTGGCGCTCAAGAAGCTGGCCGCGCAGGCCCATGGTGAAGCGCTGACGCAGCTGCTGACGGCCTGGGAAAAGCGCGATGCGGCGCTGTTGCCGAGCACGCAGGAGTTGGGTGGCCGGGTCGCGGCCGGCGTGCGTGCTGCCTGGTCGCAGGCGTTGTCCGCCCCTGCAGCAGGCGATGCTGCCGAGGCCTTGCTCCGGCTGGAGATGGCGGCCGAGGCGCCAACGCCGGCGGAACATATCGGTGCGCGCCGGATGCTGCAATTGCAGCTGCTCACCCGCCGCAACGATCCGGCGCCGGCCCAGACCTGGGGGCAGGATGCTGCGCGTGTCCTGGCCAGTGCCAACGATGCTGCCAGTGCGCGTCGCCTGCAGAACGTGCTGAAAATCCTGCTGCGCAAGTGACTCCGTGACCACTGCATTCCAGATACGTCCTTTTGAAATGGAGGACGAAGCGGCCGTGGTGGCGCTCTGGCACGACTGCGGTCTGCTGCGCCCCTGGAATGATCCCCACAAGGACATTGCGCGCAAGCAGACTGTGCAGCCCGGGCTTTTTCTGGTGGCCATGGCACAGGGGCTGGATGGTGAGAATGTGCTCGTCGGAACCGCCATGGCGGGGTATGACGGCCATCGCGGTTCGGTGTATTACCTGGCGGTGGCGCCGGGGCGCCAGCGGCTGGCCATTGGCCGCAGCCTCATGGAGCGGGTCGAGCAGCAATTGGTGGCCATGGGTTGCCCCAAGGTCCATGTGCTGGTGCGCACCGCCAATGTGCAGGTCATGGCGTTTTATGAAAAGCTGGGCTATGCCCGGGATGATGCACTCAGCCTGGGAAAACGGCTGATTCCCGACCTTTAGAGTCTGTTTGCGATCTCCCAGGGGTCGCGCAGCGGTCTTTGCGAGATCGTCAGCAGGCTCTTGGGCTCCCGCGCGGATGGAATGCACCACCGGGTTTCCATGCGAGCGCAGGATCGGAAAGAAAAAAGCCGTTGCGGTTGCAACGGCTTTTTAATGTATTGGTGCCCAGGAGAGGACTCGAACCTCCACGATGTTACTCGCTAGTACCTGAAACTAGTGCGTCTACCAATTCCGCCACCTGGGCTTTCAGATCAGCTTTGAATTATAGAACAAGTTTTTCAGGCTTTCGGCGAATCGCTGGCAAATTTTGTGGAGCGCGCGCGATCAGGCGTGAACAGGAGGTGACGGGAGACTCGTGGCAAATAAAAAAGCCGCTGTAGATACAGCGGCTTCAATATTCTGAAAACCGTAACCGGTTCTCGTTAAACTTGGTGCCCAGGAGAGGACTCGAACCTCCACGATGTTACTCGCTAGTACCTGAAACTAGTGCGTCTACCAATTCCGCCACCTGGGCATTTCAGGAAAGTCTAAGATTGTATATCAAAAAAATCACCCCCGACACATCCGCTGCGCATCTGTCGGACGAGATTGAAGGCAGTGTGCAGGGGCACCGTGATGGCCATGGTTTCGTCATTCGCGATGATGGCGAAGGCGATATTTACATCCCCCCCAATGAAATGCGCGCCGTTCTGCACAAGGACCGGGTGCGCGTGCGCATCGTGCGCCAGGACCGCCGGGGCCGCCCCGAGGGGCGCGTGGTGGAGATCATCGAGCGCCCGCCGCAGCCCCTGATCGGCCGCTTGCTCCAGGAAAGCGGTGTCTGGCTGGTGGCCCCGGAAGACAAGCGCTACGGGCAGGATGTGCTGATTCCCAAGGGGGCCACCGGCGCGGCCAAGCCGGGGCAAGTGGTGGTGGTCGAGTTGACCGAACCCCCGGCGCTGTTTGGCCAACCCGTGGGCCGCATCACCGAAGTGCTGGGCGAGGTGGACGACCCGGGCATGGAGATTGAAATCGCGGTGCGCAAATATGGCGTGCCGCACGAGTTCTCGGCCGAATGCCTGGCGCAGGCCAAGGAACTGCCCGACAAGGTGCGTGCGCAGGACAAGAAGCAGCGGGTCGATCTGACCGACGTGCCGCTGGTCACCATCGACGGCGAAGATGCGCGCGACTTCGACGATGCCGTCTATTGCGAGCCCGCCAAGGTGGGGCGCGGCAAGGGCTGGCGTCTGCTGGTGGCCATTGCCGACGTGAGCCACTATGTGGAGACGGGCAGCGCCATCGATATCGACGCCTACGACCGCGCCACCAGCGTGTACTTTCCGCGCCGCGTGATCCCCATGCTGCCTGAAAAACTCAGCAATGGCCTGTGCTCGCTCAACCCCGAGGTGGAGCGCCTGTGCATGGTGTGCGACATGCTGGTCACCGCCAAGGGCGAGGTGCATGCCTACCAGTTCTACCCGGCCGTGATGTACAGCCACGCGCGCTTCACTTACACCGAAGTCGCTGCCATTCTGGCGAACACCCGTGGGCCGGAAGCGGGCAAACGCAAGGACCGGGTGAAAGACCTGATCAACCTGCACGACGTGTACCGGGCGCTGCTGCTGGCACGCCGTGAGCGCGGCGCGGTGGACTTTGAAACCACCGAGACGCAGATCATCTGTGATGAGAACGGCCGCATCGAAAAGATCGTGCCGCGCACCCGCAACGATGCCCACAAGCTGATCGAAGAAGCCATGCTGGCCGCCAATGTGTGCAGTGCCGACTTCATTGCGCAGGGCGGCCAACCCGGCCTGTTCCGGGTGCACGAAGGCCCCACGCCCGAGAAGCAGGAAATCCTGCGGGGCTACCTCAAGGCGATGGCGGTAGGCATGACGATCGGTGACAACCCCCATCCGTCGGAGTTCCAGGCGATTGCCGAGGCCACCAAGGACCGGCCCGACGCGCAGCAGATCCACACCATGCTGCTGCGGTCGATGCAGCAGGCCATCTACACCCCCATCAACAGCGGGCACTTCGGTCTGGCCTTCGAGGCCTATACGCACTTCACCAGCCCCATCCGGCGCTACCCCGACCTGCTGGTGCATCGCGTCATCAAGGCCATTCTGGGCAAGAGCAAATACAAGCTGCCCGCGCTGCCCACACCCGGCGAGGCGCATGCCAAGCTGGCCAAGCGCCTGGCGGCCCGCGTGGCGGCGCCTGGCACCAGGCCGCGCAAGGACGTGGCGCCCCCCAGCCGCGACACGCAGGCCTGGGAGGCCGCCGGCCTGCATTGCAGCGCCAACGAGCGACGCGCCGACGAGGCCAGCCGCGATGTCGAGGCCTGGCTCAAGTGCAAGTACATGCGCGAGCACCTGGGCGAGGAATACAGCGGCGTGGTCAGTGCGGCCACGAGCTTCGGCATCTTCGTGACGCTGGATGCGATGTATGTGGAGGGCCTGGTGCACATCACCGAGCTGGGGGGCGAGTACTTCAAGTTCGACGAGGCGCGCCAGGAGCTGCGCGGTGAACGAACGGGCATCCGCTATTCCATTGGCACGCGGGTGCGGGTGCAGGTCAGCCGTGTGGACCTCGATGGGCGCAAGATCGATTTTCGCCTGATCCGCGAGGGCGAGGAACTGATCGGCCGTGCGCTCAAGGAGAAGGGCGTGGCCCCGGAATCTGCGGCCCGCAAGGCGGGGCGTTCGGGCGGGCGCAAGCGCGCCCAGGCGCCAGAACCCTCGGCCACCGAGCGCGCCGGTCTGACGCGTGAGCAGGCGGCGCGCTCGCCTGCCGGTGCGGCCAAGGCATCGGCCAAGAAGGCGGCCGCGAATGGCAAGGCGGGCAAAAGCAAGAGCCGCAAGCCGCGCCGCAGTTGAGCCGCCTGCGGCGCGCACGCTGCAGGGAATGATTTGCTCTTGTATTGATAGCTGCTTGTGTATGATCCACAAGCGCAAACAGCTATTTTGTTAATAATTTCCGATGTGACGCGCCAGTGCGCTGGCCGTCAATGTGCCTTCGGCAGGCCAGCGGTCGGCGGCAAGGCCGTGCAGGTACACAGCCTCCGTGGCGGCACGCAGGGCATCGGCCCCCGTGGCCCTGCCGCCTGCCAGACCGGCGCCCACCATGCCCGCCAGCACATCGCCGGTGCCAGCGGTGGCAAGCCGGGCGTTGCCAGTGGGGTTGATGGCTGGAGCATGCCCCGGTGCCGCGATCACCGTGCCGGACCCCTTGAGGACCACTATGCAGTGCAACTGCTGTGCCAGTTGCTGCGCTGCGCGCAGCCGGTCGGCCTGCACCTCAGTGGCAGACAGGCCCAGCAGGCGTGCCGCTTCGAGGGGGTGGGGTGTGAGCACTGTGGGCAGCCCGCGCCCGCTGCGGTTGACCACCAGGGAGCGCAGCGCCGCATCAGCGGCCAGGGCATTGAGCGCGTCGGCGTCCAGCACCAGCCGGGCGGCCCTGGTCAGCACGGCGGGCAGCATCGTGCGCACGGCCTCGCCGCCGCCGCAACCACACACCACCGTGAGCTCTTCCAATGCCAGCGCGTCAAATTGGCGGAACATCACTTCGGGCTGTGCCCCATCCAGTGCCATCTGGCCATCGTCGAGCAAGGCCACCAGCACCCGGCCCGCGCCGGCATGCAACGCGGCGGCTGCTGCCAGCAGCGCAGCGCCCGTCATGCCCAGGCCGCGCGCCGCCAGGCCCTCACCGCCCACCACGGCCACATCGCCGTAGCTGCCCTTGTGGCTGGCGTGGCTGCGCGGCGCGGGCAGTGCGGGGCCGGCCAGCCACGCGCCGGGGGGCTCGTGGGCTGCGGGCAGCCCCAGGTCATCCAGCCACACGTTGCCGGCAGCGTCTCGCCCGGAGGCCGTGAACAGACCGGGCTTGAGCGTCAGCAGGCCGAGCGTGTGGCGTGCCTGTCGGTGCGAGAGGGCTTCCGAAGCCGGTGGACTGAAACCCGCAGCGAACTGGCCGGTGTCGGCATCGAGGCCCGAGGGCAGATCGACGGCGAGCACGGGCGCCGGGCTGTGGTGCAGGGCAGTCAGCGCGGCAAGCATCCGGCTGTCGGGTTTCCGCGAAGTGGTGGATGTGACGCCAATCCCCAGCAGGGCATCGATGCACAGGTCCGCAGCGGTCATGTCGGCGGGGGCCGCGTCGGCCCACACCACGCCTGCAGCCTGTGCTCGCTCCCACGACAGGCGGGCATCGGTGGGTGCGTGTTCCGGGCTGCCCAGCCAGGTCACCACGACCCGCAGCCCGTCGCGCTGCAAATGCGTGGCGGCTTCCAGCCCGTCGCCGCCGTTGTTGCCGGGGCCGCAGGCAATCCACACCGTGCGGGCATGGGGCGCCAGCGCGCGCGCCAGCCGTGCCACGGCCAGGCCGGCGCGCCGCATGAGGGTGTGGGGCGGCAAGGCTGCGGCGACCTGCTGCTCCATGCGCCGGGTGGCTGCGGTGTTGAACAGGGGGTGTGGCCGCTGTGGCGTGATGGGGTGCATGGAGATGTGTGGGCGTGGTGGGCAGCGCTGGATCAGGTTTTCGCCGTGGGCTGGTGGTCGTAGGCCAGTTCCATCCGGTAGGCCAGCCCCAGGAACAGGGATTGGGCGAGGCTGAGCGTGCTGGTAAGCGATCGGAAACCGAAGGTGGCACCGTCCTGCGCAATCAAGGTGGTGCAGGCGAGGGAGGCGAGGGGGCTGAGTTGGCTGTCGGTGATTGCGAGCAAGCGTGCGCCGCGCGCCACGGCTTCCTGCGCCAGTTCGAGGGTTTCCTGGGCATAGGGCTCAAACGACACGGCGACGAGCACATCACCGGGTGCCAGCGCACGCAGTTCGCCCTGGTGCATGAACCCCAGCCCGTGCAGCCAGTGCAAGGGTTTGGCCGTGTGCTGCAGCGCATAGGCCAGGTAGGCCCCCACCGGAAACGCGCGGCGTGATGCGGCCAGCCACAACGCGGGAGCCTGCAGCATCAGCTCCACCGCCGCATCGAACTGCGCATCCGGCAGGTTGCGCTGCAGTGCCTGCAGGCTGCCAATGTTGCCGTCGATCACCTCATGCGCCAGCTGGGCCGCCGAGCGCGCGCTCCCGCCGGGCACGATCAGTTCGCGGATGCGTTCCTGGTAGTTGCGGTTGGGCGCCAGCTGGCGCACGGCGCCGGCGCGGAACAGGGCCTGCATCTCTGTGTAGCCCGAAAAGCCGAAATGCTTGGCAAACCGCACCAGGGCCGAGGGCTGCACTCCGCATTGCGCTGCCGTGGCCTGCACGCCATCCAGTGCCAGCTGGTCGCGGTGCTTTTCCACGTAGCGCGCGATGGTCTTGAGCTGGCGGCTCAACGGCTCGAAGCCGGCATGTACCGCGGCCAGAAACGCGTCAGCGTGCGGGTAGGGCGTGGCGGTGGAGGTGGTGTCGGATAGTGTTTTTCTATTTTTCATTAAATTAGAAAATAATTTCTATTTTGGGCTATCATAGATGCAACGAACCATTATCCGGCGCACCGGTTTCAGCCCGGGGTGCATTTGAGGAGACCTGTACATGCTGTCCTTTCCCGCCGATCGGCCCTTCGACGTGGCCTGCCTGGGCCGACTGGCCGTGGACCTCTATGCCCAGCAGATCGGCTGCAGTCTGGAGGCTGCCAGCAGTTTTGCCAAATACCTGGGGGGCTCGTCGGCCAACATCGCGTTTGGCACTGCGCGGCTGGGGCTGCGCTCGGCCATGGTGTCCCGGGTGGGCAATGAGCAGAACGGCCGCTTTCTGCTCGACACGCTGCGGCGTGAGGGCTGCGATGTCAGCCAGGTGCAGGTGGACGACCAGCGCCTGACCGGCATGGTGCTACTGGGCATCAAGGACCAGGACACTTTTCCCCTGCTTTTTGCCCGCGAGAACTGCGCCGATATGGCGCTGGACGCGGACGGGATCAGCGAGGATTTTCTGGCGCGCTGCCGCAGCCTGGTGATCACCGGCACCCACCTGAGCACCCCCACCGTGCTGGCCGCCAGCCGCCGTGCGCTGGACATCGCGCAGCGCCATGGACTGGTGCGGGTGCTGGACATCGACTATCGCCCCGTGCTGTGGGGCCTGGCCGCCAAGGGCGATGGAGAAACACGTTACGTGGGCAGCGACGCGGTCAGCCGCCACTTGCAGGCGCAACTCGGGTCGTTCGAGCTCATCATCGGCACCGAAGAGGAATGGCTCATTGCGGGTGGCGTGCCGGGCGATTTGATGGCCAGCCTGCGCAGCGTGCGCGAACACACGCAGGCCGTGCTGGTGGTCAAGCGGGGGCCGCTGGGCTGCAGCATTGTTGAAGGAGCCGTACCCGCCGCGCTGGACGACGCGCCCACGGTGCTGGGCGAGCGCATCGAGGTGCTCAACGTGCTGGGCGCGGGCGATGCCTTTGCCTCGGGCCTGCTGTCAGGCCTGCTGCGTGGCAGGACTTTGGTCGAGTCGGCGGCCATTGCCAACGCCTGTGGAGCCATCGTGGTGTCGCGCCACGGCTGCGCGCCCGCCATGCCCACACCGGCCGAGCTGGCGCACTGGTTCTCGGGCCACCGCCATCCCCGTCCCGACCAGGACCCGCAGTTGGCCCACCTGCACCGGGTGACGGCGGCGCGGCCGCAGTGGCCCGAGCTGTTCGTGCTGGCCTACGACCACCGCGCCCAGTTCGAAGACCTGGCGCGCCAGGCCGGTGCGGAGGGCGCACGCCTGCCTGTACTCAAGCAATTACTCAACGCCGTGGTGGCCGATGTCGAGCGCGACCCCGGATGCCGGGGGCGCATGGGCGTGCTGATCGACGGGCGCATCGGTGAGGCGGCTTTGCATGACGCCACGGGCCGGGGCTGGTGGTTGGGGCGCCCGATCGAGCTGCCCGGTTCGCGCCCGCTGCGTTTCGACGGCACCCATTCGCTGGCCTCGCAACTGCTGCACTGGCCGCGCGAGCAGGTCGTGAAATGCCTGGTGTTCTACCACCCGGATGACGCGGCCGGGCTGCGCGCCGAGCAGGACGAGTGGTTGCAGCAGGTGTGGGAGGCCACGCGCGCCAGCGGGCACGAGCTGCTGCTGGAGGTGATTCCGCCGAAGGACATGCTCGCCCCAGGCGATACCGGCGAGGCGGTGCTGTGCGCCATTCGCCACTTCTACAGTATCGGCCTCAAGCCCGAGTGGTGGAAGGTGGGCACCATGGCCGCCCGCCACTGGGAGGCGCTGGATGCCCTGGTGCGCGAGCGCGACCCGTACTGCCGTGGCGCGGTGATCCTGGGGCTGTCGCAGCCGGTGGAGCAGCTCATTGCCGGCTTTGCCGAGGCGCGCGTGCCCATCGTCAAAGGCTTCATGATCGGCCGCACCGCCTGGGCCGGGCCCAGCCTGGCGTGGCTCAAGGGCGAGATCGACGATGCCGGGCTGCAGGCGCAGGTGGCCGCCAATTTCCGCCGCCTCATCGCGGGCTGGCGTGACAGCCGGCCCCAGCATCCGGCAACAACAGAAACAACCGACTCTGTGGTGGCGGGAGCGCTCGCATGACATTGCTGGTCAAAGCCCATTCCACGGGCCGTGTGGTGGTGGATGTGACGCCGGCCTCGGCCGGGTGGACCCACGTGGGGTTCAAGGCGCTGCGCCTGGCGGCGGGCGATGAGGAATCGCTGGCCACCGGCGCGCGCGAGCTGTGCATCACGGTGCTCAGCGGGCAGGTGGACGTGCATGTGGGGGCACAGGCCTACCGCGCGCTGGGCAGCCGCGCCTCGGTGTTTGAAGAGGCTTCGCCCACGGCCGTGTATGTGCCGCCTGCGCGGACGGTGCGCATCGTGGCGCGTGGTGCGGCCGAGGTGGCGTTGAGCAGCGCACCGGCGCGCGGCCTGTATCCCGAGCGGGTGATCGAGCCTGCGCAGATGCAGCGCAGCGTGCGCGGGCAGGGCAGCAACACGCGCCATGTCTGCGACATCCTGCCCGAGTCGCAGCCCGCCGAAGGCCTGCTGGTGGTGGAGGTGATCACTCCCGCCGGTCACTCGTCCAGCTACCCGCCGCACAAGCACGACAGCGCCGACGCCAGCCAGCCTCTGGCCGAAACCGTGCTGGAGGAAACCTACTACCACCAGCTCGATCCCGCGCAGGGATTTGCCTTCCAGCGTGTGTACACCGACGACCGCTCGCTGGACGAAGCCATGGCCGTGGAGCACCGCGACACGGTGCTGGTGCCGCGCGGCTACCACCCCTGCGTGGCACCGCATGGCTACGACCTGTACTACCTCAACACCATGGCAGGGCCCGAGCGCCGCTGGGCGTTCAAGAACGATCCTGCCCATGCCTGGATGGTTGCGCCACGCTGATGCTACTTATTCGATAGCTGCTGGCGCAGTATCAGCAAACGAAAGAGCGCCCAGCACTACAAACCCCTGAAAAGGTTCGCAGAAAACCTTTGCCCCTGAACCGCCAACCCCTGGAGACAAACCATGAAACGTCACACCCTTCGCATCCTTGCCGGCGCACTGCTCGCCTGCACGCTCGGCGCCCAGGCGCAGACCGCCTATCCCACGCAGCCCGTCAAGTGGGTGGTGCCCTATGCACCTGGCGGCACCACCGACGTGATTGCGCGCAGCCTGGCCGTGCGCATGGGGCAGGACCTGGGCCAGCCCGTGGTGGTGGACAACAAGCCGGGCGCGGCCAGCATCATTGGCGCCACCTTCATCGCGCGCTCGGTGGCCGATGGCTACACCGTGGGCACGGCCGACTCGGGCACGCTGGCCTTCAACCCGGCCATGTATTCCGCGCTGAGCTACAACGCCGAGAAGGACTTCAGCTTCATTGGCGGCCTGGGCCGCATGCCGCTGGTGCTGGCCGTGCACCCCGACTTTCCGGCCCGGAATATGCAGGAGTTTCTGGCCCAGGTGCGCAAGAATCCCGGCTCCGTCTCGTCGGCCTCGTCGGGCCCGGGCTCGCCGCTGCATGTGGCGCTGGAGCTGTTCAAGCAGCGCACTGGCACGAACATCCTGCACGTGCCCTACAAGGGCTCGGCCCCGGCGCTGCAGGACCTCATGGCCGGCCAGGTGCAGTCGATGTTTGTCGATCTGCCCCCCAGCCTGTCGATGATCAAGGCGGGCAAGGTGCGCGTGCTGGCCGTGGCCACGCCGCAGCGCCTGACCATCCTGCCTGATGTGCCCACCATGGCCGAGGCGGGGGTGCCTGGCTTTGAAGCCTACGCCTGGCAGGGCTTCGTGGGCCCGGCCAAGCTGCCCGCAGCCGTGGTCGAGCGCCTGAACAAAGACCTGGCGGCGGCGCTTCGCCATCCCGAGACTCGGGCCAAGCTTGAAGAAATCGGCATCCAGCCGCTGTCCATGACGCCCCAGCAGTTCACGGATTTCGTGCGCAGTGAGCAAAAGCTGTGGGCGGGGGTGATCCGCGCCGCCAACATCCGCCTGGACTGAGCGGCTTCGCCCCTGGAAACAAGACCCGAGAGAGACACCATGACCCTTTCCATGAATCGCCGCCAGGCCTGCGCCGCCCTGGCTTCCCTGTCCGCGGGTTTCGTGCTGCCCGCTGCTGCGCAGACCGGGGCCTACCCCAGCAAGCCCATCGAACTCATCGTTCCCTTTGCCGCAGGCGGCGGCACCGACGTGCTCGCCCGGGCGCTGGCTGAAGCGGCGCGCAAGCATTTGCCGCAGGACCTCATCGTTCTCAACAAGGCAGGCGCCAGTGGTGCCGTGGGCTGGACCGAACTGGCCAATGCCCGGCCCGACGGCTACAAGCTGGCCATCATCACGGTGGAAATCACGATGATTCCCCACATGGGCATCACCAAGCTGACGGCCGACAGCGTGACCCCCATTGCACGCCTGAATGCCGACCCGGCCACGCTGGCCGTGCGCGCGGATTCGCCGCTGCGCACCATCGAAGATTTGCTGGCCGCCGCCCGCAAGAACCCCGGTGGCGTGCGCGTGGGCAATGCGGGGCCCGGCTCGCTGGGGCATCTGGCGGCGGCGGCACTGGAAGACAAGGTGGGCGTGCAGTTCAACCATGCCCCGTATCGAGGTGCCAACCCCGCCGTGCTCGACCTGCTGGGCGGGCATATCGAGGCAGTGGCCGTGACGCCCGTGGAGGTGGCCACCTATGTGGCGGCGGGCAAGATCCGTTCGCTGGCCGTGATGTCCGAGCAGCGCATCGCCGCCGGCTGGGAAGCGGTGCCCACGCTTAAGGAGCGCAAGATCGATTTGGTGATCGGTGGCTGGCGCGGGCTTGCAGCTCCCAAGGGCACGCCCGCCGAGGTGGTGTCCGTGCTGCGCACCGCCATGGCCAAAACCCTGCAGGAGCCCGCGCTGCGTGACACCATGGCCCGTCAGAACATGGGAGAAGGCTATCTGGACCAGGCGGACTTCAATGCCCTGATCGCGCGGGACAACTCCACGTTCAAGCAACTGGTGGAGAAGCTGGGTATCAAGGCCTGAGTAGCGGCCCCCAGACCCTGCCGGCCCCGCCCCGCAGGGCTGCTGCCGGGCGGGTTTTTTGGGCGTGCGCCCGCGGCGCCCGTCTTGCGGTGGGCTCGGCCGCATGGCTGTCCTGGCCAGGAGGCCGTGGTCCGCATGGGTCATGCCCCGAAGCCGGGGGCAAAGGCCTCGCGCAGCCATTCCACGAAAACCGCCACCGCGCGCGGCACATGGGCCGAGTAGGGGCGGATGGCATGGATCGTCTCGCTGAAGGTGCCCACGGGGCGCCAATCCGGCAACACCTCGACGAGCTTGCCCGCCTGCAGCGCGGCCTGGGCGCTGAAGTCGGGCACCAGCGCGATGCCCAGGCCCGCCAGTGCGGCATCGCGCAGGGCCTCGCTGTTGTTGGCAGCCAGCGGGCCGGTCACGGGCACGGTCAGGCGCGGGCAGGCACCCGGCACCTGGGGCTCGAAGGTCCATGCCGGGGCTTCCTGGGTGCGGGGGTAGTGCAGGCAGTCGTGCTGGCGCAGGTCGTCGGGCGCACGGGGTGTGCCAGCGCGGCGCAGATAGGCGCGGTTGGCTACCAGCACGGACCGCGTGGTGCACAGCAGCCAGGCCACGTGGGTGTCGGGTGCCACGGCGGTGTGGCGGATGGCCAGATCCAGCCCTTCGAGGGTCAGTGAGCGCAGATTGTCCGACAGGTCCAGCTCCAGCCGCACCTCGGGGTAGGCACGCAGAAATGTCGGCAGTCTCGGCACCAGTTGCTGACGCGCCAGCGCTACCGGGGCGGTCACGCGCAGGCGGCCCTGGGGCACTCCGGCGCGGTCGCGCACGCCGGCAAAGCTCTCGGCAATGCGTTCGAAGGCGCCGCGCGTGTCGTCCACCAGTTGCCGCCCCGCCTCGGTCAGGCCCACGCTGCGGGTGGTGCGCCGCACGAGCGGTACGCCCGCGGCGCGCTCCAGCTCCGCGATGTGCTGGCTCATGGCTGCCTTGCTCACGCCCAGCCGTGCTGCCGCGCCGGTGTAGCTGCCTTGTTCGCCCAATACCACCAGCCAGTGCAGGTGGGACCAGAGGGCTTCGGGCTTGGTGTGGTCTGTCGATTTCATGTTGCTATTGTTCACCAATGTGAACAATCATTTCACGACTGCGGTCTTGGCAGGGCAGGGGGCGGCTTCTAGACTGCGGGCCACGTTCCACTGTTTTTGAAAGAGGTTTGCATGACCACCGCCGCCCAGCCCATCCACATTGGCCATTACATCCAGGGCGCGCGCGTCGCCGGCGCCAGCACCCGCAGCCAGGACGTGACCAATCCCGCCACGGGCGCAGTGACCGGCCGCGTGGCGCTGGCCCACCGCGCGGATGTGGATGCGGCCGTGGCAGCCGCGCAGGCGGCCTTCCCGGCCTGGGCCGACACGCCGCCCATCCGCCGCGCGCGCGTGCTGTTCAAGTTTCTGGAGCTGGTCAACCAGCACAAGGACGCGCTGGCCCGTGCCATCACGGCCGAGCATGGCAAGGTGTTCACCGACGCGCAGGGCGAGGTGGCGCGCGGCATCGACATCATCGAGTTTGCCTGCGGCATTCCGCAACTGCTCAAGGGCGATTTCACCGACCAGGTGAGCACGGGCATCGACAACTGGACGCTGCGTCAGCCCCTGGGGGTGGTGGCGGGCATCACGCCGTTCAACTTCCCGGTGATGGTGCCCATGTGGATGTTCCCGGTGGCCATTGCAGCAGGCAACACCTTCGTGCTCAAGCCCAGCCCGACCGATCCCACGGCTTCGCTGATGATGGCCGATCTGCTCCAGCAGGCGGGGCTGCCCGATGGCGTGTTCAACGTGGTGCAGGGCGACAAGGAAGCGGTGGACGCGCTGATCGAGCACCCGGATGTGAAGGCGATCAGCTTTGTCGGTTCGACCCCCATCGCCAACTACATCTACGAAACCGGCGCCCACCACGGCAAGCGCGTGCAGGCCCTGGGTGGCGCCAAGAACCACATGGTCGTGATGCCCGATGCCGACATCGATCAGGCGGTGGACGCTCTCATCGGCGCGGGCTACGGCTCGGCCGGCGAGCGCTGCATGGCCATCAGCGTGGCCGTGCTGGTGGGGGACGCCGCCGACAAACTGGTGCCCAAGCTCATCGAGCGTACCAAGGCGCTCAAGGTGCTCGACGGCACCAACCTGGCGGCCGAAATGGGCCCCATCGTCACCCGTGCCGCCCACGAGCGCATCTCGGGTTACATCGACCTGGGTGTGAAGGAAGGTGCGCAACTGCTGGTGGATGGCCGCGGCTTCGACGGCAAGCAGGCGGGCGAAGGCTGCGAAGGCGGCTTCTGGCTGGGCGGCACGTTGTTCGACCACGTCACGCCCGACATGCGCATCTACAAGGAAGAAATCTTCGGCCCCGTGCTGGCGGTGGTGCGCGCCAAGGATTTTGGTGAAGCGGTGAAGCTGGTCAACGACCATGAATTCGGCAATGGCGTGGCCTGCTTCACGCGCGACGGCAACGTGGCCCGCGAGTTCGGCCGCCGCATCCAGGCGGGCATGGTCGGCATCAATGTGCCGATCCCGGTGCCCATGGCCTGGCACGGCTTTGGCGGCTGGAAGCGCAGCCTGTTTGGCGACATGCACGCCTATGGCGAAGAAGGCGTGCGCTTCTACACCAAGCAAAAGAGCATCATGCAGCGCTGGCCCGAGAGCACACCCAAGGGCGCCGAGTTCGTGATGCCGACGGCGAAGTAAGGCAGATCCGGCACTGCACGCAACAAAGGGGCCATCGGCCCCTTTGTTGATGGTGATGTGGCGCGCGCAGTCGCACGCCATCTCCGGCCCTTGGCCATTCAAAAGCGCTGGATTCCGAGCCCCTCCAGACTGATATCCGGGTTGCGCTGGCCGATCAGGTCTGCCACGGCGCGGGCGCAGCCGCTGGCCAGGGTCCATCCGCCCGCGCCGTGGCCGGTGTTGAGCCACAGGCCTGGCACGCCGCTGGCGCCCACCACGGGCGCGCCGTCGGGCAGCGTGGGGCGTGCGCCGCGCCATACCTGCAGCCCCGAGGACAGCAGGGCGCCACCGGGGAACCAGTCGTTCATGGTCCGGTAGAGCTGCTGCAGTGTGGGGACGTGGTGTTCGGCATCCGGTGCGCCCAATTCGGCTCCGCCCGCGATGCGCACACGCAGGCCCAGCCGCGTGATGCTGATCTGCAACTGGCTGTCCACCACGCTCGCCACCGGCGCATGCAGGGCCTCGCGCAGCGGGGCGCTGACGGAATAGCCATGCACTGCCGCCATCGGCAGGCGCGGGCCCAGGGGGCGCAGCAGGGCGGCCGATGCCATGCCGGCGCACAGCACCACGGCATCGAAGGATCGCGTGCCGCTTTCGCCCTGCACCTGCACGCCCAGGGGCTGGGAGGCCAGCCGGGCCACGCGGGAGCCAAAGGCAAATTGCACGCCACCGGCCTGGGTGCCCTGGCGCAGCAGTTGGGCGAACAGCCGGCAGTTGCCAGCCGTGGCGTCGGGCAGGTGCAGCGCCCCCGCCAGCGGGGTTTCGGGGCACAGGCCGGGCTCGATCTGGCGTGCGGCGTCGGCATCGATCTCGCGCAGTGCAATCCCGGCGTCGCGCAGAACCTGCAGGGCGGGCTGCCAGCGGGCCTGCTCCTGCGCGGTGCGCAGCAGGATGAGGCGCCCCTGGCTGGTTTCGAATTCCAGCTCGTGTTGCGCAGCGATGTGCTGCAGGCGCTGCTGGCTGTAGCGTGCCAGGCCCTCCAGTGTCGACAGCTGTGCGGCCTGTGCGCCGCGCCGCGCTGCACGCCGCCAGCGCCACAGCCATGCCAGGTCTGTGCCTTTGACGCCTTCCAGCCGCAGCGTGGCGCGGCGGCCCAGGAGCTTCAGAGGCGTGTACAGGCCGGGTGCGCTCCAGGGTGTGAGCAGGTGCGGCGCCAGCAGGCCGGCATTGGCAAAGCTGGCCTCCTCGGCGGCGGCGTTGCGTTGTTCAAAGACGGTGACCTCGTGGCCGTCATGGGCCAGCTCATATGCGGTGGACACGCCGACAATGCCGGCGCCCACGATGGCGATTTTCATGAAATTGGACGTTTTTAGGCTCTAGCGCTTGATGGTAAGCCGCTGGCAGCTATTATTTTTGTAGTATCTGCTCGATCTGCAGGCCCACGTTGAGTACTGCGTCGTCGTGCAGGGCAGCGTGCCAGACCATCAGCCCGACCGGGAGTTCTCCGGCCACATGGCAGGGCAGCGACAGCGCACAGCCATCGAGCATGTTCACCACGCTGGTGTTGCGCAGCAGCAGGGCGTTGACGCGGAAGAACTCGGCATCGTGCTCGGCGCCGGGTGCCACCGCGGCGATGGGGGGCGCCACCATCGGCACCGTGGGCGAGAGCAGGGCGTCGTAGGGGGCCAGTGCGGCCTCCATGCGGGCGATCCAGTTCTGGCGGTTCTGCAGCAGATCGATGTAGTCTGCGGCCGCCATGGTGGCGCCGCGCTCGATGCGGCTGCGCACCCGTGGATCGTATTGCGCCGCCCGCCGCGCCAGCAGGGGGCGGTGCCAGGCATGGCTTTCTGCCGCCGACAGGCTGCCGCCCGCCTGCATGGGCCCGAGTTCGGCCGTCAGCGGCAGGTCGATTTCTTCAATGTGGGCGCCCGCTTGGCGCAAGGTGTCCAGCGTGCGGCCGAATGCCCGGGCCACCGTGGCATCCAGGTTGTCGAGGAAGGTGGTGGATGGCACGGCCAGCCGCCACCAACGCAGAGGGGCGGGGCTGCGCGTGACGCGCCGCGCGGCCAGCACCTCGTGCACCACGATGGCATCGCGCACGCTGCGCGTCATGGCGCAGGCCGTATCCAGCGTGGTGGACAGCGGAATGGCGCCCGCCGTGGGAACCAGCCGGGCCGTGTTCTTGAAGCCCACGATGCCGTTGAGCGCAGCGGGGATGCGGATGGAGCCGCCCGTGTCCGAGCCCAGGCCCACAAATGCGGCCCCGGTCGCCACCGACACGGCTGCGCCCGAGGACGAGCCGCCGGGAATGCGTGGCGCGCCCGGCAGCGCGCCAAAGCGCCCGTCCCACGCTGCGGGCGAGCCAAAGTGCGGGTTCACGCCGACACCCGAGAAGGCAAATTCCACCATGTTCGTGCGGCCGATGAGCGTGCCGCCGGCGGAGCGCAGGCGGGCGACGGCGGGGCAATCGTGCGGCGCCGGCGCCGCGTCGGCCAGGGCCGTGGAGCCGGCGGTGGTCGGTTGGCCGGCGATGTCAAACAGATCCTTGACCGACACGGAAAGCCCGGCCAGCGGCAGCCGGAGAAGATCGCCTGGCGCCGAGAGGCTGTGCGCCGCCTCCGGCATAAGGCGCAAGAAGGCATGGGTGCAGGCGGCAGACTGCGCTGCATCCAGGCACTGCGCCAGTGCCGCAGTGGCGGTGTGGGTGCCGTTCTGCAGGCGCTCGCGGGTGGAGGTAAGGTCAATAAGCATGGCTATGCTAGAATCTTTGGGTTTTGCTGAGAGCCGCGGCGCGTGCAATGCCTTCGTGGTGTGTGTGCCGCGAAGGAGGCAAAACCAATCGCAAACCAGCCCTGTCAAGGTGTTGCGTCTTCGTGCACAGGCACGGCGGCGCAAGTATTGGGGCTGGATTTTAGACCCAACCTTTGGAGTATTTTTATGTCCGTTACCATGCGCGAAATGCTGGAAGCCGGTGTCCACTTCGGTCACCAGACCCGCTTCTGGAACCCCAAGATGGCCCCCTACATCTTCGGCCATCGCAACAAGATTCACATCATCAACCTGGAAAAGTCGCTGCCACTGTTCCAGGAAGCCCAGAAGTTCGCCAAGCAACTGGCTGCCAACCGCGGCACGATTATGATGGTCGGCACGAAGCGCCAGGCCCGTGAAATCCTGGCCACCGAAGCACAGCGCGCTGGCGTGCCTTTTGTGGACCAGCGCTGGCTGGGCGGCATGCTGACCAACTTCAAGACCGTGAAGACTTCGATCAAGCGCCTGAAGGACATGAAGGCCCAGCTCGAAACCGGCCTCGATAGCCTGAGCAAGAAAGAGCAGCTGACGTTTAGCCGTGAAATCGCCAAGCTTGAAAAGGACATCGGTGGCATCCAGGACATGGCCGCCTTGCCCGACGCGATCTTCATCATCGACGTGGGTTTCCACAAGATCGCCGTGGCCGAGGCCAAGAAGCTGGGCATTCCGCTGATTGGTGTGGTGGATACCAACCACTCGCCCGAAGGCATCGACTACGTGATTCCCGGCAACGACGACTCGGCCAAGGCTGTGACGCTGTATGCACGCGGCATCGCTGATGCGATCATCGAAGGCCGTGCGAACGCCGTGAACGAAGTGGTCAAGGCGGTTGCTTCTGAAGGTGGCGACGAATTCGTGGAAGTGCAAGAGTCCGCTGCCTGAAGTCCCGGCTGCGCGATGTATCGCGGATAAAAGCGGGGCCCCTGGTGAGCCCCCTTTTTTTTAGCCCGAATCTGAACTGACTGAACTGAATACTGAAGGAATAAAGATGGCTGCAATTACCGCAAGCATGGTGGCTGAACTGCGTGGCAAGACCGACGCTCCCATGATGGAATGCAAGAAGGCCCTGACCGAAGCCGGCGGCGATATGGCCAAGGCCGAAGAGTTGCTGCGTGTCAAGCTGGGCACCAAGGCTGGCAAGGCTGCTTCGCGCGTCACTGCCGAAGGCGTGGTCGCCAGCTTCATCAACGGCAACCTGGGTGCGTTGGTCGAAGTCAACAGCGAAACCGATTTCGTTTCCAAGAACGACAGCTTCATCGCCATGGCCAACGCCGCCGCCAAGCTGGTGGCCGAGCACAACCCCGCCAGCATTGAAGCCCTGGGCGCGCTGTCCTACGAGCAAGACGGCTTCGGTCCCACGCTGGAAGACGTGCGCAAGGGCCTGATCGGCAAGATCGGCGAGAACATGTCGTTCCGCCGCTTCAAGCGCTTCAGCGATTCCAGCCTGGCTGCCTACCTGCACGGCTCGCGCATCGGCGTGGTCGTCGAGTTCGACGGTGACGCAGCTGCGGCTAAGGATGTGGCCATGCATGTGGCTGCCATGAAGCCCGTGGCGCTGACCAGCGCCGACGTGCCTGCCGAACTGATCGCCAAGGAGCGTTCTGTTGCCGAAGGCAAGGCCGACGAAGCCAACAAGGAACTGGTGGCTGCCGGCAAGCCCGCGCAAAGCGCGGAAATCACCGCCAAGCGCATCGACGGCGCTGTGCAGAAGTACCTCAAGGAAGTCTCGCTGGCCGACCAGGTCTTCGTGAAGGCTGCCGACGGCAAGCAGACCGTGGCCCAGATGCTCAAGGCCGCCAACACCAACGTGAAGGGCTTCACCCTGTACGTGGTGGGCGAAGGCATCGAAAAGAAGGTCGACGACTTCGCTGCCGAAGTGGCTGCCCAGGTGGCTGCCGCCAAGGCTGCTGCCTGATCGTTCCCTGTAACCACCCCACCCAAGCCTCGCACCACTTACCGGAGAAATTTCCCATGTCCCACGCTGCACCAGCCCACAAGCGCATTTTGCTCAAGCTGTCTGGTGAGGCGCTGATGGGGGATGACGCCTTTGGTATCAACCGCGCCACCATCGTGCGCATGGTCGAGGAGATCGCCGAAGTGACTCGCCTGGGTGTCCAGGTGGCTGTGGTGATCGGTGGGGGCAATATCTTCCGTGGCGTCGCCGGGGGCTCGGTCGGGATGGACCGTGCCACTGCCGACTACATGGGCATGCTGGCCACCGTGATGAATGCGCTGGCCCTGGCCGATGCCATGGACAAGCAGGGCCTGGTGGCCCGCGTGATGTCTGCCATCGCCATCGAGCAGGTGGTCGAGCCCTATGTGCGCCCCAAGGCCTTGCAGTACCTTGAAGAGGGCAAGGTCGTCGTGTTTGCGGCTGGCACGGGCAATCCGTTTTTCACCACCGACACGGCCGCTGCCCTGCGTGGCGCCGAAATTGGCGCCGAGCTGGTGCTCAAGGCCACCAAGGTGGACGGCGTTTATACTGCCGACCCCCAGAAGGACCCGACGGCCACGCGCTACACCAAGCTGAGTTTTGACGAGGCCATGTCCCGCAATCTGGGCATCATGGATGCGACTGCCTTCGCCCTGTGCCGCGACCAGAAGCTGCCGGTGAAGGTGTTCTCCATCATCAAGCATGGCGCCTTGAAGCGCGTGGTGATGGGGGAAGACGAAGGTACGCTGGTTTACGCTTGATCACGATGGATGGACCTGCACCGGATGCAGGCCGGCCCCAGGAGAAAACATGACGATTGCCGACATCAAGAAGACTGCCGAAACCAAGATGGACCAGTCCATCACCGCATTCAAGAACAACCTGCAGAAGATCCGCACCGGCCGTGCCAACCCTGCGCTGCTCGACACGGTGCAGGTGGAGTACTACGGCTCCATGGTGCCCCTGAGCCAGGTGGCCAACGTGGCCCTGATCGACTCGCGCACCATCAGCGTGCAGCCCTGGGAAAAGGGCATGGGTGCCAAGATCGAAAAGGCCATCCGCGAAAGCGACCTGGGCCTGAACCCGGCCTCCATGGGCGACCTGATCCGCGTGCCCATGCCGCCCATGAGCGAAGAGCGCCGCAAGGAAATGACCAAGCTGGCGCGCAATGAGGGCGAAAGCGCCAAGATCGCCGTGCGCAACCTGCGCCGTGACGCCAACGAATCCGTCAAGAAGCTGGTCAAGGACAAGCTGGCATCGGAAGACGACCAGAAGCGCGCCGAAGCCGAGGTGCAGAAGTTCACCGACAGACACATCGCCGAGATCGATGCTCTGGTAGCGGGCAAAGAACAGGAAATCATGGCGGTCTGAGCCGTCCATTGACGGGCCTGATCGTTTTACATGTCTGAATCAAAGGTGGTGCCACACCACATTGCCATCGTCATGGATGGCAACGGCCGCTGGGCCACACGCCGCTTCCTGCCGCGCCTGGCGGGCCACAAGCAAGGGGTTGATTCGCTGCGCCGCTGCGCACGCGCTTGCGTGCAGCGGGGCGTGGCCGTGCTGACCGTCTTCGCGTTCTCATCCGAAAACTGGAACCGTCCGGTCGATGAGGTCTCTGGCCTCATGGAACTGTTGGCGATGGCGCTGGCGCGCGAGGTGCCGCAGCTCAAAAAAGACGGCGTTCGCCTGTACTTTGTGGGGGAGCGCGCGGGCCTGTCGCCCAAGGTGCGTGACGGCCTGGCACAGGCGGAGGCCGCCACAGCGGAAAACACCCGCCTCGTGCTCAACGTGTGCTTCAACTATGGCGGCCGCTGGGACATCGCCCAGGCCGCTGCGTCGCTGGCAGCGCGCGGTGAATCCATCACCGAGGCCAGTCTGAATGGCGCGATGGGCCTGGCCCATGTGCCCGACCCGGACCTTGTGATCCGCACCGGGGGTGAAATGCGAATCAGCAACTTTTTGTTGTGGCAGGCCGCATACTCCGAGTTGTTCTTCAGCGACCGGCTCTGGCCGGATTTCGACGAGTCGGCACTGGACGAGGCGATTGCCGCCTTCAGTGCACGCGAGCGCCGTTTTGGCAAAACCTCCGAACAGATCCTGACCGCGCATCCCCTCCCGGTGCTCGGCTGAATAGGCCCCATGCTTCTACAGCGTGTCATCACCGCTCTTGTCCTGCTGGCCATTCTGCTGCCCGCGCTTTTTTATCCCTCCGCGGAGCCATTCGCGCTGGTCGTGCTGGTGCTCATGGCTGCCGGCGCATGGGAGTGGGGGCGCCTGAGCGGCTTTGGCCAGGCAGGTTCGCTGGCCGTGGGTGCTGCCTGCGTTGCCCTGTGTGCAGCGTCGTGGGCGCTGGGCTGGATTGATCGGCCCCTGACCGCCCTGTGGATCGTTGGTGGCGGCCTGTGGGTGCTGTGCGCGGCCTGGCTGTTGCGCGCCGGCGTGCCGGGCTGGCCCCGCATTCCTGCGGCTGTGCGCCTGGTGGCCGGGGTGCTTGCACTTTGGCTCGCCTGGCTGGCCGCTGTGCAGGCCCGCCATCTGGGCGTCAATTTTCTGCTGTCGGTGCTGGTTCTGGTGTGGGTGGCCGATATCTTTGCCTACTTTGCTGGTCGTGCCTTTGGTTTGCGTTTCACCAAGAGCAAACTGGCGCCTTCCATCAGTCCCGGCAAGAGTTGGGAAGGGGTGTGGGGCGGATTGGCGGGCGTGATCGTGCTGGCATTTGCCTGGGTTGCCGCAGATACCTATTGGCAGGCCGCAGTGCCCAGTTTTTACAGCCGCCTGGCGCATCAGGGTAGTTGGCTGCTGGTGATTTCGGTCCTGTTCATGGTGGCCATGAGTGTGGCCGGTGACCTGGTGGAGTCGCTGATCAAGCGCAGTGCGGGCGTGAAAGACAGCAGTGGCCTGCTGCCGGGGCATGGCGGTGTACTGGACCGCGTGGATGCCTTGTTGCCCACGCTGCCCCTGGCCCTGATGCTGGCGCGCCTGACGACACCCCTATGAAACAACGACTCACTGTTCTGGGCTCTACAGGCTCTATCGGTACCAGCACGCTTGACGTGGTGGCACGCCATCCGGATCGATTCGAGGTGTTTGCCCTCAGCGCAGCCACCCAGGTGGACCTGATGCTGGCGCAGTGCGCGCAGTTCAGGCCCTGCTTTGCCGTGATGGCCAGCGCACCCCATGCCCGTTTGCTGGCGGAGAAAATCAAGGCGAATGGGCTCAAGACACATGTCCTTCAATCCCCAGATGCTCTTGAAATAATAGCCTCCAACGAGGAGGTGGATACGGTCATGGCGGCTATTGTCGGGTCGGCGGGGCTGGCGCCTTGTCTCGCGGCGGCCTGGGCCGGAAAACGCCTGCTGCTGGCCAACAAGGAGGCGCTGGTCGTGGGGGGCGACGTGTTTCTGGACGCGGTGCGCGACGGGGCGGCCACGTTGCTGCCGATCGACAGCGAGCATTCGGCCATCTTCCAGTCCTTGCCCGAAGATGCTGCCACCTGGAGCCAGCGGGTCGAGAAAATCATTCTGACCGCCTCCGGTGGGCCATTTCGCACCCGGTCGCTCGACACGCTGCGTGATGTCACGCCGGAACAGGCCTGCACCCATCCCAACTGGAGCATGGGGCGCAAGATTTCGGTGGATTCGGCCACCATGATGAACAAGGCACTCGAAGTCATCGAGGCGCGCTATCTGTTTGGCCTGGCTCCGTCGCAGCTGGATGTGGTGATCCACCCCCAAAGCATCATCCACTCCATGGTGCAGTACCGGGACACTTCGGTGGTGGCGCAACTGGGCACACCGGACATGCGTGTTCCCATCGCTTACGGCCTGGCCTGGCCCGAGCGGGTCGAGTCGGGGGCTGCGGCGCTGAATTTCCATGCCCTTTCCGCCATGACCTTCGAGTCCATCGACGACCATGGGCATCGCGACCGCTTTCCCGGGCTCCAGCTGGCGTGGGACGCCCTGGCGGCCCCGCAGGGCACGACGGCGGTCCTGAATGCGGCCAACGAGGTGGCGGTGGCCGCGTTTCTGGAGCGCCGCATCCGATTCGATCAGATACACCATCTCAATCTTGCAACTTTGGAAGCGGTTTCTCCCTCCAACCCCGACTCACTCAAGGCCTTGCTGGCCCTGGATGCCCAGGCGCGCAGTGTGGCCGAGCAGGCTGTTGGCCGTCTGGCCGGCTGAATGCGGTTGATTCACGGAGCCATTGCATGCTGCTGACCCTTGTCGCGTTCGTTGTTGCCCTGGGTGTGCTGATCGCAGTGCATGAGTATGGGCATTACCGGGTGGCGGTGGCCTGTGGCGTCAAGGTGCTGCGGTTTTCGGTGGGTTTTGGCAAGCCGCTCCTGCGCTGGCAACCCAAGGGTTCAGCCACCGAGTTTGTGCTGAGTGCGTTTCCGTTGGGGGGCTATGTGCGCATGCTCGATGAGCGCGAGGCACCCGTGCCCGAGGCCGAGCGCCATCTTGCGTTCAATACCCAGCCCCTGCGCTCGCGTGCGGCCATTGTGGCGGCAGGTCCACTGGCCAATCTGCTGCTGGCCGTGTTGCTGTATTCGGCGGTCAACTGGATCGGGGTCCAGGAGCCCAGGGCGCTGCTGGCCAGTCCCGTGGCAGGTTCGGTCGCACAGGCTGCGGGTTTGCGCGGCGGTGAACTGGTGCACAGCGCGGCCCTGGGGGCGAACGAACTGGAACCCGTGCGTTCTTTCGAGGACTTGCGCTGGTTGTTGACCCGCGGCGCCCTGGAGGGCGAAAGGGTCCGGCTGGAGGTCGAGCCGACACCTGGTGCCATGCACCGAGAGGTGTTGCTGGATATGGCGCAGCTCGACACGCGCGAGGCCGATGCGCAACTGTTGCGCAAGATAGGGCTTCTGGGGCCCTGGACGCGTCCGGTGCTGGGTGAAATCATGGCCGGCGGCGCTGCGCAGCGCGCGGGGCTTCGCCAGGGCGATGTGGTGCTCGGAATTGGCGCGGCAGAGGTGGTGGATGGCCAGCAGCTGCGCGAACTGATTCGCCAGTCCGTGCGCGCCGAGGCGGCCGTGGTCCAGCCCTGGCGTATCGAACGCGGTGGCCAGCAGATCACCGTGGATGTGATGCCCGATGTCCAGAAGGAGCAGAGCGGCAGTGTGGGCCGCATCGGTGCCTATGTGGGCGCACCGCCTGAGCTGGTGATCGTGCAGCACAGCACGGTGGAGGGCTTGTGGAATGGCGTTGTGCGGACCTGGGACGTGTCCGTCCTGACGCTTCGCATGATGGGCCGCATGGTGCTGGGTCAGGCGTCCCTGAAAAATCTCAGTGGACCCTTGACGATTGCCGACTATGCCGGCCGCTCGGCCAGCATGGGTTTCACGCAGTACCTGGTGTTCCTGGCGCTCATCAGCGTGAGTCTGGGTGTGCTGAACCTGCTGCCCTTGCCAGTCCTTGATGGGGGGCACCTGATGTATTATCTTTGGGAGGGTGTGACCGGCAGGAAGGTGTCGGATGCTTGGATGGAGCAGTTGCAGCGCGGTGGCGTGGCAGTGCTTCTTCTCATGATGTCCATTGCCCTGTTCAACGATATCACCCGGCTATTTGGCTAACCTTTTTGCCGCTTTCCCCTGCGTCATGCGGCCTCCGCTTCACTCATGAAAAAACACATCAATCGCCTCGGCGTGCGTACTGCAGCGGCCGTTGCCGCCATGGTTTTTGTCGCCAATGCGGCCTGGGCTCTGGAGCCCTTCAAGGTGCAGGACATCCGGGTGGAAGGGCTGCAGCGCGTGGAACCTGGGACCATTTTTGCTTCCATGCCGCTGCGGGTGGGCGACGACTACAACGATGAAAAGGGCGCGGCCGCCATCCGGGCACTGTTTGGCCTGGGATTGTTCAAGGATGTGAGGTTGGAGGCCACCGGCAATGTGCTGGTGGTGGTGGTGGAAGAGCGCCCCACCATTGCCGATGTCGATTTTGCAGGCGCCAAGGAGTTCGACAAGGAAGCCCTCAAGAAGAGTATGCGCGACGTGGGGCTCACCGAAGGGCGCCCCTACGACAAGGCGCTGGCCGACCGGGCCGAGCAGGAGCTCAAACGCCAGTACATCAACAAGAGCCTGTATGGCGCCGAAGTGGTGACTACCGTGACACCCATCGAGCGCAACCGTGTCAACCTCACTTTCACGGTGGTGGAAGGCGAGCCTGCACGCATCAAGGAAGTGCGCATTGTCGGCAACAAGGCGTTCAGCGAGTCCACGCTCAAGGGGCTCTTTGACCAGGACACCGGCGGCTGGCTGAGCTGGTACACCAAGTCGGACCGCTATGCCCGTGCAAAGCTCAACGCCGATCTGGAGACCCTGCGCTCCTACTATCTGCAGCGCGGCTATCTGGAGTTTCGCGTGGACTCCACCCAGGTGGCCATCTCGCCCGATAAGCAGGACATCTCCATTGTGGTCAATGTCACCGAAGGCGAGCGTTTTGTGGTGTCGGGGGTCAAGCTCGAAGGCAATTACCTCGATCGTGACGACGAGTTCAAGTCGCTGGTCACCATTCGCCCGGGAGAGCCCTACAACGCCGATCAGGTCACTGAAACGACCAAGGCTTTTTCCGAATATTTTGGGCGTTTCGGTTTCGCCTTCGCGCGCGTCGAGGCGGTGCCCGACATCGATCGCGAAAACAACCGCGTGACCTTGGTGCTGCAGGCCGAACCGGCCCGTCGGGCGTATGTGCGGCGCATCAATGTGAGCGGCAACAACCGCACCCGTGATGAAGTCGTGCGCCGTGAATTCCGCCAGTACGAGGCCTCCTGGTATGACGGCGAGAAGATCCGCCTGTCGCGCGACCGCGTGGACCGGCTTGGCTACTTTACCGAGGTGGGCATCGAAACCCAGGAAGTGCCCGGATCGCCAGACCAGGTTGACCTCGTGATCAATGTGGCCGAGAAGCCCACAGGGTCACTGCAATTGGGCGCCGGTTTTTCCAGCGCTGAAAAGGTGGCCTTGTCCTTTGCCATCAAGCAGGAAAACGTTTTTGGTTCCGGCAACTATCTGGGGGTGGATGTCAACACCAGCAAGTACCGCCGCACCTTGGTGTTCAGTACCACCAATCCGTATTTCACCCAGAATGGCATTTCCCGTACGATGGACCTCTACTACCGTACCGACAAGCCCTACGAAGAGCAGGGTGGCAATTACCAACTGGTCACCACGGGTGCATCCATTCGTTTCGGGGTTCCCTTCAGCGAGACCGACACCGTGTTCTTCGGTGGCGGGGTGGAGCAGATCAAGATCAGGGCCGGCACCCTCATGCCGGCCGCCTATTTGGCCTACGCGGACACCTATGGAAGCAGCAGCATCGCCGCCCCCCTGACCATTGGCTGGTCGCGCGATGACCGCGACAGTGCGCTGGCACCCAATTCGGGGCGCTATCAGCGGCTCAATTCCGAATGGTCTGTGGCAGGTGATGCGCGCTATCTGCGGGCGAACTACCAGTACCAGCAGTACATCCCGCTGAACAAACGTTTCACGGTGGCCTTCAATGGCGAACTGGGCTACGGCAAGGGCATGAACGGTCGGCCGTTCCCGGTGTTCAAGAACTTTTATTCCGGTGGCCTGGGTTCCGTACGTGGTTTTGATCAGGGCACGCTGGGGCCGCGCGATGTCACGGGCGCTTCCTTGGGCGGGCCCAAGAAAGTCACGCTCAATGCCGAGTTGATGGCGCCTTTCCCGGGGGCCGGCAATGACCGCACGCTGCGCATTTTCACTTTCGTGGACGTGGGCAATGTGTATGGCGAAGATGACAAAGTCAGTTTCAATGACATGCGCGCATCCGCAGGTGTGGGCCTGAGCTGGATTTCCCCCCTGGGTCCGCTGCGTCTTGCCTATGCGCAACCGGTGCGCAAGTTCGCCGGCGATAGAATCCAGAAACTTCAATTCCAGATTGGTACGTCCTTCTAATGAAATCCCTTTCCCGCCATTTCACTCTGGGTCTGCTGCTGAGCGCGCTGGCCGTGGCTGCTCCTGCGCTGCAGGCACAAGAATTCAAGGCCGGTTTTGTCAATACCGACCGTATCTTCCGCGAAGCCACCACCGCCAAGGCGGCCCAGGCCAAGCTGGAGCAGGAATTTTCCCGTCGCGAGAAAGAGCTCATCGACATGGGTAACACCTTGAAGACGGCGACGGAAAAATTCGAGCGCGAGGCCCCTACCATGGCCGAGAGCCAGCGCACTACCCGCCAGCGCCAGTTGGTGGACCAGGACCGTGAATTCCAGCGCAAGCGCCGTGAGTTCCAGGAAGACTTGAATGCCCGCAAGAACGAAGAGCTCGCACAGGTTCTGGAGCGCGCCAACAAGGTGGTCAAGCAAGTGGCCGAGGCGGAGAAGTACGACGTCATCCTGCAGGAAGCTGTGTACATCAATCCCAAGCACGACATCACCGACCGGGTGATCAAGGCACTGAATGCCGCAGGCAAATAAGCGGCGACTCAGGGTGGGTGGCGCGTGAGTTTGCTCCTCGGGACCATTGTCGATGCACTGGGCGGATCGCTGGAAGGGGGGCTGCGGGAAACCGAGGTCCTTCGCATCGCACCGCTCGAAGCCGCCGGGCCAGGAGACATCAGTTTCCTGAGCCACCCGCGTTACCAGCAGCAACTGGCCGCCTCCCGGGCGGCCTGCGTCATTGTGGCGCCTGCCATGCGCGAGCTTGCGCTGGCACGCGGTGCGTGCATCGTGGCGGACAACCCCTATGCCTATTTCGCCCGGGTAACGCAGCTTTGGCGGCAGCGCCATGGCGAAGCCGTGCAAGCCGGTGTGCACCCCAGCGCCGTGGTGGATGCGACCGCCGTGGTGCATCCCAGTGCTTCGGTCGGTCCGCTGTGCGTTGTCGAGCGCGGTGCCCGCATTGGCGCAGGCACGGTGCTCAAGTCGCGTGTGACGGTGGGTGCCGACTGCCACATCGGTGCGCGCTGTATCGTGCACGCCGGCGTGGTGATCGGGGCCGACGGATTTGGTTTCGCGCCAGAAAACGGGCAATGGATCAAGATCGAGCAACTGGGCGCCGTGCGCATTGGCGACGATGTCGAGATCGGTGCCAACACCTGCATAGATCGCGGTGCGCTGCAGGACACGGTGGTCGAAGACGGGGTGAAACTCGACAATCTGATCCAGGTGGGCCACAACGTGCACATCGGCAAGCATGCTGCGATGGCCGGGTGTGTGGGCATCGCGGGCAGCGCCACCATTGGAGCGCATTGCACCGTTGGTGGGGGCGCGATTGTGCTGGGCCACCTGGAATTGGCCGACAACGTGCATATTTCCGCGGGCACGGTGGTCACACGCTCCTTGAACAGGCCGGGCCAGTACACCGGCATGTTCCCCATCGACGACAATGCCCGCTGGGAAAAGAACGCTGCGACACTCAAACAACTGCACAGCCTGCGCGAGCGCATCAAGGCGCTGGAGCAGGCCCTGAAGGCAGCATGAACGGAAGAACAACTCGATGATGGATATCCACGCAATTCTCAAGCAGCTGCCCCACCGCTACCCGTTTCTGTTGGTAGACAAGGTGATCGAGCTTGAGAGCAACACCCGCATCAAGGCCATCAAGAACGTCACGTTCAACGAGCCTTATTTCATGGGGCATTTCCCCGGCCGTCCGGTGATGCCCGGTGTGTTGATTCTTGAAGCCTTGGCGCAAGCCGCAGGCCTGCTGGCTTTTGATGCCATGGGCAAGGTGCCCGATGAAAACAACATCTATTATTTTGTCGGTATCGACGGCGCGCGTTTCAAGCGCCCTGTGGAGCCGGGTGACCAGCTGATCCTGTCCATCACCATCGACCGCGTGCGCGGTGGCATCTGGAAGTTCAAGGGCGTGGCCAGCGTGGGCGACGAGGTGGCATGCGAAGCCGAACTCATGTGCACCATGCGCAGCGTAGGCTGACTGACCAAACTGTTCAGACCTGTTGGACCGTGAGCAATATTCATCCCACAGCCATTGTCGAGGCGGGTGCCCGCATCGATCCCTCCGTGACGGTGGGGCCGTACACCGTGATAGGCCCCGATGTTTCCATCGGTGCCGGCACCACAGTGGGCCCGCATTGCGTGATCGAAGGGCGCACCACCATCGGTGCGGACAACCGCATTTTCCAGTTTGCATCGCTCGGTGCCGCGCCGCAAGACAAGAAGTACGCGGGCGAGCCCACACGGCTTGTCATCGGAGACCGCAACACCATCCGCGAGTTCTGCACCTTCAACCTGGGAACCACCCAGGACAAGGGCGTGACGACCATAGGCGATGACAACTGGATCATGGCCTACGTGCACATCGCGCACGACTGTGTGGTGGGCAACCAGACCATCCTGGCCAACAACGCCACCCTGGCCGGGCATGTGCAGGTGGCGGACCAGGCCATCATCGGCGGGCTCACGGGCATTCACCAGTTTGTGAAGGTGGGCGCGCATGTGATGGCCGGTTTTGCCAGCCATATCTCGCAGGACGTTCCGCCCTTCATGATGGTGGACGGCAACCCTCTGGCCGTGCGGGGCCTGAATCTCGAAGGCCTGCGTCGCCGTGGTTTCTCGGCTGCACGGATGGCTGGCATCAAGCAGATGCATCGCGTTCTATACCGGCAGGGGCTGACCCTGGAGGCTGCCCGCACCGCCATCGCCGAGTTGCCGGTCACCCATCCGGAAGCCGCCGCCGACATCGCGCTGGTGCTGGCCTTTCTGGATGCCTCCACGCGCGGCATTGCGCGCTGAGGGGCGCCCATGAGCACTTCCCCCCGCGTCGCCATGGTGGCGGGCGAAACTTCGGGCGATCTGCTCGCAGGCCTGCTGATCGACGGAATGCAGGCCCACTGGCCGCAGCTGCAATCCTGCGGCATTGGTGGTCCGCAAATGCAGCGGCGTGGTTTTGAGGCCTGGTGGCCTAGCGAGAAGCTGGCTGTCCATGGCTACAGCATGGAAGTGCTGCGCCGGCTGCGGGAGTTGCTCGGAATCCGCAAACAGCTGCGCGAGCGTTTGCTCAGGGACCGTCCCGATGTTTTTATCGGTGTGGACGCGCCCGACTTCAATCTGGGCCTGGAGGCCGACTTGCGTGCCGCCGGCATCAAGACGGTGCACTTCGTCTGTCCGTCCATCTGGGCCTGGCGTGCCGGCCGGGTCGAGAAGATCCGCCGCAGCGCAGACCATGTGCTGTGCATTTTTCCGTTCGAGCCCGAGCTTCTGGCGCGCCATGGCATTGCGGCCACGTATGTGGGCCACCCGCTGGCGGGTGTGATTCCCATGCTGCCAGACCGCGCCGCCGCCCGGGCACAACTCGGCCTGCAGGATTCGGACGAGGTGCTGGCCATCCTGCCCGGCAGCCGTTCTTCCGAGATTGAGTACATCGCCCAGCCGTTCTTTGAGGCGGCGGCGCTTATGCTGAAAACGCGACCCGCCATCCAATTGGTCGTGCCGGCGGTGCCCGCCTTGCGTGACCGTATCGTCCAGATCGCCCACCACTGTGGCCTGGGTGGGGCGGTGCAGATCATTGCAGGGCAGTCCCACACCGTGCTGGCCGCCTGTGATGCCACCCTGATCGCCAGCGGTACCGCAACGCTGGAAGCGGCACTCTTCAAGCGCCCTATGGTGATCGGCTACCACATGCATCCGCTGAGCTGGTGGCTCATGCGCCGCAAGCAGTTGCAGCCCTGGGTGGGTCTGCCCAATATCCTTTGCCGCGAATTTGTGGTGCCTGAGCTCATCCAGGATGCGGCCACGCCGCAAGCGCTTTGCGCGGCAGCGTTGGAATGGCTGGACGCACGGCGCAACAACCCCCAGAAAATCGCGGCCCTGGAGCGGCGCTTTACGGCGCTGCACGAAAGCCTGCAACGCAACACCCCTCAACTGGCTGCCGATGCGATCCAGAAAATCCTTGCCACCTGAACAGGCCAGCCTGCCCTGGCATCCCCCGGGTCTGGTGGCGGGGGTGGACGAGGCCGGCCGCGGCCCGCTGGCCGGGCCCGTGGTGGCCGCTGCGGTCATCCTCGACGACCTGCACCCCATCGCCGGACTGGCCGACTCCAAGAAGCTCACTGCCGCGCGGCGCGAGGCCCTGTTTGACGAGATCCGGGCCAAGGCGCTGTGCTGCAGCATCGCCGAAGCCAGTGTCGAGGAAATCGACCGCCTGAACATACTGCAGGCCACGCTGCTGGCCATGCGCCGCGCCGTGCTGGGCCTGCGGCTCAAGCCGAAGATGGTCCTGGTCGATGGCAACCGGCTGCCCACGCTGGACATGCCGGCCGAGGCCATTGTCAAGGGCGATGCGCTGGTGCCTGCCATTTCGGCGGCCTCCATTCTGGCCAAGGTGCACCGGGACCGCTGGTGCGTGCAGGTCGATGCGCAGTACCCGCAATACGGCTTTGCCGGCCACAAGGGCTACGGCACGGCCATGCACATGGCCGCCCTGCGCGAGCATGGCGCCTGCATTCACCATCGGCACAGCTTCGCGCCCGTGGCCAGGGTGCTGGCCTGAATCGCCGGGTGCTGCAAGTCATTTCATTGCCCGCACGGGACACCGCATGACCTCCGCTCCCCTGACCGTGATCCACTCGCGTGACAACGCCTTTGCCAAAGACCTGCGCCGGCTGGCGCAGGACAGCACGGCCTACCGCAAGCAGGGCCGTGTCTGGCTGGAGGGCGACCACCTGTGCAGCGCGGCCTTGCAGCGTGGCGTGCGGCCCGTGGTGGCGGTGTTTTCGGAGTCTTTTTGGCCTCTGGCACCCGTTGCATATGTGCAAGCAGCTACTAAGCTCGTAGTGATCGCCGACGCCCTGTTTGCGGACATCAGCGGCCTGGAATCACCGGCGCCCATGGGGTTTGTGGTGGACGTCGCCGCGCCGAGGGGTTTGCAGGCGGGGGTTGCCACGGTGGTGCTGGACCGCGTGCAGGATGCCGGCAATGTGGGTTCCATCCTGCGCAGTGCATCGGCATTTGGCTTCCGGCAGGTGGTGGCGCTCAAGGGCAGTGCGGCGCTGTGGGCGCCCAAGGTGCTGCGCGCGGGCATGGGCGCGCACTTTGCGCTCGATCTGGTGGAAGGGCTGGAGGTGCAGGGGCTCCAGGCGCTTCAGGTGCCACTGCTGGTGACCCATGTGCACGATGGCGACTTCCTGCACCGTGCCGCCTTGCCGTGGCCGTGCGCCTGGGTGCTGGGCCATGAAGGGCAGGGCGTGTCGCCCGCGCTGGAGGAGCGTGCCACCCAGCGTATCCGCATTGCCCAGCCTGGCGGCGAGGAGTCCCTGAACGTGGCGGCGGCCGCAGCCATCTGCCTGCACGCCAGTGGCGCCACGCGCTGAAATTTGGAACGCGTCGGCTGGGTCGGTTGGGAAAGAACGGCACATTGCGTGGCGTGCTGCAGCCCCTGTCTCGATGCCGCATTGCGGCATGAGGGCATTCGAGGCGGGACTCAGCTGGGTATAATCAAGGGCTTTTCTCGCAACAGCGTCGCCCGATCGCACCCAAAGCAACAACCCATCTGAGAGCAGCCGCCGGCACGCCTTGCGCGAGCGGCCTGCAGGCGCCGGGCGACCGTAACCATCCGGAGAATCCAGTGCTCTTGTCTCTACAGGGAAACTTCCCGCCCGCCATCTTGGCGCTCGCAGACGGCACGGTCTTTATCGGTAATTCGATCGGTGCTTCATCCGCAGATGCGGGCACCACCGTCGGCGAAGTGGTGTTCAACACCGCCATCACCGGCTACCAGGAAATCCTCACCGACCCCAGCTATTGCCAGCAGATCGTGACGCTCACGTATCCGCACATCGGCAACTACGGCGTCAACACCGAGGATATCGAAGCCGACAAGGTCCATGCCGCAGGCCTCATCATCAAGGATCTGCCCCTGCTGGCCAGCAACTTCCGCCAGACCGAAAGCCTCTCGCAATACCTTGTGCGCCACAAGACGGTGGCCATTGCCAACATCGACACCCGCAAGCTGACCCGCCTGCTGCGCAACAAGGGGGCGCAGAACGGCGCCATCGTCGGCCTGGCGGCCGGCGAGACCGTGACACAGGCACGCGTTGACGCCGCGCTGGCCGCAGCCAAGGCCGCGCCCAGCATGAAGGGCCTGGACCTGGCCCAGGTCGTGACCACGCCCGCCGCCTACCCCTGGGACCAGACCGAGTGGAAGCTGGGCTCGGGCTACGGCAAGCAGGAATCGCCGCGCTTCCATGTGGTGGCCTACGACTACGGCGTGAAGCTGAACATCCTGCGCATGCTGGCCGAGCGCGGCTGCAAGCTGACGGTGGTGCCAGCCAAGACGCCGGCCGCCGAAGTGCTGGCCATGAACCCCGACGGCGTGTTTCTGTCGAACGGCCCCGGCGATCCCGAGCCCTGCGACTACGCCATCACGGCGGTACGCGAGATCATCGACAGCGGTATTCCCACCTTTGGTATCTGCCTGGGCCACCAGATCATGGCCCTGGCCTCTGGCGCCAAGACCTTCAAGATGCAGCACAGCCACCACGGTGCCAACCACCCGGTGAAAGACCTGGACAACGGGCGCGTCAGCATCACCAGCCAGAACCACGGCTTTGCGGTGGAGCTGGAGTCATTGCCCGCCAACCTGCGCGCCACGCACATCAGCTTGTTCGACGGCACGCTGCAGGGCCTGGTGCGCACTGACAAGCCCGCCTTCTGCTTCCAGGGGCACCCCGAGGCATCGCCCGGCCCGCACGACATTGCCTACCTGTTCGACCGCTTCACGGCATTGATGGCCACGGCCCAGGAGAAAAAATAATGCCAAAGCGCACAGACCTCAAAAGCATTCTCATCATCGGCGCCGGCCCCATCATCATCGGCCAGGCCTGCGAGTTCGACTATTCCGGCGTGCAGGCCTGCAAGGCCCTGCGCGAAGAGGGCTACAAGGTCATCCTGATCAACAGCAACCCCGCCACGATCATGACCGACCCGGCCACGGCCGACGTCACCTACATCGAGCCCATCACCTGGCAGACGGTCGAGAAGATCATCGCCAAGGAACGCCCCGACGCCATCCTGCCCACCATGGGCGGCCAGACCGCGCTGAACTGCGCCCTGGACCTGTGGCGCAATGGCGTGCTCGACAAGTACCAGGTCGAGCTGATCGGCGCCACGCCCGAAGCCATCGACAAGGCCGAAGACCGCCTCAAGTTCAAGGATGCCATGACCAAGATCGGTCTGGGCTCCGCACGTTCGGGCATCGCGCACAGCATGGAGGAAGCCTGGGCGGTGCAGAGGCAAGTGGGGTTCCCGACCGTGATCCGCCCCAGCTTCACGCTGGGTGGCACGGGTGGCGGCATTGCCTATAACCCCGAAGAGTTCGAGACCATCTGCAAGCGCGGCCTCGAAGCCTCGCCCACCAACGAGCTGCTGATCGAAGAGTCGCTGCTCGGCTGGAAGGAGTACGAGATGGAAGTGGTCCGAGACAAGGCGGACAACTGCATCATCATCTGCTCCATCGAGAACCTGGACCCGATGGGCGTGCACACCGGCGACTCGATCACCGTGGCCCCCGCGCAGACGCTGACCGACAAGGAATACCAGATCATGCGCAACGCGTCGCTCGCGGTGCTGCGCGAGATCGGCGTGGACACGGGCGGCTCCAACGTGCAGTTCTCGGTGAATCCGAAGGACGGTCGCATGATCGTCATCGAGATGAACCCGCGCGTCTCGCGTTCGTCGGCGCTGGCCTCCAAGGCCACCGGTTTCCCCATCGCCAAGGTCGCTGCCAAGCTGGCCGTAGGCTATACGCTCGACGAACTCAAGAACGAGATCACCGGGGGCGCAACGCCCGCGTCGTTCGAGCCCTCGATCGACTATGTGGTCACCAAGATCCCACGTTTTGCGTTCGAAAAATTCCCCACGGCCGACAGCCGCCTGACCACGCAGATGAAATCCGTCGGCGAGGTCATGGCCATGGGCCGTACCTTCCAGGAATCCTTCCAGAAAGCCCTGCGCGGCCTGGAAGTGGGCGTGGACGGCATGAACGAAAAGACCCAGGACCGCGAGACGCTGGAAAAGGAGCTGGGCGAGCCCGGCCCCGAGCGCATCTGGTACGTGGGCGATGCGTTTGCCATGGGCCTGTCGGTCGATGAAGTGTTTGACCTCACCAAGATCGACAAGTGGTTCCTGGTGCAGATCGAGCAGATCGTGAAGATCGAACTCGATATCGACAAGCTTGTTGCCGAGAGGGGTGCGGGCGCCCTGGCGGCAATCGATGCCGGAACGCTGCTCACGCTCAAGCAAAAGGGCTTCTCCGACCGCCGCTTGGCGAAACTGCTCCAAACCACCGAGAAGGCCGTGCGCGAAGCGCGCCGTGCGCTGAACGTGCGCCCGGTGTACAAGCGCGTAGACACCTGCGCGGCCGAGTTCGCCACCGACACCGCTTACCTGTACTCCACTTACGAAAATGCCACCTACGGGGGCGTCGCGGAATGCGAGGCCGAGCCCTCCACCAACAAGAAGATCATGGTGCTGGGCGGTGGACCGAACCGCATCGGCCAGGGTATCGAGTTCGACTACTGCTGCGTGCATGCGGCGCTGGCGATGCGCGAGGACGGTTACGAGACCATCATGGTCAACTGCAACCCCGAAACCGTTTCCACCGACTACGACACATCCGACCGCCTGTACTTCGAGCCCGTCACGCTCGAAGATGTGCTGGAGATCGTGGACAAGGAAAAACCGGTCGGTGTGATCGTGCAGTACGGTGGCCAGACGCCCTTGAAGCTCGCCCTGGGCCTGGAAGCCGAAGGCGTGCCGATCATCGGCACCAGCCCCGACATGATCGATGCGGCCGAAGACCGCGAGCGCTTCCAGAAGCTGCTGGGCGAGTTGGGCCTGCGCCAGCCGCCCAACGCCACGGCCCGCACCGAGCCGGAAGCGCTGGAAAAGGCCTCCGCCCTGGGCTACCCCCTGGTGGTGCGCCCCAGCTACGTGCTGGGCGGCCGCGCGATGGAAATCGTGCACGAGCAGCGCGACCTGGAGCGCTACATGCGCGAGGCCGTCAAGGTGAGCAACGACTCGCCCGTGCTGCTCGACCGCTTCCTCTCCAACGCCATCGAGTGCGATGTGGACTGCGTGCGTGATTCCGCAGGCGTGACCTTCATCGGCGGCGTGATGGAGCACATCGAACAGGCCGGCGTGCACAGCGGCGACTCGGCGTGCTCGCTGCCCCCGTACTACCTGTCGCAGCCCACCATCGACGAAATCAAGCGCCAGACGGCCGCCATGGCCGAGGGCCTAAACGTGGTAGGCCTGATGAACGTGCAGTTCGCCATCCAGGAAGTTGATGGCAGGGACATCATCTATGTGCTGGAGGTGAACCCCCGCGCATCGCGCACGGTGCCCTTCGTCAGCAAGGCCACGGGCATCCAGCTGGCCAAGGTGGCGGCGCGTTGCATGGCGGGCCAGACCCTGGCCAGCCAGGGCATCACCCAGGAAGTGACGCCCCCGTACTTCAGCGTGAAGGAGGCGGTGTTCCCGTTCGTCAAGTTCCCTGGCGTGGACACCATCCTCGGCCCCGAGATGAAGTCCACCGGCGAGGTGATGGGCGTGGGCAAGACCTTCGGCGAAGCCTTCGTGAAGAGCCAGCTGGGCGCGGGCACCAAGCTGCCCACCTCGGGCAAGGTGTTTCTCACCGTGAAGAACAGCGACAAGGCACGCGCCGTGGCCATTGCCCGCGACCTGGTGGCGATGGGCTTCGAGCTCGTGGCCACCAAGGGCACGGCGGCGGCCATCGCCGAGGCCGGCGTGCCAGTGGCAGTGGTCAACAAGGTGACCGAGGGCCGCCCGCACATCGTGGACATGATCAAGAACGACGAGATCGCCATGGTCATCAACACGGTGGAAGAGCGCCGCAACGCGATCGCCGACTCGCGGGCCATCCGCACCTCGTCGCTGCTGGCGCGCGTGACCACGTTCACCACCATCTTTGGTGCGGAAGCTGCGGTCGAGGGCATGAAGTTCCTCGACAAGCTCGATGTGTATTCGGTGCAGGAACTGCACGCCCAGCTGACCGCCTGATGGTGGTCTGTGCCCGGGCAAACGCGGCATAATCTGCCCTGACCAGACACCGCCGCGCGGCAACGTGCGGCGGTTTCCTTTTTAGGGTCGCCAAAGGCATGGACAGCGAAGCTTCCTGTCCATGTCGGGTGACTGACCGGTGGGGTTGCTTCGCATTCCCACCGCTTTGATTGACGGAGATTCATCGCAATGGCCACCATTCCCATTACCAAGCGCGGCGCTGAAATGCTCAAGGCCGAGTTGCACCGCCTCAAGACCCTAGAGCGGCCCGCAGTGATCACGGCGATTGCCGAGGCGCGTGCGCAGGGTGACCTCAGCGAAAATGCCGACTACGACGCGGCCAAGGACCGCCAGGGATTCATCGAGGGCCGCATCCAGGAAATCGAGGGCAAGCTCTCGGTGGCGCAGGTCATCGACCCGAGCGGTGTGGACGGTGGCGGCAAGGTAGTGTTTGGCGCCACGGTCGAGCTGGAGGATGAAGACTCGGGCGATACGGTGAAATACCAGATCGTGGGCGAGGACGAGGCCGATCTGAAACAAGGCCTGATCAATATCTCCAGCCCGATTGCCCGGGCCCTGATCGGCAAGGAAGAGGGCGACACGGCGGAAGTGCAGGCACCGGGCGGCGTGCGCCGCTATGAAGTGGTGGCGGTCAGCTACCTGTGATACCAAGCACCATGCGCACCCGCCTTCCTGCCTTTCTGGCGGCCCTCTGGTGGGGCAGCCTGACGACCATCGGGCTGCTGGTGGTGCCGCTGTTGTTTGTCCATTTGCCCACCCCTGCACTGGCGGGCGGCATGGCGGCAAGGCTGTTTGCCGCCCAGACCTGGGTGGCGGTAGTGTGTTGCGTGCTGTTGCTGCTGGTCTCAAGGCCAAAAGGCGAGGTGACCCCCTATCCATGGGCTCAAGCGACTATGGTTTTTATCGTTGCTGGCCTGCTGCTGGCATTGCTGACCCAGTTTGGCGTGGCGCCGCGCATCGTCGCCCGGCAGGATTTGCGCCTGTGGCACACGGTGGGCAGCGTGATGTATGCCGTGCAGTGGGTGTGCGCAGGCATGACGCTCTGGCGAACGCTGCCGGCCCGTCATCCACAATGACGGCTGGTCGTGGCTCTGTGATCGCAACGGGAGGCAGGTGATGGTTTCGCAAGTCGTACGCATCGAAACAACGCAATGGCAGGGGCTGCAGGGCAATCCTGCCTGGACGACTGCGGTGGAGGGGGGGCAGGTGCTGTTCTTTCCCCAGCTCGCTTTTGCACTGCAGCCCGAAGAAAAAACATACCTGCGCCCGGACATCCGCGACCCGGGCGCACGCAACATCAGCCTGGATGCCCAGGGCCGCCTGAAGGGGGCGGCGGGCGACGCAGCAACGCAGGCGGGCCTGGCGGCGATGGTGGGGCGCTTTCGGGAGCAGGCCATGGCGCTGGTCTCGGGCCTGCTGCCAGACTATGTTCCCGCGCTGCGCCTGGCGCCCACGAGCTTCCGGCCCATGCAGGTGGAGTCGCGCGTGCAGTCGTGGCGCGCGGACGATCGCCGCCTGCATGTGGACGCCTTTCCTTCGCGGCCCAATTACGGTGAGCGCATTTTGCGCGTGTTCACCAATGTCAATCCCGAGGGCCAGCCCCGGGTGTGGCGGCTGGGCGAGCCGTTTGAAACGGTGGCGCGCAATTTCCTGCCCAAGGCCAAGCCCTATGTGCGCTGGCAGGCCCATGCCCTCCAGGCGCTGCATGTGACCAAGTCGCTGCGCAGCGAATACGATCACCTGATGCTGCAACTGCACGACGGCATGAAGCGTGACATGGCCTACCAGAAAGAGGCGACGCAGGAAACGGTGCCGTTTCCTGCCGGATCGACCTGGATCTGTTTTTCCGACCAGGCTTCGCATGCGGTGATGTCGGGCCAGTACATGCTGGAGCAGACCCTGCACCTGGCCCCCGGCCATGAGTACGACCCCGCCGCGAGTCCGCTCGCGATCCTGACGCGCCTGTCGGGGCGACCCCTGGTGGGGGTTTGAGGGTCCGCCCGGTCGGGCGCGGCTATTCGTTCCAGTAGCGCGCAATCCAGCGTGCGGGCTCCATGTGCCGAAAGCGCTTGTTGCGGCGGCCGGCGAGGGCATCGGGCGGATTGCACTCGCCATGAAATATCACCACCCGCGCATCTGCAGGCACGATCGGCTCGCGCCAGTAATTGCTGGGCCAGGCGGGAATGCAGCTGTACTTGAAGCTGGGGCACCAGGCTTGTGGCCAGTACTGCAGTTTTCCCTGGCTGTGCAGCCGGTGTGACAGGTAGGCCTGCTCATTGCGAAATTGTGAGCGTACCTCGTTGATATGGGTGCGGAAGTAGTCCAGCAGGTCGGCGTGTGCGCCCAACTCGAACCGGTAGATCGACGAGTTGCCGGTGATGCGCCCGAACTGCCAGGGCCGCACATAGTCGCGGATGATGCGAAAGCTGCCGGGTTGCTCGAAAAATCCATCGAGGCTGCCCACCACCACCACGTCCAGGTCCATGAACAAGGCCGTGCCGCGCAGGCCATGCAGATCCGCTTCGAAGGTGGTGAGCTTTTGCCAGGCGCCATCGCGCTCGCCGGGCGCCAGATTCAGGTCCAGATCGGGAATCGGCAGGCAATGCACCTCCTGGCGAATGCCTGTGCTGTCGTCGGTCAGGCAAACGAAGTGAAAATCACCCGTGAGGTTGCGGCGCACCATCGCATACAGCCGGTTGACGTATTCGGGGCCGTATTTCGTGCCCCATTTCATGCAGATCACATGGCGCTGCTGCGCCGCGGCAGTGGGTGCGGCCATGGCGTCAGTCCGCCTGGCTTTTCTTGATCGACTTGAGCTTGGGCTTTTTTGCCCGCTTGATCTGCCCGCCGGAGGTGAGGCGCTGGTTGCCCAGCACGCGCAGTTGCTTGATTTCGGGCCGCTGGCCGCCACGTTTGCTGTATTTGAGCACCTTGACATCACGCGGGCCGGGCATGCGGTCTTCGTCCGGTGTGCGTTCCTTGGCAGGCTGGGGGCGCCAGAGCACCAGCAGTTTGCCGATGTGCTGGATGGGAGCCGCGTTCAGCTCTGCAGCCAGCTGCTGGTACATCAGTTCACGGGCCGTGCGGTCATCGTTGAAGATGCGCACCTTGATCAGCCCATGGGCGTTCAGGGCGGCATCAATTTCTTTTTGCACCGCGGCGGTCAGGCCATCTCCCCCTACAAGGACCACGGGGTCGAGGTGGTGGGCATTGGCGCGATGTTCCCGGCGCTCGGCGGGAGTCAGTTGAATTTGGGGCATGGCCGTATTATGTCTGCGGCCCGTCGCGGAGCGACTTCACCCCGTGGCGCGTGGTGAGCCCTTGACACAATCAGCGGTGCTGATTGTCGAGAGACAATGGAGCGGTATGAAAGTCAAAACCCAAAGCAAGAAGGTCAACAAGGCCTGGTTGAACGACCATGTCAATGACACCTACGTCAAACTGGCGCAGAAAGACGGCTATCGCGCGCGTGCGGCCTACAAGCTCAAGGAAATCGACGAGCAGCTGGGATTGATCAAGCCGGGCCATACGGTCGTGGATCTGGGCTCCACCCCCGGGGCCTGGAGCCAGTATGTGCGTCGGCGCCTGTCGCCTGCAGGGGCTGCGGCCGGGCAGCTCAATGGCTGCATCATTGCGTTGGACATTCTGCCCATGGAGCCCGTCGAGGGCGTGACTTTCCTGCACGGCGACTTTCGGGAGCCCGAGGTATTGCGGCAGCTGGAGGACGCATTGCAGGGCCGGGCCGTGGATGTAGTGGTGTCCGACATGGCGCCCAACCTGTCCGGCATCGAGTCGGCCGACGCGGCGCGCATTGCGCATCTGGTAGAGCTTGCCGTGGATTTTGCCTGCCAGCACCTGAAACCCGAGGGTACGCTGGTGGTCAAGCTGTTCCATGGCAGTGGCTACAGCGAGCTGGTGGCGCTGTTCAAGCGCAGCTTCAAAACCGTCAAACCGATCAAGCCCAAGGCCTCACGAGACAAGTCTTCCGAAACTTTCCTGGTAGGCATGGGTCTCAGAAACAATGCCTGAGGGGGGTGGGTTGGGTCCATGATTGACGCCATTCGGCGCCAAAGTCCGTGCTGAGCCCATGGCAGGCAGGGGGAATAAGACCCCCCGAGGCTTGAAACACCTAAAATGGGCCCTACGTAAGCCGTGACGGCTTTGTGACCGTTTTTTCCCGCGACTGGAGTCCTGCTTGAACAATCAGTGGTTTTCAAAAATTGCCGTGTGGCTTGTCATCGCCATGGTGCTGTTCACTGTGTTCAAGCAGTTCGACACCCGCGCCGGTGCGAGTGCCGGCCATGTCGGCTATTCGGAGTTCCTGGAGGAAGTGCGCAGCAATCGCATCAAGAGCGCCACCATCCAGGAAGGCCAGGGTGGCACCGAGATCGTTGCCGTCACCAACGATGACCGCAAGATCCGCACTACCGCCACCTACCTTGACCGCGGCCTTGTCGGCGATCTGATCAACAACAACGTCAAGTTCGACGTCAAGCCGCGCGAGGAAGGCTCCCTGCTCATGACCCTGCTGGTCAGCTGGGGCCCCATGCTGCTGCTGATCGGCGTGTGGGTGTATTTCATGCGCCAGATGCAGGGTGGCGGTAAGGGGGGGGCCTTCAGCTTTGGCAAGAGCAAGGCGCGCATGCTCGACGAAAACACCAACCAGGTCACGTTTGCTGATGTGGCTGGCTGCGATGAGGCCAAGGAAGAAGTGAAGGAAGTCGTCGATTTCCTGAAAGATCCCCAGAAGTTCCAGAAGCTCGGTGGCCGCATCCCTCGTGGCCTGCTGCTGGTCGGGCCACCTGGCACCGGCAAGACCTTGCTGGCCAAATCCATTGCGGGCGAAGCCAAGGTGCCGTTCTTCAGCATCTCGGGTTCTGATTTTGTGGAAATGTTCGTCGGTGTGGGCGCGGCCCGCGTGCGCGACATGTTCGACAACGCCAAGAAGAATGCCCCCTGCATCATCTTCATCGACGAAATCGACGCCGTGGGCCGCCAGCGCGGCGCAGGCCTGGGCGGTGGCAACGATGAGCGCGAGCAGACCCTCAACCAGATGCTGGTCGAGATGGACGGCTTCGAGACCAACCTGGGCGTCATCGTGGTAGCGGCCACCAACCGCCCTGACATCCTGGATGCCGCCCTGCTGCGCCCCGGACGCTTCGACCGCCAGGTGTATGTGACGCTGCCCGACATCCGCGGCCGCGAGCAGATCCTGAACGTGCACATGCGCAAGATTCCGATCGGCCAGGACGTGAATGCCGGCATCATCGCCCGTGGCACGCCGGGCATGAGCGGCGCCGACCTGGCCAACCTGTGCAACGAAGCCGCCCTGATGGCTGCGCGCCGCAACGCACGCACCGTGGAAATGCAGGACTTCGAAAAGGCCAAGGACAAGATCCTCATGGGCCCAGAGCGCAAGAGCATGGTCATGCCCGAGGAAGAGCGCCGCAATACGGCCTACCATGAATCCGGCCATGCACTGATTGGCAAACTGCTGCCCAAGTGCGACCCGGTGCACAAGGTCACCATCATTCCCCGTGGCCGCGCCCTGGGCGTGACGATGAGCCTGCCCGCGCAGGACCGCTACAGCTACGACCGTGAGTACATGCTCAACCAGATCAGCATGCTGTTTGGTGGCCGTATTGCCGAAGAAGTGTTCATGAACCAGATGACGACCGGCGCCAGCAACGACTTCGAGCGGGCCACCCACATCGCCCGCGACATGGTCACGCGCTACGGCATGACCGATGCCTTGGGCCCCATGGTCTATGCGGAAAACGAAGGCGAGGTGTTCCTGGGCCGTTCGGTGACCAAGACCACCACCATGAGCGAGCAGACCATGGAAAAGGTGGACATGGAAGTGCGCCGCATCATCGACGAACAGTACAACCTGGCCCGTCGCCTGATTGAAGAGAACAGCGACAAGATGCACGCCATGGCCAAAGCTTTGCTGGAATGGGAGACCATCGACACAGAGCAGCTCGACGACATCATGGCGGGCAAGGCACCGCGCCCACCCAAGGACTGGACGCCGCGTACGCCCCCATCCTCCGGCGATGGCCCCAGCGGCGGGTCGCCCGCTGTGACCACGGAGCCCGCCCCTACCGTTGCTTGACGCGGGAGCATCTTCGTCACCAAAACGGGGCTTGCGGCCCCGTTTTTGTTTTCACCACCCATTTTCCCGGAGGCCCATGTTCTGGCAAACCACCCGATTCACCCTGGATCTGACCCGCCCACACACCATGGGCATTGTCAATGTGACGCCAGACTCCTTCTCCGACGGGGGGCGCCATGGATCCACTGTGGCAGCGTTGCGCCACTGCGAGCAACTTGTGAAGGATGGCGCCGACATCCTCGACATTGGCGGTGAATCCACCCGTCCCGGGAGCCCGGCCGTGGGTCTCGACGAGGAACTGGCGCGTGTACTCCCCCTGGTGCGCGAAGCGGTGGGCCTGGGCGTGCCGATCTCGGTGGATACCTACAAACCCGAGGTCATGCAGGCGGTGCTCGATCTGGGGGCCGATATCGTGAACGACATATGGGCTTTGCGCCAGCCCGGTGCGGTGCAGGTGGTGGCGCGACACCCGCACTGCGGTGTGTGCCTGATGCACATGCACGGTGATCCGCAGACCATGCAGGTGGCGCCCATGGTGGGCGATGTCATGCCGCAGGTGCTTTCCTTTTTAGAGCTTGCAGCGCATGACCTGCAGGCGCAAGGGGTCAAGAAGGCCAGAATTGTGCTGGACCCGGGTATTGGCTTTGGCAAAACAGTGGCGCAGAACTTCGCCCTGCTGGCGCGCCAGCGCGAGTTGCTGGCGCCGGGCTATCCGTTGCTGGCAGGCTGGTCGCGCAAATCATCACTGGGTGCTGTGACGGGCCTGGACGTGGAGCACCGGCTGCAGCCCAGCGTGGCCGCTGCGCTGCTCGCGGTGGAGCGCGGTGCCCGCGTGGTGCGCGTGCACGATGTCCGTGAAACGGTGCAGGCATTGGCGGTCTGGCGTGCCATGGAGTCAGACCCTGTGGTGGCTGGGTAAGGGCAGCCCGGCGCTATTGGCAACGCCTCGCGGGGTACTTGGCTGCGACGGGGCCGCAGGACCGAGGCGGGCTTGCCATGCGCTAGACTCAAAATTCACAATATCAGTGCAAAGCCGTTTCCATGACTCAAAAATACTTTGGTACCGATGGCATTCGCGGCACCGTCGGGCAGTTCCCCATCACCGCTGATTTCGTATTGCGTCTGGCGCATGCCGTCGGTCGGGTCTTGAAGCAGACCGAAGAGCGTCCCACGGTGCTGATTGGCAAGGACACGCGCATTTCAGGCTACATGCTGGAAAGTGCGCTCGAGTCAGGCTTCAATTCGGCGGGCGTGGATGTGGTGCTTCTGGGGCCCATCCCTACGCCGGGCGTGGCCTACCTGACCAGGGCGCAGCGGGCCAGCTTGGGGGTGGTCATCAGTGCCAGCCACAACGCGTATCCCGACAACGGCATCAAATTCTTCAGTGCGCAGGGCACCAAGCTGCCGGATGCCTGGGAGCTCGCGGTGGAGGCCGCACTGGATGAATCCCCCAAGTGGGCTGATTCGGCCTCCCTGGGCAAAGCCCGCCGTCTGGACGATGCGGCAGGCCGGTACATCGAGTTCTGCAAGAGCACGGTCCCGCATGCACTGTCGTTGCGAGGCCTCAAGATCGTGGTGGATGCCGCCCATGGTGCCGCTTACCAGGTGGCTCCCAAGGTGTTCCATGAACTCGGCGCCGAAGTACTGACCATAGGCTGTGCGCCGGATGGTCTCAATATCAACCAGGAGGTGGGCGCCACCCATCCCGATGCACTGGTGCGGGCGGTGCGCGCCAACCATGCCGACTATGGCATCGCTCTCGATGGGGATGCCGACCGGCTGCAGATGGTGGACGCGACAGGACGTTTATACAACGGGGATGAGTTGCTGTACCTCATGGCGGCCGATCGCATGGGGCGCGATGAGCATGTGCCTGGTGTGGTGGGCACCGTGATGACCAACATGGCCATCGAGCTTGCTCTGCATGCGCGCGGCGTGAAGTTGGTGCGGGCACGCGTGGGCGATCGCTACGTACTGGAAGAGTTGGCACGCCACCACTGGGTTTTGGGCGGCGAGAGCTCGGGCCACCTGCTGGCGCTGGACCGCCATACGACGGGCGACGGCATTGTCAGTGCCTTGCAGGTGTTGCAGGCATGCGTGCGCAATGGGCAAACCATGGCACACATGCTGTCTGGCGTGGTGCTTTATCCCCAGGTGCTCTTGAATGTCCGCCTGGTGCCGGGGCAGGACTGGAAGTCCAACAAATTGCTTGCACAGACCACCCAGGCTGTTGAGCAGGAGTTGGGTTCCACCGGGCGCATCCTGATCCGTGCCAGCGGCACGGAGCCCCTGCTGCGGGTGATGGTGGAGGCGCGTGATGCGCAAATGGCCAATCGCTGCGCGCAGGCTCTGGCCGATGCGGCGCGCGCCGGCTGAATTTTTTGCGCCCAGGGGGCGGGAAAGCGCTGGAGCGTTTTCCTGATCGGTAAGAGCCTGTTTACGATCTCGCAGGGGTCGCGCAGCGGTCTTTGCGCGATGGGATGCCAGGCGCGGTGCGCAGTGGATAGCCCGGCTATCCACAAGCGCCGCAACGCCGCAGACCGCCCGCA